>NZ_JALNTQ010000003.1:128672-480146 GCF_023161745.1 Cobetia sp. 1CM21F | reverse complement strand
CCCGGAACGCTTGAGAAGTCAAGCACTTGATGATGAGTCAGTCGACTGCCTCTAAGCATCATCAAGCGGTGAGGAGCGTTGCTCGATCACCTGTTCCGTAAGGAGTGCGGCATATTCTAGCGAATCGCCCGGGATTGTCAATCGATGAATTCGAAGCGGACTTCAAAAAACACCAAGCAAAACAATCACCTGCAAACCTCTTTCACCGCTGGTAACGCCATGCGTCCCCGGCAGCGGATGCGTACTTTACGCAGGAATCGGTTTGATGGCAAGGGCTTTGACGCAGAAAACAGCCACTCGCCTGGTCGATACTCAGACCGCCTTGCCGTCCGCGGGCCGAGATACTGGGCGCGCCTGCCAGCCACCACGCGAATGCGACTGTGTCTCAAGCGCCGCTTCCAGGCGTGCCTCCGGCAGCTGCATGACGCGAGCCAGCAGTGTCAGCAGGGCCACCTCTTCATCGGCCAGCGTCTGGTCGGCATGCACCACCTGGGCTAGCGCCGTGAACCAGCGCTGCTTGTCCATCGGGCGCAAATGAGCCAGCTGCGTGAGATGACGGCAGCGCAGCGCAGGGTTATCCCCATCCGGCTGTGACTGTGGATACGCAAGCGCCAGACCAAGTTCTGCACTGGCGTCCAGGAAGATGTCCTCGCGCAGCGTTTCATCGTCGATGAGTCCGACCATCAGCATGAGCCAATGCTGACAGGCCGGCTGGCATTGCTGCAGGGCCAGCGAGTCACTCTTGCGATCGATCCGCGGGTCCAGTGACTCCAGCAGCAGCTGCCACAGACACCAGATGAACATGTCCTGCGGAGGTGTCTGCGCCTTGAGCATGCGATGCGCGCGCTCATCCGCTTCCCGCCAGCGCGGTATCAAGCGGTTGAGCAAGGGAATCCACTCGACCCGCGGCAAGGACTCGAGCTTGCGCCGCGCCTCGCGCACGCGCTTGCCATCCAGCCAGTCATGCTGACGCTCAAGCTCGGTGAGCCAGACCCCACGCCGGGTGAGCTCCGAGGGCGCGATCATCGCCACCACCAGCTGCGGACAGAGAAAGCGCGACAGCGTCAGGTTCTCGAGCTCACCCCGGGAACGCGACAGCTCGCCCATGACGGCCGCGCCGGCGATACCCGCCATGACCCCGCCAAGCACTTCTGCCCCGATGGGCCCCTGCTGCTCGAAGGTATGCACCGGTTGCTGGCGCGCGCTCAGATATTGTCTGTCCCAACGGGGTTCCAGGCGCTTGATGCGTTCATCCAGCGGCGGATGCGAGTCGAACCAGCCCGTCAGCCATGGCGGACGCGCTTCGACGAAGAAGAGGTGGTTGTAGGTCATGGCGCGCGGATGCTGGATACGTCCCTGCCAGCCCATGCCACCGATACGCTTGAGGGCCGAGGCGATGCCATCCGGGAAACGCGTCAGGCGCACCGCACTGGCATCGGCGAGATATTCGCGTGAGCGCGCGACCCCGCGCTGCAACAGCCTGCCGCCCAGCCCGCCGAGACTGCCGAGCAACCACAGCGCCACACCGACCAGCATCAGCTGCGGCATGCCGCCTTTCCTGTCGGAACCGGAGGAGCGCGCCCTGCCCAACACGAAGCCGATGCGCCCCGCTCCCATCAGGAAGCGCCCCGCCTCGGAGAGAAACACCAGGCCGTGGACCGCACTCGCCAGACGCAGGTTGAGGCGAATATCGCCATTGGCGATATGGGCGAACTCGTGAGCGACCACGCCCTGCAGCTCGTTGCGATCCAGCTGCTCCAACGCCCCGCGACTCAGCGCGATCACCGCATCATGGGGCCGATAGCCCGCCGCGAAGGCATTGATCATCGCCTCATGCGGCAGCAGGAACAGCTGCGGCGTGGGCAGGTTGGCGGCGATCGCCATCTCTTCCACCACATTCAGTGCCCGTCGCTCGCGCGAGTCCTGGGTCTCGACATCCACCAGCTTGCCACCCAGGCGTGCGGCCACGACCGCACCGCCCTGCTGCAGGCGCCGCAGCTCACGCGCCGCGACCAGGGCATTGCACAGGAAGATGATGCTCGCCACTGGCCAGACATATTCAAACGTCGTGGCGGCCGGACGCCCCAGGAAACTGCTGATCGCGACATGCACCACGGCGCCGGCGGCAAGAGACACCACCAGCGACATGGCCGTGAAGGCCAGCAGCAATAGCCGCGTACGACGCCGCGCACTGTCCTGCTCATGATAGAAATTCATTCGCGCTCGCCATCTACCCAGTCAGGATCACAGCGCCAGACCGCTGCGAGAGAAGCATCAGCCATTCAGCTCACGAGAAGCTGACATCCGGGGCCTGGCGAATCTTCACGCTGTCATCGAAGGTCAGCAGTCCTGCATCACTGCGATGACCGAAGGTCGGCGCGAACACCACCTGCGGGAAGCTCTGGCGATAGACGTTGTAGTCGGTGACGGCATCGTTGTAGGCCTGACGCGCGAAGGCGACGCGGTTCTCGGTGGCGGTCAGCTCTTCCATCAGGTCGCTCATGGTCTGGTCCGCCTTGAGCTCAGGATAGGCCTCGACCACCACATCCAGCTTGCCCAGACTCGCCGCCAACCCCTGCTCGGCACCGGCCAGGCTGGCCAGCTTGTCCATGCTGCCGGGATGCGCCGCGGCGGCATTCAAGGCGGCCATCGCCTTGTTGCGGGCATTGATCACTTCTTCCAGGGTGCCACGCTCATGACTCAGATAGCCCTTGGCCGTCTCGACCAGATTGGGAATCAGGTCATAGCGCCGCTTGAGCTGCACCTCTATCTGCGCGAAGGCATTCTCGAAGCGCGCCTTGAGGCTGACCAGCTTGTTGTAGATCGAGATCACGTAGATGACGATCAGCGCGATGGCGCCCAGCAGCAGAAATGTTTTCATGATGAGTCCCTTGTGATGATGCCTTTGCAATGAAGGCCCGGCAGGCGTTGCCCCGCTCTCCGGCGAGTCTTTGCAAGCGCCCCTGTCGATCTTCCTGTGCAATCCGCTTCCAGTTTACCCATACCGGATGACGGCACCAGTCAATTGGATGACTGATTGCCAACGGGGCATCATGCGGCCGGCAACCTCACGGCACCCAATGCGCCATGAACTCGTGCACCGGCAGTGCTTCGAGTCGCTCGCGATCGCCCAGCAACGCCATCAAGGTGTCGCACCGCAAAGGCGGGAAGCAGGTGGCCAGATTGGCCCGACACTTGTCCTCGAGCGGAACGAGCGACTCTTCACGCCGCCGACGATGTCCCAGCGGGTATTCCACCGTCACCTGCTCGGTGGCACTGCCATCGCGAAAGACCACCCGCAGGGCATTGGCGATCGAGCGCTTGTCGACTTCCAGATACTCGCGGGTGAAGCGCGCCTCTTCCTTGACGACCATCCTGTCTCGCAGCCGATCGATCTCCGGGTGAGCGGCATGGAAGCCATCTTCATAGTGGTCCGCGTTCAACTCGCCGAAGATCAGCGGCACCGCGACCATGTATTGCAGGCAGTGATCGCGGTCCGCCGCATTGGCGAGCTCGCCCTGCTTGGAGATGATGCGGATCGCCGATTCGTGGGTGGTGATCTCGATGCGCTCGATCTCCTCGAGGCGGCCGCGCACCTCGGGATGGAGCAGGACGGCCGCCTCGGCGGCGGTCTGGGCATGGAATTCGGCCGGGAAGGAGACCTTGAAGAGCACGTTCTCCATCACGTAGCTGCCCAGAGGGCGCGCCAGCGTCAGACGTCGCTCGTCTTCGGGCTTGAGCGCGAGATCACTATTGCCGTGACTGAAGGAGACATCATTGAAGCCCCACTGCGGCGCGCTGAGGGCACCGGGGATGCCCATCTCGCCACGCAGGGCGATGTCCGCCAGCCGCACGCCGCGTGAGGTGGCGTCCCCCGCCGCCCAGCTCTTGCGCGAGCCCGCATTGGGCGCATGGCGATAGGTGCGCAGACTCTGGCCATCGACGAAGGCGTGGGACAGCGCCGACAGCAACTGCTCGCGATTCGCTCCCATCAAGCGCGCCGTCACGGCGGTGGTCGCGACCTTGACCAGCATGACATGGTCGAGCCCGACGCGATTGAAGCTGTTGTCCAGCGCCAGCACGCCCTGGATCTCGTGGGCCATCACCATGCTCTCCAGCACATCGCGCATCACCAGGGGTGGCTTGCCCTGTGCGACACGCTGGCGCGAGAGGTGATCCGCCACCGCCAGAATGCCGCCGAGATTGTCCGAGGGATGCCCCCACTCCGCTGCCAGCCAGGTATCGTTGTAATCCAGCCAGCGGATGGTGCAGCCGATGTCCCACGCCGCCTTGACGGGATCGAGACTGAAGGCGGTTCCGGGCACCCGCGCACCATGCGGCACCACGGTCTCGGCCACCAGCGGGCCGAGATGCTTGGTGCATTCCGGGAAGCGCAGCGCCAGGATGCCGCAGCCGAGGGTATCCATCAGACACAGCCGAGCGGTGTCCATCGCCTCTGCCGAGGGACCTGAGCGCTCACTCTTGCCGGCCAGGCCATCTACATCCGTATCCGCATCCGCGGTATGCAGACCATCGCAATACCCCAGCACATAGTCGGCGATCTGCTGCAGCTCCGGGTCATAGTCCGGGCGCTGGTTGGCGCTGGCCTGATTGGTACTGGCTTGATTGGTGCTGGCCTGGTTGGTACTGGCCTGACTTGTACTGGCTTGAGTGGCGCTGAGACGGCTGTCGCCCGTCTGATCAGAGGATGGCGTGCTCATGTGTGACCTCCTGTCGTGGATCGTCTTTGCTCGCATGCATCTCCCGCGATGCCGGCACATCCCACGAAATACCTGTGTCCGCACCACAGATACACAAAAGCCGGCCCTCTGCACATGCATGCCAGGCCGGCTTTCATCGGGATGCCGCAGGAGGAATATCAAGAGAGATATATTGACAGTAGACCATCCCCTGCCAATACCGGCGCTAGCGCATCAAGGTCTCCGCCGGCACCCGCACCCAGCCTTCCATCAGGATACGCGCGCTGCGACTCATCACGGCCTCACTGACGGTCCATTCGCCCTCGCCTTGCTGGCCGTCACCGACCTGACCCGAGGGTGACTGACGATGGGCACTCGCGCCGACCCTGAGCGTGCCGGAGGGATGTCCGAAGCACACCGAGTCACGCGCGGTGCCAGTCTGTCCGGCCCCAGACTCAGCATCGGCCCCGCCAGCGGCGGCAAGATTGACCAGCGTGCCGGGTACCGCAGCCGCCGCGGCGATGGCGACGGCCGCGGTGCCCATCATGGCGTGATGCAGCTTGCCCATCGATACGGCGCGAATCAGCACGTCGATCTCGTCGGCCTTGATCTCGCGACCACTGGAGACGACGTGATTCACCGGCGGTGCCACGAAGGCGACCTTGGGGGTGTGCTGACGTCTGGCGGCCTCGCCCAGCTCCTGGATCAGCCCCATGCGCAGTGCGCCGTGGGCGCGCAATGTCTCGAGGCGCGCGAGGGCCTCGCCATCCGCGTTGATCGCCTCCTGCAGTTCGGTGCCCTGATAGCCGAGATCGCGGGCAGCGACGAAGATGGTCGGGATGCCGGCATTGATCAGGGTCGCCTGGATCCGCCCGCCCGCGACCACCGATTCCGGCACTTCCAGCGTATCGACCACATTGCCGGTGGGGAACATGCTGCCCTCGCCGGCGGCGGGGTCACGGAAGGCGACCGCCACTTCGGCGGCCGGGAAGGTCACGCCATCGAGGGCGAAGTCACCGCTTTCCTGGACGCGCCCCTCGCACATCGGCACCCGCGCGATGATGGTCTTGGCGATGTTGGCCTGCCAGATACGCACCTCGGCGATGCCATCACGCGGCAGGCGCTCGGCCGGCACCAGGCCCTTCTCGATGGCGAAGGGCCCGACCGCCGCCGAGAGATTGCCGCAGTTGCCGCTCCAGTCGACG
Organism: Cobetia sp. 1CM21F; assembly: GCF_023161745.1. NCBI lineage: Bacteria > Pseudomonadati > Pseudomonadota > Gammaproteobacteria > Oceanospirillales > Halomonadaceae > Cobetia > Cobetia sp. 1CM21F. The sequence goes on along the minus strand of NZ_JALNTQ010000003.1, from coordinate 474,241 downwards.
AAGGGCGAGTCGATGGAGACCTGGCCGAACAGATAGTCGACGTCGTGGTCCGGCTGTTCGCTGCGACTGATGATCACCGTCTTGCTGGTGCTGGAGGTCGCGCCCCCCATGCCGTCGATCTGCTTGGCGTAGGGGTCGGGGCTGCCGATCACGCGCAACAGCAAGGCATCACGCGCCGGGCCCGGCATCTGCGCCGCTTCCGGCAGCTCATCACGCAGGAAGAACACGCCCTTGCTGGTGCCGCCACGCAGATAGGTGGCGGGAATCCTGAGCTGTGCCTGCTGGCTCATGCCGTCACCTCCGCCGCCGTCTCGCCCGGCGCCTGCGAGCTCAGAAAGTCTTCGGCGAAGCGCTGCAGCACGCCGCCCGCCGAGTAGATGGAGACTTCCTCACGGGTATCGAGACGGCAGGTGACCGGTACGCGCTCGAGCTGGCCTGCCTTGTCACCGGCGGTGCGTTCGATCACCAGCGTGAGCTCTGCCCCCGGCGCCGGCTCGCCCTCGACGGCGTAGATCTCGCTGCCATCCAGCGCCAGCGTCTTGCGCGTGGTACCGGCGGCGAACTGCAGCGGCATCACGCCCATGCCGACCAGATTGGTGCGGTGGATACGCTCGAAACCTTCCGCGACGATGGCCTCGACGCCCGCCAGCCGCACACCCTTGGCCGCCCAGTCACGCGACGAGCCCTGGCCGTAATCCGCGCCCGCGATGATGATCAACGGCTGCTTGCGCTGCATGTAGGCCTCGATGGCCTCCCACATGCGTACCACCTTGCCTTCCGGCTCCAGGCGCGTGAGCGAGCCCTGCTTTATCTCGCGCTTGCCGTCCGCCCCTTCCACCACGGCCATCTCGTTGATCAGCTTGGGATTGGCGAAGGTGGCCCGCTGCGCGGTGAGGTGATCACCACGGTGAGTGGCGTAGGAATTGAAGTCCTCCTCCGGCAGGCCCATCGCGGCCAGATACTCGCCCGCCGCACTGCTGGCCATGATGGCATTGGAGGGCGACAGGTGATCGGTGGTGATGTTGTCCCCCAGCACCGCCAGTGCCCGCATGCCCTTGAGCGTCGGTGCGCTGGCCAGGCCGCCTTCCCAGTACGGCGGACGACGGATGTAGGTGCTCATCTCGCGCCAGTCGTAGAGCGGACTGGTCGTGTCGTCGCGATCCTGACGGGCCTCGAACATCGGGATGTAGACCTGACGGAAGTGGTCCGGCTTGACGCTGGAGCCGACGATGGCGTCGATCTCCTCGTCGCTCGGCCACAGGTCCTTGAGCATGATCGGCGAGCCGTCCGGCGCATGCCCGAGAACATCCTTCTCGATGTCGAAGCGGATGGTGCCGGCGATGGCGTAGGCGACCACCAGCGGCGGCGAGGCCAGGAAGGCCTGCTTGGCGTAGGGGTGGATACGGCCATCGAAGTTGCGGTTGCCGGACAGCACCGCGGTGGAATAGAGATCACGCTCGACGATTTCCTGCTGGATCGACGGGTCCAGCGCACCGCTCATGCCATTGCAGGTGGTACAGGCGAAGCCGACGATGCCGAAGCCGAGCTGCTCGAGTTCCGGCAGCAGTTCCGCCTCTTCCAGATACAGCTGCACGGCCTTGGAGCCCGGCGCCAGCGAGGTCTTGACCCACGGCTTGCGCGTCAGCCCCAGCGCATTGGCGCGTCTGGCCAGCAGGCCGGCGGCGATGACATTGCGCGGATTCGAGGTGTTGGTACAGCTGGTGATGGCGGCGATGATCACCGCGCCATCCGGCATCAGGTCGCGCCCGTCCTCGTCCTGCTCATGCTCGATCACCCCGGAGATGCCGCGTGCGGCCAGCTCGCTGGTCGGCACGCGACTGTGCGGGTTGGAGGGGCCCGCCAGGGTGCGCACCACCGAGGACAGGTCGAAGGTCAGCTCGCGCTCATATTCCACCGCGCCTTCGATATGGCCGCTCTCATCGGCCCACAGCCCGGTCTCACGCGCGTAGCGCTCGACCAGCGCGATGTTCTCCGGCTCACGCCCGGTCAGCGTCAGGTAGTCCAGCGTCTGCTGGTCGATGTAGAACATCGCCGCCGTGGCGCCGTACTCCGGCGTCATGTTGGAGATGGTGGCGCGATCGCCCAGGGTCAGGCTGGCCGCGCCTTCGCCGAAGAATTCCAGATAGGAGGAGACGACCTTCTCGGCGCGCAGGAATTCGGTCAGCGCCAGCACGATGTCGGTGGCGGTGATGCCCGGCTGCGGACGCCCGGTGAGGCGCACGCCGATGATGTCCGGCAGGCGCATGTAGGAGGCGCGCCCCAGCATCACGCTCTCGGCCTCGAGCCCGCCGACGCCGACGGCGATCACGCCCAGCGCATCGACATGCGGCGTGTGACTGTCGGTGCCCACCAGGGTATCCGGGAAGGCGACCTGATGACCCTTCTCATCGGCGCGCGACTCGATCACCGGCGACATCCGCTCCAGATTGATCTGGTGCATGATGCCGTTGCCCGGCGGAATCACGTCGATGTTCTCGAAGGCCTGACGCGTCCAGTCGATGAAGTGGAAGCGGTCTTCGTTGCGCCGCTCCTCGATGGCGCGATTCTTGGCGAAGGCGTCCTTGTCGAAGCCGGCGTGCTCCACCGCCAGCGAGTGGTCGACGATCAACTGGGTCGGCACCACCGGGTTGACCTTGGCCGGGTCTCCGCCGCGCTCGGCGATGGCATCGCGCAGACCGGCCAGGTCGACCAGCGCGGTCTGACCGAGGATGTCATGGCACACGACGCGCGCGGGATACCACGGAAAATCGAGATCACGCCGACGCTCGATCAATTGCACGAGGCTGTCGCGCAGTTGATCCGGCGGGCAGCGACGCACCAGGTTCTCGGCCAGTACGCGTGAGGTATAGGGCAGACCGGCGTAGGCACCGGGGGTGATGTCTTCCACGGCGGCACGCGCATCGAAGTAGTCGACCGGGGTCCCCGGTGACGCCGTGCCAGGCAGGGGTTTGCGATACTCGGTATTCATGGGCATCCGGACTCATCAGGCGGTCAAGAAAACGATCGGCCAGCACGCTGACTGGCCGAGGAAAGGGTCAGTCGCGCTGCTCGATGGGCAGCCAGTCGCAATGCTCCGGGCCGGTGTAATCGGCGCTCGGGCGGATGATGCGATTGTTGGCGCGTTGCTCGAAGACATGCGCCGCCCAGCCGGTCAGGCGTGAACAGACGAAGATCGGCGTGAACAACTTGGTGGGAATGCCCATGAAGTGATAGGCGCTGGCGTGGAAGAAGTCGGCATTGCAGAACAGCTTCTTCTCGCGCCACATCACGGCTTCGACGCGCTCGGAGACGGCGTAGAGCTGAGTATCGCCCACATCCTCGGACAGCTTGCGTGACCACTCCTTGATGATGGCGTTGCGCGGGTCACGTTCACGGTAGATGGCGTGGCCGAAGCCCATGATCTTCTCGCGACGTTCCAGCATGCCGAGAATCTCGCGCTCGGCTTCCTCCGGCGAGCGCCAGTGCTCGATCATCGCCATCGCCGCCTCATTGGCACCGCCATGCAGCGGCCCGCGCAGCGAGCCGATGGCCCCGGTCACGCAGGAATGCAGGTCGGAGAGCGTCGAGGCGCAGACACGCGCGGTGAAGGTCGAGGCATTGAATTCGTGCTCGGCATAGAGGATCAGCGAGGTATTCATCACCGCGGCATGCAGCTCGCTGGGGGCCTCGCCGTGCAACAGGTGCAGGAAGTGCGCGCCGATGGAGTCGTCATCGGTCTCGGTGTCGATGCGCACGCCATCATGGCTGAAGCGATACCAGTAATTGATGATCGACGGGAACACGGCCAGCATGCGGTCGGCCTGGTCGGACTGCTCATCGAAGCTCTCTTCGGTCTCCAGATTGCCGAGCATCGAGCAGCCGGTGCGCATCACGTCCATCGGATGGGCGCTGGCCGGAATCTGCTCCAGCACCGCCTTCAGGGCATCCGGCAGACCACGCAGGCCCTTGAGGCGCGCGATGTAGGTATCCAGCTCCGAACGATTGGGCAGCTTGCCCTTGAGCAGCAGATAGGCGACTTCTTCAAAGCTTGCGTGGGCGGCGAGATCCTCCAGATCGTAGCCGCGATAGCGAAGGCCGGAGCCGGTCTGGCCGACGGTGCACAGGGCGGTCTCGCCGGCACTCTGGCCGCGCAGGCCGCTGGAGGCACTAGGGCTCGGGGTAGCGGTGGTATCTGACATGGCGCGATCTCCTTGGCAGTGACGTCATTGAGTTGTTCTTTTTCTTGTAGGGCATAAAGCGTCAAGCCCCTCGCCGGCCAGGCGTCTGCCAGCGAGGGAGAAACGGTCGGGCCGGAAGTGCCGGCCCGTGAAGCCAGTGGCCTCCTGATACGAGACATGGCGTCCGTCTCGAGCGTCTGGCATCAATCCTTGCGGCTTTCGGCCTCGAACAGGGTGTCCAGCTTCTGCTCGAAGGTGTGGTAATCGAGGAAGTCGTAGAGCTCCATGCGGGTCTGCATGTCGTCGACCACGTCCTTCTGGTCACCCTTGTCGTGGATGTTCTGGTAGACCTTGAGGGCGGCGGCGTTCATGGCGCGGAAGGCGGACAGCGGATAGAGCACCATCCGACAGCCGACATCGCCCAGCTCGCGCTGATTGAACAGCGGCGTGGCGCCGAATTCGGTGATGTTGGCCAGAATCGGCGCGTCGACGCCCTCGCAGAAGGCGCGGTAGTCCTCGAGGGTATGCACCGCCTCGGCGAAGATGGCGTCCGCCCCGGCCTCGACACAGGCATTGGCACGCGCCACGGCGGCCTCGAGCCCTTCCTTCTGGAAGGCATCGGTACGCGCGATCAGATAGAAGTCGTCATCACGACGGGCATCGGCGGCCGCCTTGATGCGATCGACCATTTCCTGACTGGAGACGATGGCCTTGTTGGGGCGATGTCCGCAGCGCTTCTGGGCAACCTGGTCTTCCAGGTGCACGGCAGCCACGCCGGCGCGCTCCATCTCCTGAATGGTGCGTGCGATGTTGAAGGCGCCGCCCCAGCCGGTATCGATGTCCACCAGCAACGGCAGCTCGCTGGCGGCGGTGATGCGGCGCGCATCTTCCAGCACGTCATTCATGCTGGTCATGCCCAGGTCCGGCAGCCCGTAGGAGGCGTTGGCCACGCCGCCACCGGACAGGTAGATCGCCTGATGCCCGACACGCTCGGCCATGATGGCGGTATAGGCATTGATGGTGCCGACGATGGGCAGCGGACGATTGGCTTCCAGCGCCGCGCGGAAGCGGGCGCCGGGGCTTGGCAAGGCGGTGGAACTCAGATGGCGTGACATGACATCTCCCGGGCTGGGCCCATGACGGGGTTGGAATTGTTGGGGGTGATCCGGTCGCAAGCGGTGTGGCAGTTCACTCCTCGCCCTGCTCTTCCTTGAGCGTGGCGGCATAGCGGCGGGCGACGTTCTCCCGCGAGGCGCTGACGTGGCGCCGCATCAGCAGCTCCGCCAGCTCCTCGTCGCCGGCCTCGATGGCATCGACGATACGGTGGTGCTCGACGAAAGCCTTCTGCGGACGCGAGCCACTGGCGCTGAACTGGGTGCGATACATGCGCACCAGGTAGTAGAGGTCGTCGCAGAGAATCGTCATCAGCATATGGTTATGGCTGCCGAGGACGATCTGATAGTGGAAGTCGAGATCGCCTTCCTTCTGGAAGTAGGCGGTGCCAGTCTTGAGGTCCGACTGCTGCTCGTGGGTCTTGAGCACGCTGCGCAGCCGCGTGACCTCCTCCTGCGTCATGTGCCGCGCCGCCAGACGCGCGGCCATGCTCTCCAGCGCCTCACGTACGTCGAACAGCTCCAGCAGCTCGGTCATCGAGAGCTTGACCACCCGCGCGCCGACGTGGGGCACGCGCTCGATCAGGCGATGGACCTCGAGACGACGCATCGCCTCGCGCAGCGGGCCGCGCGAGATGCCATAGGCCTGCGCCAGCCCCGGCTCGGTGATCTTGCTGCCCGGTGCCAGCTCGCCGCGCACGATGGCGTCCTGCAGCTGGTGGAAGACGCGCTCGGCCAGGGTGCGCACCTCAGGCGCCGGAGCACTCGCGGAGGCGGTGTGGCCTGCCTGCTCGGCAGTGGCGCCGCGCGCGAGGCTTCGAGCGGTGGTGGCATTGTGAAAGGCATCGGTGGTCATGGCGGTCAGGCAATCCGGCTGGACAAGGGGCTGAGACAGGACAATGGCGATGAGGGACTTCTAGCACCATTGTCGACAATCATTCAATGACTGCCAGACTAGCCAGCGAGCCTGAGTGGGTCAAGATGCAATCCGCCAAATCCTCTACACCTTTGGCGTAAGAGAGCTGGCATGCGCTGGACAAAAGGCTGCCAGAACAAGGCCGAACCGCCTGATACGCCGCCATGCCAGTCTTCACACACCGCCAGGCCAGAGGCACTCCAGCCGCTAGCGGCCGAGGCGAAAGACGCCCCGCCAGCACAGGCTGACGGGGCGTCTTGAGTCTCAATGCCAGACCATTCATCGGTCGGCTTGTCGACAATCATGCGTTTTATGTGAAGCTGAGCTCCGCGCCGATGCGGCGGGGTTTCTGGAAAGGCAGCGAGTGATCGGTGCCGGGGATTTCCAGCGATTGCCAACCCGCATGACGTTCGGCCAGCAGGCTGTGATAGTCGCGCAGGGTCTGCGGGCTCTTGCCGCCGACCAGGCTGCGTACCTCGCTGCCTGAGGCCAGCACGTCGGCCAGCAGCGCCTCGCGGTCGATCTCGCGCACGGCATGCGTGACACAGTCCAGCGCATTGGCGAAGCCCAGATGGCGATGTGCCAGTCGCGCCACCATCATGCGCTCGGCGCGCGGGTTGCGCGTACGATGCGGCGAGATGAGATCGAGGAAGGCGGTGATGCCCGCCTCGGGGCTTGAGGCTTCGCGCATGGCGCGCGCCGCCTCGGCATAGCCGTCACGCACCTTGATCATGGTCGCGTGGCATTCGCGCTCCAGCAGTGCCGGTTCCAGCAGGCTGATGTCGCCGACCTTCACCTCCGGGCGCTCGGCGCGCAGACGCTGGACGAGGCGCATGGCGACCAGCCCGCCGAAGCTGTAGCCGATCAGGTCGAAATGCGTGATGCGCTGCGTCTCGATCAACGCCATCACGTCCTCGACCACCTGCTCGAGGGTGAAAGGAGGCTCGCCACCCTGCGGCGCCAGCGTCTGCCCCATGCCACGCAGGTCCGGGATGATCAGCTCATCATGGGCCGTGAGATGCCCGACCAGCGGTGCCCAGGTCAGCGTGCCGGCCACACCCGCGCCGTGCAGCATCAGCAGTCGACGCCCGCCCTGGGCGTCATGCCGCTTGAGACGCTGCCAGAAGATGTTCTGATCGGGACGTGACAGCAGATGTTGGCCATGTTCGAACTCGGGATGCATGCTGGGGCTCCGGTGGGGTGCCAGGGGCTGGGCAAGAGACTGGGCAAGAGGGCTGGGCGAACGTCAGCACGTGCGTCAGGGCAGTCATCGATGACGGCGCAGGGCGTTCAGAGGCAGGCACCTTAATCAGCGCACGGGAGAACGGCAAGCCGACAAGGCCAGCCCCTCACCGGAATCCGCACGCATGGGCGGACAAAACGCCTTCGGATGCCTAAAATGCCCTGTCCGCCAACGGAAGCTGTCATGACCATCTCGCTCGAAATCAACGCCCTGCCCTACGCCCTCGCCGCCGAGGATGAAGCCTCCACGCTGTCGCGCTTCGCACGCCTGCGCTCACGTCCCGACGCCGTGCTGCTCGACAGCGGCCAGCCGTCGCTGGCCGGTGGCCGCTTCGACATCATCAGCAGCGACCCGCTGGCCGTGCTGGAGCAAGGCCCACACGGCGGCACGCTCACTGGCCCGCTGCCGGAGACGATGCGTGACCTGAGCCAGTTCAGTGAAGCGCTGGAGCGCCTCGCCCGCCTGCCGGTGATCGAGGCCCAGCGCCAGCTGCTGACCCTGCTGCCACAGACGCTGGCAGGCGAAGAGCTCGCCCGGCATGACCTGACAGCCGAGGACCTGCCGTTCATCGCCGGCCTGCTGGGCTACTGGAGCTACGACTTCGGGCGCGCGCTGGAAGACCTGCCCGCCACGACCGAGGACGATATCGCGCTGCCCTGGGCGCGTCTGGGTCTCTATGACTGGGCATTGATCAGTGACCATCAGCGCCAGCAGAGCTGGCTGATCGCCTCGCCCCAACGGCGCCGGCAGGTGCTTGAGTGGCTGGAGCAACCGGCGCCGCGCAGCGCCGACTTCGCCCTCGACACCCCCTTCGCGCCACTGCTGGATCGCGCGGGCTACGGCGAACGCTTCCGCCAGGTGATGGAGTATCTGCACGCCGGTGACTGCTATCAGATCAACCTGACCCAGCGCTTCTCCGCCGACTGCAGTGGCGACAGCTGGGATGCCTACCTGCGCCTGCGTCAGGCCACGCCGACACCTTACGCCGGCTATCTGAGCTGGCAGGACGCCCAGGGCGAGGAGATGGCGATCGTCTCCGTCTCGCCGGAGCGCTTCGTCGAGGTCAATCATCGCGCGGTCGAGACCAAGCCGATCAAGGGCACCCGCGCACGTGGCGCGACGCCGGAAGAGGACGCCCGGCTTGCCGCCGAGCTGCTGGAAAGCCCCAAGGACCGCGCCGAGAACGTGATGATCGTCGACCTGCTGCGCAATGACCTGGGCCGCGTCTCCGCGCCCGGCAGCGTCAAGGTGCCCTCACTGTGCGCGCTGGAGAGCTACGCCAACGTGCACCATTCCGTCAGTACCATCACCAGCACCCTGGATGAAGGGCGCGATGCGCTGGATCTGCTCGGCGCCGCCTTCCCCGGCGGCTCCATCACCGGCGCGCCCAAGATCCGTGCCATGCAGATCATCGAGGAGCTGGAGCCGGTGCGCCGCAGCGCCTACTGCGGCAGCCTCGGCTATCTGGATATCCGCGGCCACATGGATACCTCCATCGCGATCCGCACGGCGGTGATCGCCGAGGGCCAGGTGCATCTATGGGGCGGCGGCGGTCTGGTCGCCGATTCCGAGGAAGAGGCCGAATACCGCGAGAGCCTGGCCAAGATCCAGCGCCTGATGGAAGCGCTTGGCTGACAGGCGTCGTTATAAGGCGTCATGAGCGCCATAACTCGATGGCATATAACGTTCGAACGAATTCGTATTGGGGAAGCAGTGCCTGCCTTTGATAGGGTAGGCGCATTCCTGCACGTCTCCTTGAGCGCTACCCGCCTCTGCTGATGACCTTTCCTGGCCATTGATCAGCCCTGCGCCCCGCTCCATCGGACGTGCCCTCGTTCTGGAGACTCCTCATGTCCGATACCTTCGATCTCGCCCGCATCAATGCCGAATTCGGCAACGACCCGGAAGCGCTGACCCGCTGGGCTCTGTCGCTGGACAAGCACGCCATCTGCACCACCAACTTCCGTCCCTTCGAGGCGGTGATCCTGCACATGGTGACGCGCTTCCGTCCTGACATCCCGATCGTGTGGATGGACAACGGCTACAACACCGATGCCACCTATCGCTTCGCCGATGAGGTGACGCGCAAGCTGAACCTGAACCGCATCATCTATCTGCCGCAGCGCACGCGTGCCCACCGTGAAGCCGTCGATGGCCTCACGCCGCATATCGATGACCCGCGCCACGAAGCCTTCACCCGTGAAGTGAAGCTCGAACCGTTCGAGCGTGCACTGCGCGAACTGAACCCCGAGATGTGGTTCACCGCCGTGCGCGCCAGTGACACCGCCTTCCGTGCCGGCATGCAGCCGGTCTCGCTGAACGGCGATGGCCTGATCAAGGTCGCCCCGGTACTCAACTGGTCATCCAAGCAGATGCACGAGTATCTGGTCGCCCACGACCTGCCCAACGAGTTCGACTACGTCGACCCGACCAAGGCGGAAGACAACCGCGAGTGTGGCCTGCACCTGGCACACTGAGCCCTGTGGTTGACGCTGTGCGCTCGAGCCGCCCAGCCAGCAAAAAGCCCGCCTCTCAGGAGGCGGGCTTTTTCATCTGCGCTGTGGCAGATCAGGCGAGCGGCACTCAGTCCACCGACACTGTCCACCGACACTCAGCCCACCGACACTCAGCCAACCGGCACTCAGCGCACCGGCACTCAGCGCACCGGCAGCTCGATATCGTGGAAGATCTCGTGCTCGTGGCGCGGGCCGGCGGCCAATGCCGCTTCGACACGCTCGCGCGTCAGGTGCGGCGCGAAGCGCTCGACGAATTCGAACATGTAGCTGCGCATGAAGGTGCCGCGACGGATGCCGATCTTGGTCGTGGAGCTCTCGAACAGATGCGTGGCGTCCAGCGCGACCAGGTCCTCATCGGCCACCTCGTCCACCGCCATGTGCGCGACGATGCCGATGCCCATGCCGAGACGCACATAGGTCTTGATGACATCGGCGTCCGAGGCGGTCAGCACCACGTTGGGCGCCAGGCCATGGGACTTGAAGGCATCATCCAGCTGGCTGCGCCCGGTGAAGCCATAGGTGTAGGTGACCAGCGCATAACTGGCCAGCGACTCGAGGGTCAGTTCCTCGCCATTGGCCAGCGGGTGATCCTTGGGCACCAGCACGCAGCGGTTCCAGCGATAGCACGGCAGCAGGATGAGGTCGTTGAACAGCTCCAGCGACTCGGTGCAGATGGCGAAATCGGCCTGCCCCTCACTGACCATGTTGGCGATCTGCTTCGGCGTGCCCTGCTGCATGTGCAGCGCGACATCCGGGTACTTGCGCGTGAAATCGGCGATCACCGGCGGCAAGGCATAACGTGCCTGGGTGTGCGTGGTGGCGATCGACAGGCTGCCGCGACGGTCGTCACTGTGCTCCTGGGCGACGTGCTTGATGTTCTCCACCGTGCGCAGCACCTGGCTTGCCAGCTCGACGATGGACTCGCCGGCCGGGGTCACCCGCGTCAGATGCTTGCCACTGCGCGCGAAGATTTCGACGCCAAGCTCATCTTCCAGCAGACGAATCTGCTTGGAAATGCCCGGCTGGGAGGTATACAGACTTTGCGCGGTGGCGGACACGTTCAGGTTGTGGCGGGTGACTTCCCAGATATAACGCAACTGCTGGAGTTTCATGCGGCTTCACTCTCCTGAGAAGCACCATCGACGCGACGCGGCGTGACAGTGGCCCGGACATGGCCGGTCACCTTGCTAAGATGATCGGGCGATAAAATCATGAATAATGATTCCTTTCGGGAATATACGCTCAAGAGTAGATTGGCGACAGTAACCTGACAAGGGGGTAGGTAGGGATGGAAGTCACACAACTGCTGCTATACGTGCTGGCAGGCGCCGGAGTGGGTTTCGCGGTCGGTGTCACTGGCGTGGGCGGCGGCTCGCTGATGACGCCCCTATTGTTGATGTTCGGCTTCCCGCCGCACATCGCCGTGGGCACCGACCTGCTCTATGCCTCCATTACCAAGGCGGGCGGCGCCTTCGCGCACCATCGCCAGGGCCATGTGGACTGGACCATCGCCCGGCGCCTGGCCATCGGCTCGCTGCCGGCGGCGCTGTTGACGATTGCGGTCCTGCATACCTTCTTCACTGACCCCACCGCCTACGCGGGCCTGATCAAGGGCATGCTGGGCGTGATGTTGATCCTCACCGCCGGCGTGCTGCTGTTCAAGAAGCGTCTGCTGGGGCTGATCAGCCCGGAAAGCTTCATCGTACGCCACGCGGCACCGCTGACCGTGCTGTCAGGCATCGTGCTCGGCGTGTGCGTCACCCTGTCCTCCGTGGGTGCCGGCGCCTTCGGTGCTGCCGTGCTGATCATGCTGTTCCCGCTGTTGAGCACCGCGCGCATCGTCGGCACCGATATCGCTCACGCCGTACCGCTGACGCTGGTCGCGGGACTGGGCCACCTGTGGCTGGGCAATGTCGACTTCCTGTTGCTCGGCGCGTTGCTGGTCGGCTCACTGCCCGCCATCAGCCTGGGCGCACGCCTGACACGCCACATGCCCAGCGGCCTGCTGCAGGGCCTGCTGACGACACTGCTGCTGGGGCTGGGCATCCGTTACGCCTTCTTCTGAGCTCTCCTTGCTGCGGGATCCTTCACACAGGCAATACCAAAGTCGGGGCAGGCAATCCACATTGCCTGCCCCGTTGCTATTCCCTCAAACCAATAAAACAGCTATAAAAACACTAGCGATCATAACCCCGTGCTATTGAGCCGATGGACAATGCCCATTTGTCAGTGATGCAAAGTGGCGCTACCATCGGACGCAGCCTGCATGTCCGGCAATGCCGCAGACAGCGAAACGAATCCCCTGGAGAAACAAGATGTCCAATCACGTCGATGTCACCGGCGCCAACTTCGAACAGGAAGTTCTCAACGCTGAAGCCCCGGTCCTGCTGAAGTTCTGGGCCCCGTGGTGTGGTCCGTGCAAGATGATGGCGCCGGTCGTCGAAGAAGTCGCCAACGAGAAAGGCGAAGGCCTGAAGATCGTCAACGTCAATGTCGATGACGCGCCGGAAATCGCCGCCGAGCAAGGCGTGCGTGGCGTGCCGACCGTGATCCTGTTCAAGTCCGGCGCCAAGGTCGCCTCTCTGGTCGGTGCCCAGTCCAAGGGTCAGCTGAGCCAGTTCATCGAGCAGAACCTCTGAGTCGACTTTCTGACAGGTGACTGCCCCGCCAGTCACCGCGCACTGATTCGATAACCAAAGGCCCCGTCGCGCACAGCGTGACGGGGCCTTTGGCATTCTGACAGCGGGTCATCCACGCAGAGCTGGCTCGCGGGTCATTCCTCCGCCATGCGTCGACGACGGCGAATCCGGCGCACGGAGGGGCCCAGCAGGCGCGCCGCCCAGCGCGTGCCCGGGTGCGAGTCGAAGGCGATCTTGAGCGTCATGGTGATCGGCACCGACAACAGCATGCCCACCGGCCCGAACACCCAGCCCCACACCACCAGCGACAGGAAGGCGGCCAGCGTCGACAGCCCCAGGGTGCGCCCCATCACGCGCGGTTCGATCAAGTTGCCGAGAATGAAGTTGATCGCCAGATAACAACCGCCCAGCATCAGCGCCTTGACCGCGCCGCCTTCCGGCATCACCAGCGTCAGCAACACCGCAGGCACCGCGGCCAGCGCCGAGCCGATGTTGGGAATGTAGTTGAGGCAGAAGGCCAGCGTGGCCCACAGGAAGGCGAACTCCACATCGAGCACCAGACAGCTGATCGCGACCAGCCCCCCGGTCACGAGGCTGATCAAGGTCTTGACCGCCAGATAGCGGCGCAGCGTCAGCGAGAACAGCGTGAAGCGGCGCAGACTGACATGCGGGCTGCGCAGCGTGCTGACCAGCTTGTCGCGCAGTGACAATGCCTCATAGAGCAGGAAGGTGGCCGTCAGCACGATGATCACGCTCGAGGACAGAAGCCCCCCCAGCCCGGTCAGCAGGTTCGGCACCCACTGGGTCAACGAGGCCGGATCGACCAGCTCGCTGAAGCGGGCCGGCGCGATGGAAACGCCGCTGTCCGCCAGCCATTCCAGCATGCTCTGATACTGTTCGCGCAGGCTCTCCTCAAGCTTGGGCATCTCATCGCTGAACAGGGTGAAGCGCGAGACCAGCAGCGCCGTCAGCGACGAGAACAGCACGCAGACCGTCAGGATGACGATCGGCACCCCGAAGCGTTGCCCGATGCCATGACGGGCCAGCCAGCGCACCGGCGCATCGCAGACCGCAGCGACGAACACCGCCAGCAGCAGCGGCACCACCAGGTCCGCCGCCAGCTTGAGGCCGCCGATGATGATGACCACTGCGGCCATGCCGACCAGCAAGGGGTGAATCTCCAGCGCGCGGCGCACGTTGGGCGCGTGGCGAGAACGTCCGGAGCGTTCGAGCGCCTCCTGCTGACGCTCGTCGCGTGGCACCTGCATGCGTGTCACGGCCTCCTCGATGGAAGTGCCCTCACTGACGCTGCGTGGCTCGCCAACGCTATCGTCGGGCGCTTGCGCATCGGCCATCTGCGCCTCGGGCGGCACTTCCTCGTGTCGCGATCTTTCGTCAGGCGTATCGTTCGCGTGCATCCTGCGCCACCTATCCTGTCAGTGCTTGCCATCAGTACTTGCCATCAGTACTTGCCATAAGTACTTGCGCGTCGTTGCCCCGCGGGTTCCTCGGGACAGCCTTCGATGCGCCTATCTTGGGCGCATGCCTGTCACAAGCCAAGACTGAAACGAGATTGATTGCTCGTGTCGGGGAAAACCCGCGCCTCCCTCAAGACGCACAAAAAATGGGGAGACCGAAGTCTCCCCAAGGGTACCGAGTCAGAGCGCACTGACTGGAGGCATAAGACACGACTGTTGCCGATACATCGAACTGCTGAGTCTTGAAGCTGCTGTAAGGCTTGAAACTGCTGTCAGGCTTGAAACTGCTGTCAGGCTTGAAACCGTCATCAGATCTCGAAGCCGCTGCCGAAGCCTTCCACCGTCGGCGCCATCAGCGTCTCGCCACCGGCACGAATCATCGCGGCATGGCCTTGCGTGCGCGGCAGGATGCGCTGGAAGTAGAAGCGCGCGGTATCCAGCTTGGCCTGATAGAAGGCAGCGTCCCCTTCGCCGGCCGCCAGCGCGGCCCTGGCCGTCTCACCGGCCCGCGCCCACAGGTAGCCCAGCGTGACGTAGCCGGCATACATCAGGTAATCGACACTGGCCGCGCCGACCGCTTCGCGGTCCTGCATCGCGCCCATGCCCACCGCCATGGTCAGCTCGCCCCATTCACGGTTGAGCTCGGCGAGCGGATTGGCGAACTCGCTGCCTTCGCTGGCCTGACAGAACTTGTGAATCTCCTTGGTGAAGACCTTGAGCGATTCGCCCTGGCTCATCAGGATCTTGCGGCCCAGCAGGTCCAGCGCCTGGATACCGGTGGTGCCTTCATAGAGCAGGGTGATGCGCGCATCGCGCACGAACTGCTCCATGCCCCACTCCTGAATGAAGCCGTGGCCGCCATAGACCTGCACGCCGTGATTGGTCGCCTCGAAGCCGGTCTCGGTCAGGAAGGCCTTGACGATGGGCGTCAGCAGGCCGAGCAAGGTATCGGCACGTGCCTTGTCTTCGCTGTCCGGAGCATTCTCGACGATGTCATTGAACTGGGCGGCATACATCACCAGCATGCGCCCGCCCTCGGCGATGGCCTTCTGGGTCAGCAGCATGCGGCGCACGTCCGGATGCACGATGATCGGGTCGGCCGCCTTCTCCGGCGCCTTGGCGCCGGACAGGGCACGCATCTGCAGGCGGTCACGCGCATAGCTCAGCGCATTCTGGAAGCTGGCCTCGGCCAGCGCCACGCCCTGGATCCCCACGCCGAGACGCGCGGCATTCATCATGGTGAACATGCAGGCCAGCCCCTTGTGCGGCGGACCGACCAGATAGCCTGTGGCGGAATCAAAGTTCATCACGCAGGTCGCGTTGCCGTGAATGCCCATCTTGTGCTCGATGGAGCCACAGCTGACGCCGTTGCGCTCACCGGCCTCGCCATTGGCGTCGGGCAGGAACTTGGGCACCACGAACAGCGAGATGCCACGCGAGCCTTCCGGAGCATCCGGCAGCTTGGCCAGCACCAGGTGCACGATGTTCTCGGAAAGATCGTGCTCACCGGCCGAGATGAAGATCTTGGTGCCGCTGATGCGGTAGCCCTTGCTGCCATCGCTGTCATCCAGCGGCACGGCGCGGGTCTTGATCAGCCCCAGGTCCGTGCCGCAATGCGGCTCGGTCAGGCACATGGTGCCGGTCCAGCTGCCTTCGACCAGCTTGGTCAGATAGGTCTGCTTGAGCACCTCGCTGCCGTGATGCTCGAGTGCATTCATCGCGCCATGCGACAGGCCCGGATACATGCCCCATGACAGGTTGGCGGAGGCGACCATTTCCGAGAGCACCATCGCCAGTGACGGCGGCAGACCCTGACCGCCATGTTCCGGTGAGGCAGCCAGACTCGGCCAGCCGCCCTCGACATACTGCTGATAGGCAGCCTTGAAGCCGCTCGGCGCCTTGACCTCGCCGCCCTCGAAGGTACAGCCCTCGCGGTCGCCCGACTGGTTCAGCGGCGTCAGCACCTCATGAGCGAAGCGTGCGCCCTCCTCGAGGATGGCGGTCACGATATCGTCGCTGGCCTCATCGCCACCCGGCAGGCTGGCATAGTGCGCGGGATAGTCGAGCAGCTCATTCATCACGAAGCGGATGTCGCGCAACGGCGCCTGATAGTCCGGCATGCTTTACTCCTTGAGCCGTCGCGACGCGGCGGCGCTGACCTGAACAACGACAGGTGGCGGCAAGACGCTTGTCAGGCGGCGCAACACTCACTCGAGCAATGAAGAAGCGAGTCGCTGGCGGCGAACAGGTCTGACGCAACACTATCAAACATGTGTTTGAAATTAACGCCTCCTTCGCCATACCGTCAAGCGGTCGTTTGATTTCTGGCCTGCGACATTGGTGGCAAGCCCTGTCTCATCAGTGGCAAGCCCTGCCTCCAGGCCGCGCCGCGCGCACGGCAGGCACAAAAAGACACAAACAAAAAACAGACACAAAAAAGCCCGACCGCAGCTGCGATCGAGCAATATCTCCCCCAGAGATAACCTGTCCTGCAAGATTCCTTGTGTACCGTGCTCTCTCCCCAGAGCCGATCCAGAGAGCCGATCCAGACGATAAAGGCCTTGCCCGCCAGCCTCAGGCCATGCGGATGCTGCCATCGAGGCGGATCACCTCCCCGTTGAGCATGCTGTTGGTGATGATGTGCTCGGCCAGACGCGCGAACTCATCGGGCTTGCCCAGACGCTTGGGAAACGGCACCGCCTCGCACAGCGCTTCGCGAGCCGGCTCCGGAATGCCGGCCATCATCGGTGTCTCGAACACGCCGGGCGCGATCGCCATCACGCGAATGCCATGGCGTGCCAGCTCACGCGCCATCGGCAGCGTCATGCCGGCGACCCCGGCCTTGGAGGCGCTATAGGCACACTGCCCCACCTGGCCGTCAAAGGCCGCGACCGAGGCGGTATTGAGGATGATGCCCCGCTCGCCGTCCTCGCCCTCGGCGGCATTGCGCGCCATGCGTGCCGCCGTCAGGCGCGCCACGTTGAAGGTACCGCTCAGATTGATCGCCAGTGTCTTCTCGAAGCCCTCCAGCGGAGCAGGCTCGCCTTCACGATCCACCAGCTTGGCGACGCTCACCACGCCGGCGCAATGGATCACCCCATGAATGGCACCGAAGGTCTGCTCCGCGACATCCAGTGCGGCCTCGACACTGGCACTGTCGGTGATGTCGCAATGACAGAAGCGTGCCGCCTCCCCCAGCGCATCGGCCTGTTCACGTGCGGCCTCGGCAAGATCCGCCAGCACCACCTGGCCGCCGGCCGCGACGATACGTGAGGCCGTGGCGGCCCCGAGGCCGGATGCTGCGCCGGTGATCAGAAAGCAGTGGTCGGCGATCTTCATGAAACGAGTCTCCCGAAAGGTGATGGCAGGAAAGGTGATGAGAGCCAGGTGATGACAGACCTGTGGTAACAGGCACGTGGTAACAGGCGCGTGGTAACAGACAAGCCCCGTCGGATAGCCGGTCGTGCCTGAAAGCCACGTACATGGCTCGGTGTTCAGCTCTCGCGCGCCTGTGCCCGCAGCAGGAAACGCTGGATCTTGCCCGACGGCGTCTTGGGCAGGCTGTCGACGAAGTCGATCTCGCGGGGATAGCTGTGCGCCGAGAGTCGCTGACGCACGCTGGCGCGAATTTCCTCCGCCAGCTCGTCACTGCCGACATGGCCATCGCGCAGCACCACATAGGCCTTGATTATCTCGCCACGCAGCGCATCCGGCTTGCCGACCGCCGCCGATTCCGCCACCGCCGGATGCACCAGCACAGCGTTCTCGACATCCGCCGGGCCGACGCGATAGCCCGCGGTGGTGATGATGTCGTCATCACGCCCGGCAAAGGTGAAGCGGCCATCGGGCTCTGCCACCACCACGTCTCCAGTCAGGTAATAGCCCTCGACGCAGGGCTGTTTCTCCTGCCAGGTGTAGCCGGCGAAGAAGTGCGCGGGCGAGCGGGCGATATCCACCGCCAGCACACCTGGCTCGCCCGGCGGCAGCTCACGATACTCGGCGTCGAGCACGGCCAGCCGATAGCCGGGCAGCGGGAAGCCGACACTGCCGACCACGACCTCATGGGCCAGCGCGTGATGATTGCAGCAGGTCATGCCGGTCTCGGTCTGGCCGTAATGGTCCATCACCGCACAGCCCAGCTCCCGCGCGACCCAGCCCACCACCTCGGTGTTGAGGGGCTCGCCGGCGGAGCTTGCGACCCTCAGGTTCAGGCGCTCGAAGGCGCTTTCACCGAGCCCGGAGGCCTTGAGCATGCGATAGGCCGTGGGCGCGGCCGCGAAATTGTCGATGCGGTGACGCTCCATGAAGGCCAGCCCGCCTTCTGCACTGAACGGCGCCTGCATGAAGTAGGTGGTGGCACCCAGCAACAGCGGGCCGGTGATGGCGTAGTAGAGCCCGTAGGCCCAGCCGGGGTCGGCCATGTTCCAGAAGCGCTCGCCGGGGCGCAGGTCCACCGCCAGGCGTTGATAGAGCCAGAAGGCGGGCAGCGCATTCAGTGCCACCGCCACGCCCTTGGGCTTGCCGACCGTGCCGGAGGTGAACATCTGCAGGAAGGGCGCCTCCGCCGGAAGCCACACCGACGGCTCGGTCAGTGGTTCGCTCTGCATCAATGTCTGCCAGTCGAGATCGCCCGCCTCCAGCGCATCTCCCTCACCGCGCACGCAGATGATCACGGGATGGCGGGCAAGCTCAGTGAACTTGCTGCGCTGGCTCGTCTCGGTGATCACGATCTGCGTCTCGGCGCGCGACAGGCGATAGTCGAGCGCATCGGTACCGAAGGCGGTGAACAGCGGCTGATAGACGGCGCCCAGCCGCCAGGTCGCGGCCAGCGCGATCATCAGCTCCGGTGTACGCGACAGCATGCAGGCGACTCGCTGCCCCGCCATCACACCCTGAGCCTTCAAGGCAGCCGCCATCCGCGCGCTCTGCTCATCGAGCTGTGCGTAACTCAGCTCACGCACCCGGCCCTGTTCGTCTTCGTGGACCAGCGCGATACGATCGCCCTGCCCGGCGCGCAGATGACGCCCGACACACGCCTCATAGGCATTGCCGAGCTCGCCCTCGCCGTCGAGCGGCGTGGTGAACAATTCATCGCGCAGCGCCTGGATATCGAAGGCGGCCAGATAATCGCTCAGCGTCTGGCTGGCGGCGGGTTGCATGGCGTGTGAATTCGCAGGTGCGACAGATGCAGCAGAGGCGGCGCGTGACGTGCGGTTTGTTGTTGTATCGCTTGGCGTCATGGCGTGACTGGCTCCTGAGTGGTGCTCCGGGGCGATGTGAGATGACTGGGCGCCAGCCATCTACAGTTAACGTAAACGTCAAGTTAGCGACAAGCCTGTCGGGCGGCAAGCATTGTGACGCTCGACTGACCAAAAGTTGCAGAGGCGGTGTAACGGACGCCGTGCAGCAGACACTCGCTCAGGGCAGGCGACACAGGCTGTCGACCAGCGCCTCGGCCAGCTCATCGGGGGAGCGCTCTCCATCGGGGCGATACCAGCGTACCGTCCAGTTGAGCGCGCCGAGCATGAACTGGCGCAGCAGTGCGGCGTCGCCCTTGAGCAGCCCTGCGGCCACGGCGGAGGCGATGGCGTCACGCCACAGATCCTCGTAGTCATCGCGCAGCTGGACGAGATGCTCGCGCGCCGGGCCCTCCAGCCGCCGCCACTCATAGAGCGCGACCACATGGGCATTGCGATCAGTGAGCAGCGTGTCCAGATGTGCACGCGCCAGGGCCAGCAGTCGCTCACGCGCCTGCTGCTGCGACGCCGCCGAGGCGGTCACTTCGCTTGCCTGGCACGGCTCGCAGCGCGCCAGATGCTCACGGGCGATGGCCAGTGCACTGAACATGCCCTCTTCGATCACGGCGCACAGAATTTCCTGCTTGTCGGCGAAGTGATGGAAGAGACTACCGGACTTGATGCCCATTTCCTGGGCCAGCATGCGGACGGTGGTGCGATCGAAACCCTCCTCGACGAACAGGCGGGCAGCGATACGGACCAGCTCCTTGCGACGGGGTGAGGCGGTGGCTACATTCATCGTATAACTAGCGCTTGCTTGGTTTATGGGATTGAATGGATCAAAGCATAGCCACGCAGTGATCACAACGCCGACTGCACGACTCGATCTTCCAATAACAAGACACAGGAGACCGTCATGACGACCGCTTCCCGCACTACGCCAAGCCCCGCCGCCAGCGCCGATGACATCGTGATTCTCGCCGGTGCCCGCACGCCGATGGGGGGCCTCAAGGGCTCACTCTCGACGCTGAGCGCGCCACAGCTCGCCGCCGTGGCCATCAAGGCGGCCATCGAACGCGCAGGCCTCACGCCTGCCGATGTCGACGAGGGCATCTTCGGCTGCGTGCTGCCCGCCGGCGTCAAGCAGGGCCCGGCGCGGCAGGCCATGCGTCAGGCCGGCGTGCCGGACAGCATCGGCGCTACCACCATCAACAAGCTGTGCGGTTCCGGCATGAAGGCCACCATGCTGGCGCATGACCTGATTCGCGCAGGCACCAACCGCATCATGCTGGCTGGCGGAATGGAATCGATGTCCAACGCCCCGCATCTGCTCACCCAGGCGCGTGGCGGCTATCGCCTCGGCCATGGCGAGCTGAAGGACCACATGTTCTTCGATGGGCTGGAAGACGCCGAGACCGGCAAGCTGATGGGCGTGTTCGCCCAGGAAGTGGCCGATGCCCGCGGCTATGATCGCCAGCGCATGGACGACTTCGCCATCGAATCGCTCAGGCGCGCCATGACGGCGACCGAGTCGGGTGACATAGCGCCGGAAATCGCCGCCGTCACGGTCAAGAGCCGCAAGGGCGAGAGCGTGGTCGAGCAGGACGAGCAGCCCTTCCAGGCCAATCTCGACAAGATCCCCACCCTGCGCCCGGCCTTCGCCAAGGACGGCACCATCACCGCCGCCAATGCCAGCTCCATCTCCGATGGCGCCTCGGCACTGGTGCTGACGCGCCGTGATGAAGCCGAACGGCGCGGGCTGTCCGTCAAGGCGCGTATCCTCGGACACAGCACCCACTCCCAGCACCCCAGCGAATTCACGCTGGCGCCCATCGGCGCCATCGACACGCTGATGAAGCGCCTGGAGTGGACCACAGAAGACGTCGACCTGTTCGAGATCAACGAGGCCTTCGCGGTGGTCACCCTGCTGGCGATGGACGCCCACGACATCCCGCATGACAAGGTCAATGTCTTCGGCGGCGCCTGCGCCCAGGGGCATCCGGTGGGCTCCACCGGCTCGCGCATCATCGTCACCCTGATCAACGCGCTGGAGCGCCGCGGCAAGAAGCGCGGCATCGCGGCGCTGTGCATCGGCGGCGGTGAGGCCACCGCGATCGCCGTCGAACTGGAAGGCTGATCCGCCAGCAGACACTGAACCAACCTGATGCTTGAAACGACACGAGGCCCGGATCATTTGATCCGGGCCTCGTGTCGTCGTGCGGCCTGCGATGCTCTCAGGCAGCGATCAGGGGCTCAGCCTTCCGAGCCCTGACGCTGGCGCCGCTTAGCCATAGCGACCGGTGATGTAGTCCTCGGCCTTCTTGGTATTCGGGTTGGAGAACATGGTCTTGGTGTCGTTGTACTCCACCAGCTCACCCATGTGGAAGAAGGCGGTGTAATCGGCGACACGTGCCGCCTGCTGCATGTTGTGCGTCACGGTGACGATGGAGAACTGGGTCTTCAGCTTGTCCATCAGGTCTTCGATGGTCGCGGTGGAGATCGGGTCGAGTGCCGAGGTCGGCTCATCCATCAGGATGACGTCCGGCTTGACCGCGATGGCACGCGCGATGCACAGACGCTGCTGCTGACCACCGGACAGCGAGGTGCCCGGCTGGTCGAGAATGTCCTTCACTTCTTCCCACAGACCCGCATCACGCAGCGCGCTCTCGACCAGATCATCCTTGTCGGCGCGGCGGCTGACCAGGTCGTGCATGGTCGGCGCGTAGGCGATGTTGTCGTAGATGGACTTGGGGAACGGGTTCGGCTTCTGGAACACCATGCCGACGCGACGACGCAATGCCACTTCATCCATGTTGCGCGCGTTGACGTCACGGCCATCCATCTCGACCAGACCTTCGATGCGCACGCTGCGGATCAGGTCATTCATGCGGTTCAGGCAGCGCAGGAAGGTCGACTTGCCACAACCGGACGGGCCGATCAGGGCGGTGACGTTCTTCTGGAAGACATCGATGTTGATGTTCTTCAACGCCTGCTTCTCGCCGTACCACAGGTTGAGGTCTTCCACGCGAATGGCCAGCTCGTGGTTGGCATCTTCGTTGATGACGACCGGGCTACCGGGACGAGTGGCGGCGGCAGGCTTGGCGGGAGTGGCGACGGTGCTGTTCATGTCTCGTATTCCTTGATGAGTCGTGGGCCAGGGCTAAGGGTGGAAGGCGACCGGCCAATCGGCGGGCCGCCTCGCAGCTGCCTACCAGCGACGCTCGAATTTCTTGCGCAGCATCACGGCTGCGGCATTGAGTAGGATCAGCACTGACAGCAGCACCAGGATGCCCGCCGCAGTACGTTCAACATAGGCCTGCTCCGGCTCGCCCGCCCAGGTGAATATCTGGGCCGGCAGCACGGTGGCAGCCTGGGTGATGGCGGTCGGCGCATCCGGAATGAAGGCCACCATGCCGACGATGATCAACGGCGCGGTCTCGCCCATCGCCTGTGCCAGGCCGATGATGGAACCGGTCAGGATCCCCGGCAGCGACAGCGGCAATACATGGTCACGCACCACCTGCCAGCGGGAGCAGCCGACGCCGAAGGCGGCCTGACGAATGGTGTCCGGTACGCTGCGCAGCGCCGAGCGCGTGGTGATGATGATCACCGGCAAGGTCATCAGACCCAGCGTCAGACCACCGACCAGCGGGGAGGAACGCGGCATGCCGAAGAAGTTGATGAAGATCGCCAGACCCAGCAGACCGAACAGGATCGACGGCACCGCCGCCAGGTTGTTGATGTTGATCTCGATGGCCTGGGTGAAGCGGTTGTCCGGAGCGAACTCCTCCAGATAGACCGCCGTCAGCACGCCGACCGGGAAGGCGAAGGCCAGCGTGACCAGCAGCGTCAGGATCGTACCCATCGCGGCCGACCAGATACCGGCGTATTCCGGCAGCTTCGAATCACCGGTGGTGAAGAAGTTGACGTTGAACTTGAGCTCGGCCGTGCCGTTCTCGACCATGCGGTCCAGCACGGCGATCTGCTTGGGCTTCAGGTGTGACTTGTGGCCCTTGAGGTACTGGTCGACCTGATCATCGGCGATCACCCAGCGGTCGATCGTCTGACCCATCAGGCTGGCGTCAGCGGCCATGTCGCGCGGCAGCTGGCGCAGCCAGCCGCGGCTGACCAGATCACGCACGTCTTCTTCCACCGCTGCCAGCGGGATTTCCTGCGACTGCTCGCTGTAGGTGACCGGCACGTGCAGTTCTGCCTGCTGGAAGGCCGGATAGCCGCGCATGACCATGTCGCCGATGAAGACCACCAGGAAGGTGGCGGCCAGGGCGAGTGCGCCCATGGACATGAATTTCAGGCGCTTGGTGCGGCGATGACGGCCCTTCAGCTGGGCCGAGATATCGTCGAATGAATGGCTCATGTCTAGTCTCGGCCTCAGAGGTTGTTGGCGCTGTACTTCTCACGGAAGCGGCGGATCAGGACCACCGAGACCATGTTCAGCAGCAGAGTGACAACGAACAGCACCAGACCCAGCGCGAAGGCCGACAGAGTCTCGGCACTCGCGAATTCCTGGTCGCCGGTCAACGCGGCAACGATGCGCACCGTGACGGTGGTCATGTCTTCCAGCGGGTTGGCGGTCAGGTTCGGACGCATGCCCGCCGCCATCACCACGATCATCGTCTCGCCGAGGGCGCGTGACATGGCCAGCAGAGACGCGGAGATGATGCCCGGCAGCGCGGCCGGCAGGATGACGTTGCGGATGGTCTCGCCGTGGGTCATGCCCAGCGCCAGAGAGCCCTGACGCATGGTGTCCGGCACGGAGGTGATGACGTCATCGGACAGTGAGGAAATGAACGGAATGATCATGATGCCCATGACCAGACCCGGCGCCAGCGCGTTGTTGTAGGACGCCTCGATGCCCAGCGGCGAGAAGATGTCGACGATCAGCGGCGCGACGGTGATGGCGGCGAAGAAGCCGTAGACCACGGTCGGGATACCGGCGAGCACTTCCAGCACCGGCTTGGCGACGGTACGCACGCTCTCGGGGGCGAACTCCGCCATGTAGACCGCGGCGAGCAGACCGATGGGAATGGCCACCAGCATCGCGATCAGGGTGATCATGAAGGTACCGGCGAACAGCGGTACGGCACCGAAGTTGGCGGTGCTCTCGACGCCTTCACCACGGCCGGCGGCCATCTGGAAGCTGTTGCCCGGATCCCAGGTGGTGCCGGTGATGAAGGTCCAGAAGCTTTCCATCTGGAAGAAGCGGATGGCCTCGAAGATGATCGAGACCAGAATGCCGAACGTCGTGACGATGGAGATCATCGCCGCGCCGATCAACACATAACGAATGAGGGTCTCGATGGCATTGCGCGCATGGAAATCAGGCTTCACCAGGGCGAGGCCGATGACCAGGCCGACGGCTGCGACGACCAAACTGGCGATCAGCAGCTGCATGCCTTCGATATCGATATCTGCGGTGGCAATCGCAACGACGGCTGCCAGACCGACCAGCAGAGCAGGCCCTGCGCTGGAGATTGCCGTGAACCAGCCGTACTGATCCGGCTGGGCGTACATTTCAGCACCGCTGGCACGCACACGCTGTGCCTTGCTGCGGCCGCTGAAGAAGGCCACCAGGCCAGCCAGCGCCACGATGCCTATGAAGAAGAGAAAGATCTGCTGAGTCTGCATCTTTCGGGTCCCGGAGTCGCGTTGTTCACAGGGGGAAGGCTTCATGCCTTGCGAAACCCTGCGACCAGTCAAGCAAACGGGCCGGCTGCCAAGGGCAACCGGCCGCGTCAGAGGGTCAGCTGCGTTGCTTACTTCTGGAGATCGGCCAGAGTCAGCTTGGTGCGCTCAGCGACCTGCTCGCGAAGCGTGGCGCGCTCTTCCTTCGGCAGCGGGATCAGACCGATGCCCTTCAGGTAGCCCAGCTCACCGATCATCTTCTCGCTCATGAACAGGTCGTTGTAGGCCTGCTGAGCCGGCACGTCATCCTTGTGCTGGTTCTTCACGTAGTAGAACAGGGAGCGGGAGACCGGGTACTCGCCAGAGGAGATGGCATCGGCTTCCGGCTGCACGCCATCGATGGAAGCACCGACGACCTTGTCAGCATTCTCTTCGAGGAAGGAGTAGCCGAAGATACCGAAGGCTTCGGTGTTCTCGACCAGCTTCTGGATGATCAGGTTGTCATTCTCGCCGGCAGCGATGTAGTGACCGTCCTGACGGATGTTGGTGTAACCCTCACCGCCGTAGCCTTCCATCTCTTCGGTGGAGACTTCCATCACCAGCTCTTCGAAGGCGTCACGGGTACCGGAAGTGGAAGGCGGCCCGTAGACGGTGATCTTGCGGTCCGGCAGGGAGGAGTCGATCTCGGACCACTTGGTGTAGGGGTTGTCGACCAGCTTGCCGTCGACCGGCACCTGAGCGGCGACCGCCAGGGTGATCTGCTCACGGGTCAGGTCGATGCTGCCATCGCGCACAGACTGGGCGAAGGCGATACCGTCGAAGCCGATCATGGCTTCGGTGATATCGGTCACGCCGTTCTCTTCACAGCGCTCGAATTCAGACGTCTTCATGCGACGAGAGGCGTTGGTGATGTCCGGAGTGCTGTCACCGACACCTTCACAGAACAGCTTCATGCCGCCGCCGGAACCGGTGGATTCGATGACCGGAGTCGGGAAATCGCTGGTGGCACCCAGCTCTTCAGCGACGTAGCTGGAGAACGGATAGACCGTGGAAGAACCCACGATGCGCAGCTGTTCACGGGCTTCTGCAGCACCAACTGATGCAGCGATGACAGCCACTGCGAGACCGGACTTGAGGAACGCCTTCATGCCTGAAACTCCTTGCGATAGGAATGAGCCAGTGAGGTGGCTTCTTGTCTACAGGGAGTACCTTGCCAAGCATTCATGACAACTGTGTGACAGTCGCCGGCTCAAGCCTTTCTCAGTCGGGCGGCGTCTCATGGCGCGCCAGGGCGCGGCGCCCTGCCAGCACCCGCAGCAGAATATTGCTGACCAGCGCCGTGCCCAGCATGCCGAGAATCATCGGCCACAGGCTGTCCATCGCCAGACCTGCGATCAGCATGCCGATCACGGCGCCACTGGCAAACTGCATGCTGCCGATCAGCGCATTGGCCGTGGCGCTGATGCGCGGGAAATACTCCAGCGCCGAGGAGATCGCGTTGGGCGCCACCATGCCGTTGGCCCCGACGAACACCATCAGCAGCGGCGCGATGACATAGAGCAGGTCCAGCCCCAGTGCCAGCGCCGATACCAGCAGGATGGCGGCAGACAGCTGGATACCGATGCCGATGCGCAGCAGACGCGGCGGCGACAGGCGTGACAGCAGGCGCACGTTGAGACGGTTGGCGGTGAACATGAACAGGATGTTGGCGCCGAACAGCACCGGGTACCAGGCCGCCGTCACTCCGAAATGCTGCATATAGACGTAGGGCGACGCGGTGATGAAGGCGAACATGCCACCGAAGCCCATCGCCTGCGTCAGCGCATAGCCCATCGCCGGCCCGTGGCGCAGCACGCTGGCATAGTCACGCGCGACCTGCAGGAGGCTGGCCGGCGGCTCGTCCGCCTCGCGCTTGCGTCGGGTCTCGGGCAAGCGCAGCGGCAACACCACCAGCAGGAAGGCGGCATAGGCGGCCAGGAAGGCGAAGATCAGCCACCAGCCCGCCATGCCCAGCAGCAGACTGCCGATGGCAGGCGCGATCAAGGGCGCCAGCATCATGATCACCGCGACGGTGGACAGCACCTTGGCCGCCTCTCGGCCACTGAAGCAGTCGCGCACGATCGCCGAGGAATTGACCACCGAGGCGCCGCCGCCCAGCGCCTGCAGGAAGCGCAGCGCATAGAGCCCCTCGAGGCTCTCGACCTGGGTGATGGCCAGACTCGCCAGCAGGAAGACGAAGATGCCTGACAACAGGACCGGCTTGCGCCCGATACGGTCTGACAGCGGGCCGAAGATCAACTGCCCCAGCGAGAAGCCGAGCAGGAAGACCGACAGCGACAGCTCCGTATGGTGCACCGTGGTCGCCAGGTCTTCTGCCATGGCCGGCAATGCCGGCAGATAGGCATCGATGGCCAATGGAGCCAGGGCCGTATTGGCCGCGACCAGCAAGGCCAGCTGACGGGTTTGACGCTTGTCCACATCCCCTCCTGCAATCGTTTGTCGATGGTATGTCCACGTGCCGAAAACGCCACGCCCTTGCCGTCAGATGACGACAGTGGGCGCGCCGCCGCACAATTGATACAGTTGACCTACACAGGTGACGAATGTCACATCACGCTAATGAAATCCCCGCGGATCATCCACTTGGGGCGATCGGCCCGAGATGCCTTCACAGCCGGCAGGCGTGGGTGCACACTCGGTGGCAGCGCTCGCTCCGGCGGCTCCTGCCCTTCACCTCTTGCCTTATTCATGAGGGCCACTCACCCCTTCGGGTGGCTCACGCTCAGTACAGGAAACTCTTGCATGGCACAGGACAAGCTCTCCCAACTCAAGGAAATGACCACCGTCGTCGCCGACACCGGTGACCTCGAGGCCATTCGTCGCTTCGCGCCCACTGATGCTACCACCAACCCGTCACTGATCCTGCAGGCCGCTCAGGACCCGTCACGTCGCGAGCGCCTGACCGAAGTCGCGCGCAAGGCCACCGACATCGATGATGCCGTCGACGCCGTGGCCGTGGATATCGGTACCGAGATCGCCGGCCTGGTGCCGGGCTATGTCTCCACCGAGGTCAGCGCCCGCCTGTCCTTCGATGCCGACGAGACCATCCGTCGCGCGCATCGCATCATCGAGCGCTACGCCGCCAATGGCGTCGGTCAGGAACGCATCCTGATCAAGACCGCCTCCACCTGGGAAGGCATTCGCGCCGCCGAGAAGCTCGAGCGCGAAGGCATCCGCACCAACCTGACGCTGCTGTTCAGCTTCGCCCAGGCCCAGGCCTGTGCCGATGCCGGCGTGACGCTGATCTCGCCCTTCGTCGGTCGTATTCTCGACTGGCACAAGGCCAATCAGCCGGACGCCGACTTCAGCGGCGACAACGACCCGGGCGTGAAGTCCGTCAAGGCCATCTACGAGCACTACAAGGGTCACGGCTACAAGACCATCGTGATGGGCGCCAGCTTCCGCAACACCGGCGAGATCGAAGCACTGGCCGGCTGTGACCGCCTGACCATCTCGCCGGCACTGCTGGGTGAGCTGGCCGAGAGCACCGGCCCGCTGGAACGTCGCCTGCTGGCCGCCGATGCCGAGCAGAACGTGCCGGAAGTGCTGACCGAGTCCAACTTCCGCTGGGACATGAACGAAGACGCCATGGCCACCGAGAAGATGGGCGAAGGTATCCGCAAGTTCATGGCCGATCAGCGCAAGCTCGAGACTCTGCTGGCCGAACTGCGCAGCCACTGAGTCAACGGAGCATAGCGCCGATGATGAGCTCTTGTTAAGCAAGAGCTCATTGAATGGCCAAGGCAACAAAAAGCGCCTGCCGTGTTTCACGGCAGGCGCTTTTTATGCTTTCAGAAACGTGCTGTCTGGATCGCGCTGTCAGGTTCGTGCTTTCAGCAGCGTGCTGTCAGGCTCAACGTCCCAGCGCGCCTTCAGTGCGGCTGGCGATGCTCCTCGCTTTCCAGCAGCTCGATCAGCGGCTGGAATTCCAGGCGGTTGTGGCCGTTCAGGCACATCAACAGCCGGTGAGCCTCGAGAATGCGCCCGCGCAGCTCCTGCTCCTGCTGGGGCGAGGCATCGGCGTCATCCTGAGACTCGTTCAGCGCTGGCGCGTTGCAGCAGGAAGCCCCGTCCAGATCGGCCTGGTCCGCCTCTGGCAGGCTGCCGGCGTCCACGACACTGGCCACCTCGTCGAACCCCATCACCTTGAGCATGGTCAGCACGTCGGGATGGGCAGCCACCACCTGCGCCGGCATCACCAACCGGTCGCGGACCGCCAGCGCCAGCTTGGCCAGAAAGCCCAGTGCGGTGGAATCGACATTGGTCGCTTCGCGCAGATCGATGATCACGCTTTCCAGTCCCTCAACCGCAGCCACGCGCTGTACCTGCTGATCCAGCGTGGCACACAGCGTCAGGCGTACATCACCGGATAGCTTGAGCACGAACAGGCCGTCTTCGAACACGGCCTGGATACGTCCTTCATCCATCATGGAATCCTGTCAGCGTCATCAAGGTAAGGTCATCCGGCAGCTCGCCATCCAGCGCCAGTCCACGACGCAATCCTTGCACATCCTCACTGCTCAGAATCCGTTGATGCAGTGCTCGAGTCCTGTCCTCCAGCGCCTCGCCCGGCAGGCATTCCAGTACACCATCACTGGCCAGCCACAGACGGAAGCGCTCAGGAAGCGCCACACGATACGCTGGATAGCGGGTGTCTGGGAAGAGCCCCACCGGCCGACCGCTGCCTTCCAGCTCACGCAGCTCGCCGTCAGGCGTGACCAGTACCGGCATCGGCAGCTGGGCGCCCAGGGTGTAATGCAGCGTGCGCGTGTCACGGTCCATCACACCACACATCACCGTGGCATGCTTGCCGATACCACTGTCGATCAGTTCACGGTTGAGCAGTGCCAGCCACTCGGGGCCGAAGGTTTCCGGCGTATGTTCCTCCCAGTGGCGGATCGCCCGTGCGAACAGCAGCTTGAGCAGCACGGTCACGAAGGCCGACGAGGCGCCATGCCCGGAGACATCCGCAAAGTAGAACAGGCTGAAGCGTTCGTCGATCGCCTGATACTCGAGGAAGTCACCCGACAGATACAGCGACGGCGACAGGCAGTACTCATAACTGACGCCATTGATGTGCTGCCCGCTCTGGGGCAGCAGACGCTGCTGGATCTGGCCACCGGCCTGCTGGTCCTGACGCAGCAGCGCCAGATGCGTCTCCAGGTGCTCGTTGAGCTCCTCGAGGCGCGCGCGTGCCTTGGCGTGCTCATGGGCCAGCTGGTGATGCTCCGCCGCCCGCTTGAGCAGACTGCGCAATACCGAGCCATGCTCGCGCGGCGAGATGAGGTAATCGACCAGCCCGGCCTCCACCGCCGGCAACAGGCATTCATCGCCACGGCTCTCGGCCACCACCACCGTCGGCAGGCGCTCGGCCAGACGCGCCCACTCATGACTGGAAACGGCCTCGACATGCGCGACCACCACCGCCACCCCGCTGGGCAGTGTCGCGATGCCATCACAGGCCGCCACCGCACAGCGTTCATCCGTCAACAGGTTCGCCAGCGCATCACGCCGCGAGCCGGGAAGATCAATCAGACCGATCAACAGACGCTTGCCTTGCTCATCCGCCATGCCAACCCCTCATTCCCGTCCTTACTGCCATCCACTCGCAGTCTTGATGCTGCTTGCCCTCGCGACCGGCACCACTGACCATTCACGGTACCGGTCGCCTGCTGCGGGTGACGCGTTACTGGCTGTCGTCTTCCGGTGCGAAGGCACCGTCGAGATCGGCATCATCGAAGCTGTCGCTGGCGAAGGGATCATCGCCCAGCTTGCCATCGTTGATCTCGAAGTTGCGGCGCTGCAGGTAGGCATCACGAATGAAGCTGTAACGATCGCCCTGGATCAGCTTCTCCTGCTCGAGCAGCCCGGCACGGGTATCGACCAGATCCAGCGCCTTCAGGCCGTAACGCACCTTGTCGTCTTCGACGTAGTTGACGGGGTCAGCGAAGTAATCCACCGGCATGCCCGCGGTATCACGCACGGTACTCGGACCGAACAGCGGCAGCACGAGATACGGCCCCTGCCCTGCACCCCAGACGGCGAGGGTCTGACCGAAGTCTTCCTCGTCCACTGTCCAGCCAAGTTCGCTGGCCGGGTCGAACAGGCCGCCGATGCCGACGGTGGAGTTGAGCAGCAGACGGCCGGTGGAGACACCGGCATTGGCCCACTTCCACTGCAGCACCGAGTTGAACATGGTGCTGACCTCTCCCAGATTGGAGAAGAAGTTGCCCACGCCATCCTGTACCAGCTCCGGCGTCACATAGTCATAGCCCTGCGCGACCGGCTTGAGAGCATAGCGGTCCAAGGTGTCATTGAAGGTATAGACGTTACGGTTGAAGCCCTCCCAGGGGTCCTGAGGGTTCGGCTCGCTGTCTCCGGTACTGGCGCAACCCGCCAGCAGGGACATGGCCAGCAGTGCCGGCAGGGAAGTCTTGATCGTGTGCATCTCGTCACCTGTAAGTCTATTGGATTCCTGCAGCGGTCCTTGCCACATCCCTGGCTGTCAGGTCCGGTCTTCTTTATACGTTCCGCGCCCGCCA
This sequence comes from Cobetia sp. 1CM21F, assembly GCF_023161745.1. NCBI lineage: Bacteria > Pseudomonadati > Pseudomonadota > Gammaproteobacteria > Oceanospirillales > Halomonadaceae > Cobetia > Cobetia sp. 1CM21F. The sequence continues at coordinate 442,677 of NZ_JALNTQ010000003.1, read as the reverse complement.
AGAGCCAGCACAGGCCACGTGGATTCGCGCAATGTCCTGCTTCAACCGCAGCGTTTCAGCAGCACGCTGCCGGCACTGTAGCCTGCCCCGAAAGAACACAATACCCCCAGGCTCCCCGGCGCCAGATCAGCGTGATGGAGATGGAAGGCGATCACCGAGCCCGCGGAGCTAGTATTGGCGTAGCGATCGAGAATGATCGGCGCTTCCTCGCTCGACGGGTCACGCCCGAGCACGCGACGCGCGATCATGTCGTTCATGTGGCGGTTGGCCTGGTGCAGCCACATGCGATCAAGATCACCGCCGTCTGCCTCGATCTCGCCCAGATGGGTGGTGATCAGCTCGGCCACCATCGGGCAGACCTCGCGGAAGACACGACGCCCTTCCTGGATGAACAGCTTGTCATCGGCCTTTACACGATGGCTTGCGCTGTCGAGTGTCATCGCGGATGCGACGTCGTCCTCAAGCACCGCCGTGCGATTGAGGAAGCCGAAATTGTTGCGTATCGCATTGGAGAAGCGCGTCACCAGGCGCGTGCCGAGCACCTCGAAGCCATCGGTGCGCGTGGCGACATCCGCCGCTTCCAGCACCACGGCCGTGCAAGCATCCCCGAAGATGAAGTGGCTGTCACGGTCGCGGAAGTTGAGATGCGCACTGCAGATCTCCGGATTGACCATCAGCACACGCCTGGCACTGCCGCTGCGAATCGCGTTGGCGGCGGTCTCGATGCCGAAGGTGGCGGAGCTGCACGCCACGTTCATGTCGAAGGCATAGCCACCGGCCTCGAGCGCGGCCTGCAGTTCCACCGCCACCGCCGGATAGGGGCGCTCGAGGTTGGAACAGGCCACGATGACCAGATCCAGGTCCGCGGCGTTGACGCCCGCCGCCGCCAGCGCTTCACGCGCGGCCGCCACACCCATCTCGCACTGCACCGAGGGCTGGTCATTGGCGCGCGCCGGCAGGCGTGGGCGCATGCGCTCCGGGTCGAGAATGCCCTCGGCATCCAGCACGTAGCGGCTGTGGATACCCGAGGCCTTGACGATGAATTCGGCGCTGGACTCAGTGCGTGCCTCACGCTCACCACGTGCGATAGCGTCGGCATTGGCGGCATTGTCCGCCGCCACCCAGGCATTGAAGGAGGCCACCAATGCCTCGTTGCTGATGGCATTGGGCGGCGTGTAGAGCCCGCTGCCGGTGATCAGTACGCGATGATTGCCACTGGCGCTCATGGACTGAGCGGCGTTGGCGTGTTGCGTCTCGGCAGCGTGATCATTGTCATTGTTTGGCATGCATCCACTCCTGACAGTGCTATCCCGCGGGATATCACCAGAATTGAGCGGGGCACGACCCGGCGCCGCGTCGTCATGCCCCATGTTCAGTGTACGCTGTCTCGGCGATTCCAGACGCCCGAGTCAGCATTTGTCGGGCGAGCACAGTGAATGCTTAAACAGCAATTCCTGTCTGCAGCTTGGGCCATCCCGCCGCGGCACGCCTCCACGTACCGGTCACGCAAGCCCCTGATGCCACGCACAGCGCCCTGGAATGGCCCCAGCCAAGGCAGAGCTTCAGCCAGGACAGAGCCCAGCCTCAGGACATCAGCGGCGTGCCATCAGCTCCTGCCAGCGCTTCTCGAGGCGCTTGGCGGAGACGGTCTCCAGGGTGCCGAGCTGCTGGGCAAACAGCGAGACGCGCAGTTCCTGCAGCCACCAGCCGAACTCTTCCAGCTCCGCATCCGGCAGCCCCTGCTCGCGCGCCTTGCTCAGGCGGGCATCAAGGCGGGATTCGAAGCCCTTGACCTCCTCCATGTCACGCTGGTCGCGCATGCGCTCACGCGGCGCCTTGTCGAGACGGATCAGCATCGCCTCCACATAGCGCGGCAGCTGATGCAGCCATTCACCGGAGGCCTGAATGAAGCCCGGCGTGATCAGGCGCGCCTGCTGGGCCTTGAGGTCAGCCACCACCAGCGCCATCGAGAAGTCGATCTTGCCCTTGAGGCGCTTGGATAGCTCCAGATGCTGCTTGAGCGCGGCTTCCAGCGGCTTGAGCAGCGCCTCGGCGTGCGGCACCAGATCGGCCCGCTTGTCATCGAGACGCGCCTGCAATTCGCTGCGCGAACGCGGCAGCGGCTCGACGGCCATCACCTGCTCGAAGACGCTGTAGATGAAGTCATCCGCCAGCTGGCGACGCGTGCCGACCTTGGCGAACAGCAACGCACAGCGCTCCAGCGCCTTGAGGTCACGGTCCAGATAGCGCACCTGGTCCGGCAGGCGTGCCATCGCCAGACGCGTGATGCCATCACGGTGCGCGGCGGCGGCCTTGGCCGGATGATCGAACAGCTCCACGCTCAGATTCTGCTCGACCTGAGCCGTCGCGCTGGCAGGCGCATGGCTGGACGGCGCGCTGTTCTTGCCGGTCTTGCGCGCCAGCTTGCGCTGCTTGGCGCTCATGCCGCTGTCGGCAGGCGCTGCCGCCTTCACCACCAGCGCCGGATAGGCCTCGACGCGGATGCCCGCCTGGGTGGTGCTGTGCGAGGTGGCGATCGGCGTCTCCGGCAGATCCTCCAGCACTTCGCTGTCGGCTTCACGGCTGCGACTGGCCATCGCCCGCGCGGCGGCCGCGGCCGAGTCCTTGAAGCGTGCTTCCAGCGCCTCGAGATCACGCCCTTCGCCCAGCACCTTGCCGTCCTGATCGACGATGCGCAGGTTCATCTTCAGGTGCGGTTCCAGCGTTTCGGGCGCCCAGGCATCCTGCGGCAGGCGCAGGCCAGTCTTGACGCGCATGAACTCGGCCAGCGCATCGGTCAGCGGCACGTCGTCCGGGGTCAGCGCCTCAAGTGCGGCATCGACCCAGTTGGGAATCGGCACCACCTGCTTGCGGTACTGCTTGGGCAGCGACTTCATCAACGCGATGGCCTTGTCGCGCAACAGCCCCGGTACCAGCCATTCGATGCGATAGCGCGGCAGCTGCGAGAGCATCGCCGCCGGCACGATCATCGTCACGCCGTCATCCACCGCACCGGGCGCGAAGTGATAGCTCAGCGGGTAGGCGACGCTGTTGTGGTGCAGCTGTTCGGGGTAGCGCGCGACGGTGACTTCCTCGGCGTCGCGCGCCATCAGGTCGTCGAGATTCAGATGCAGGACATCGGGGTTGTCGCGCTCGGCCTCCTTGCGCCACTTGTCGAAGCTGCGCCCGTTGTAGATGCCTTCCGGAATCCGCTCGGCATAGAAGGCGAACAGCGTCTCTTCGTCGACGAGGATGTCACGCTTGCGCGCACGGTCCTCAAGCTCACCGACCTCATCCATCAGGCCGCGATTGTGGGCGAAGAACGGCGCACGGGTCTGGAATTCGCCCTCGACCAGCGCACGGCGAATGAACAGCTCGCGAGACTCTTCCGGCGCCAGCGGGCCGTAATGCACCTTGCGCGCGGTGACGATGGGCAGCCCGAACAGGGTCACCTGCTCACTGGCGACCACCTGGGCACGCTTCATCTCCCAGTGCGGCTCGCTGTAGCTGCGCTTGACCAGATGCTCGGCCAGCGGCTCGACCCACTCGGGCTTGATCGCCGCGACCTGACGCGCGTAGAGCTTGGTGGTCTCGACCATCTCGGCCGCCATTACCCATTTGGGCGACTTCTTGGCCACACCGGAACCCGGGTGGACGAAGAAGCGTCGGTTGCGCGCGCCGAGATACTCGCGATTTGCCTGCTTGAGGCCAAGATTGGAGAGCAGCCCGGTCAACAGCGCGCGATGCAGTGACTCGTGATCGATGGCCACCGACGGGCGGCGGCCCTGCCCCGGTGAGGCCAGCACCCGCGCGGTGACCTCGGCCTGCGCCTCGGCGTCGCGCTCATGCTGGGCGCTGGTCATCTCCAGCCCCAGGTCGCGCGTCAGCTGCTTGAGCTGACGGAAGGTGTCATGCCACTCGCGCAGGCGCAGATAGTTGAGGAAGCGCGCCTTGCACCAGCGGCGCAGCGGGTTGGCACCCAAGGCATCACGCGCCAGTTCGAAGCCTTCCCACAGATTCAGCCAGCTGACGAAGTCGGAATTGTCATCATCCCACTCATGGTGGATCTGATCGGCCTGCTGGCGCTTGTCGGCAGGGCGCTCGCGCGGGTCCTGGATCGACAGCGCGCTGACGATGATCAGCACTTCACGCAGGCAGCCGCGCGAGGCGCCCTCAAGCACCATGCGCGCCAGACGCGGGTCGATGGGCAGACGCGCCAGGGTGCGGCCATCACGGCTCAGGCGGTTGTGTTCATCCACCGCGCCCAGTTCGCGCAGCAGGCGGAAGCCATCGGTGACGAAGCGCGAATCCGGCGCATCGACGAAGGGAAACTTCTCGATATCGCCGAGCTTGAGCGACAGCATCGACAGGATCACCGAGGCCAGGTTGGTGCGCTGGATTTCCGGCTCGGTATATTCCGGGCGCGCGAGGAAGTCCTCCTCGCTGTATAGGCGGATACACAGGCCTTCGGCGATACGCCCGCAGCGGCCCTTGCGCTGGTTGGCGCTGGCCTGGCTGATCGGTTCCACCGGCAGACGCTGGATCTTGGAGCGATAGCTGTAGCGGCTGATGCGCACCAGACCCGGGTCGATCACGTAGCGGATACCCGGCACGGTCAGCGAGGTCTCGGCGACATTGGTGGCCAGCACGATGCGGCGACCACGATGCGGCTGGAAGACGCGGTTCTGCTCTTCGTTGGAGAGGCGCGCGTACAGCGGCAGCACCTCGGTATCACGCAGCTGGGCGCGACGCAGGGTGTCCGCGGTGGCGCGGATCTCGCGCTCGCCGGGCAGGAAGATCAGCACGTCACGCGGGCCCCGCATCCAGCCCTTCTCGCGCTCGATCACCGACAGCTCTTCCACCGCGCGCAGGATACCCTCCTGCAGGCTGAGGTCTTCCTCATCCTCGGCATCGCGCACCAGCGGCAGGTACTGGGTCTCGACCGGGAAGTTGCGCCCGCTGACCGAGACGATGGGCGCCGGCGTGCCATCCTGGGCCGCGAAGTGCTGACTGAAGCGCTCCACATCGATGGTCGCCGAGGTGATGATGATCTTGAGGTCCGGGCGGCGCGCGGTGAGACGCTTGAGGTAACCGAGCAGGAAGTCGATATTCAGACTGCGCTCGTGGGCCTCATCGATGATGATCGCCTCATAGCGGCTCAGGTCCGGGTCATGCTGGGTTTCCGCCAGGAGGATACCGTCGGTCATCAGCTTGATCAGCGTCGACGGGCCGGTGGTGTCGTTGAAGCGCACCTGATACCCGACCGTCTCGCCGAGTGTCGTCTCGAGCTCCTCGGCCAGACGCGCCGCCACCGAGCGCGCCGCCAGACGGCGTGGCTGGGTGTGACCGATCAGGCCATTGCGCCCCAGCCCCATCTCCAGACACAGCTTGGGCAACTGGGTAGTCTTGCCCGAGCCGGTCTCACCGGCGACCACCACGATCTGATGCTCGGCAAGCGCGGCGAGGATGTCTTCGCGACGCTCCACCACCGGCAGTTCCGGCGGATAGTTGAGCGCGGCGGGTGTCTGCCAGCGTGCCAGTGCCGTCTCGCGCGCGGCGCGCTGGGCGATGCTCGCCTCCAGGCGGCTCTCGATGTCGTTGATGGCACGATCGACCGGTTTGCCTTCCTTGAGACGCCGCCGCAGGCCAGCCAGGCGCTTGCCAAGCTCGCGCTGATCACGGCTCAGGGCGCGTTCAAGGCGAGCCGCGAGGGCTTCAAGACGCGCATGTTCGGACGGTGCGGTAGCGGTGTCGCTCAAGGACTGCCTCTTCTCAACCAGCGACCACACGCCACGCGCGCAGCCGGATACTCTCGGGAATTCAGCCTCACGCTCGCCTGCACGGGGCAGCAAGCCATGACGCCTGAATGACAAAACGGCCCGTCAACAAGTGACGGGCCGTCCATTGTAGCCCTGCGCGTAGCCGCGCCCAACCTTGGCGGCGCTTGTTCCCTGCCATGCCACCGGCTCAGCGCTGCCCTCAGTACTGTCCTCAGTGCTCGCGTAGCGGCGTATTGCCACCGCTTTCTTCGCTGTCGCGCAGCTCACGGCGCAGCACCTTGCCGACGTTGGTCTTGGGCAGTTCATCGCGGAATTCGACGAAGCGCGGCACCTTGTAGCCGGTCAGCTGCTCCTTGCACCAGCTGCGCAGGCTGTCGCGATCCAGATCCGGGTTGCTGGAGACCACGAACAGCTTGATCGCCTCGCCGCTCTGCTCGTCCGGCACGCCCACGGCCGCCGCCTCGACGATATCCGGATGGCCGCTGACCACGTCCTCGATCTCGTTGGGGAACACATTGAAGCCGGAGACGATGATCATGTCCTTCTTGCGATCGACGATGCGCACGAAGTCATCTTGCTGGATGACCGCGATATCGCCGGTGCGGATGAAGCCCTCGTCATCCATCGCCTCACGCGTGGCATCGTCACGCTGCCAGTAGCCCTTCATCACCTGGGGGCCGCGCACGCACAGCTCGCCCGGCGCATCGCGCCCCAGCGTCACACCATCGGCGTCCACCACCTTGAGCTCGGTGCCCGGCACCGGCTTGCCGATGGTGCCCAGCTGCAGCTCGCGCGGCGGATTGAAGCTGACGATGGGCGAGGTCTCGGTCATGCCGTAGCCCTCGGCGATCGGGCAGCCGGTGACGGCTTCCCAGCGTTCGGCCGCGCTGCGCGTCAGCGCCATGCCGCCGGAGATGGTCAGCTTGAGACTCGAGAAGTCCAGCGCCCTGAAGTCATCACGCTGACACAGCGCCGAGAACAGCGTGTTGAGGCCGACGAAGGCGGTGAACGGTGTCCTGGCCAGTGTCTTGATGAAGCCATCGATATCGCGCGGATTGGTGATCAGCACGCTGTGGTTACCGCTCTCCATGCTGTAGAGGCAATTCACCGTGAAGGTATAGATGTGATAGACCGGCAGCGGCGCGATCAGCACCTCCTGGCCTTCATTGAGCACATCACTGATCACGCCGCGCGCCTGCAGCATGTTGGCGACCAGATTGCGGTGGGTCAGCATGGTGCCCTTGGCAACCCCGGTGGTGCCGCCGGTGTACTGCAGCGCGGCGATGTCCTCGGGCTGGCGCATGACACGTGTGTGCGAGAGCCCCGCCCCGCGCTTGAGCACGTCACGCAGGCCGTGTGCCTCGGGCAGGTGGTACTTCGGCACCATCTTCTTGACGTAGCGCACCGCCAGATTGATCAGCGGACGCTTGGGGAAATCATGCAGGTCACCGATCTCGGTGATGATGACCTCCTCGATGTCGGTACGCTTGAGCACCTTCTCGAGCTTGTCCGCCATGTTGGCCAGAATCACGATGGCGCGGGCGCCGGAGTCATGGAACTGGTGCTGCATCTCGCGCTCGGTGTAGAGCGGGTTGGTGTTGACCACCACCAGACCGGCGCGCAGCGCGCCGAATACCGCCACCGGGAACTGCAGCAGGTTCGGCAGCTGGATGGCGATGCGGTCACCGGGCTCAAGGCCGGTCTCGTGTTCCAGCCAGGCGGCGAAATTGCGCGACAGGCGGTCCACATCGGCGTAGCTGAGCGTCTTGTCCATGCAGCTGAAGGCCGGACGCTCGGCATAGTTGGCGCAGCTGGCCTCGAAGACCTCGAGAATCGAGGGGTAATCCTCGAGACCGGACAACGGCTCACCACTGACGATCAGGTTGGCGTCCCCGGTCACGGGGCCAGCGTGATCAGACGCCTTGTCGGCTTCCGGGTCTGCCGAGGCGTTGGCAGGATTGGCATCATGCATGGCTTGGGCTCCATGACTGCATTCGTCTGCTGGATCGTGGCCGGGCGCGGAGTCTTTCACTGGCAGCCACAGGCGAGAATTCAGCACTTGTTGTTATCAGGGCGTCACGCCCACATGTGAACAATGACATGAATGACGGCGTGATGGGGAAAAGGACGGCGCGACAACGCGCGCGCAGGTGCCGGCAATACACCGACGACACCCCGGCAAGAACCTCCAGGGCCGCCGCGCTTCACCTTAACCAGTCACGCCAATGATGTAAAACGACCGATTGAAACCATCGTTCACATCCGAAAAAGTCTCGTTGAATCAGATCACTACTCTTGTACGACCTTGGTCAGAGACTAGCCACGACTGCCAACCTTGCCATGTCGTTATGCGCTTCAGGCCTTTGAGTCGCGCTCGGCTAGCCCTTAACCTTATGCTCATACAGTCGCGACAGCCGCTGCTGAGCGCCATCACTTCACTCAAGCAGCGGGCATGCTCGCTGTCTAGCCGCCAGATATCCAGAGGACCTCGCATGGCCAAGATCTATCAGGACAACTCGCAAGCCATCGGCAATACGCCGCTGGTCAAGATCAACCGCCTCAGCAGCCACCCACGCCTGTACGCCAAGGTGGAAGCCCGCAACCCGGCGTTCTCGGTCAAGTGCCGTATCGGTGCCAGCATGGTGTGGGACGCCGAAGAACGCGGCGTGCTCAAGCCGGGCATGGAGATCATCGAGCCGACCTCCGGCAACACCGGCATCGCCCTGGCCTTCGTCGGTGCGGCGCGTGGCTACCCCGTCACTCTGACCATGCCCTCCTCCATGAGCATGGAGCGCCGCAAGGTGCTGAAATCCCTCGGCGCCAACCTGGTGCTGACCGACCCGGCCAAGGGCATGCAGGGCGCCATCGACAAGGCCTGCGAGCTGCAGAAGGCCGAGCCGGAACGCTACTTCCTGCCGCAGCAGTTCTCCAACCCGGCCAACCCGCGCATCCACGAAGAAACCACCGGCCCGGAGCTGTGGGACGCGCTGGATGGCGAGATGGACGTGCTGGTGGCGGGCGTCGGTACCGGCGGCACCATCAGCGGCATCGCTCGCTACTTCAAGACGGTGCGCGGCCAGTCACTCGAAGCCGTGGCGGTGGAGCCGGCGGAATCCGCCATCATCACCCAGCGCATGCAGGGCGAGTCGATCACGCCGGCCCCGCACAAGATCCAGGGTATCGGTGCCAACTTCATTCCCGACAACCTGGACCTGGCGCTGATCGACCGCGTCGAGCCCGTCGCCAGTGAAGACGCCATGGCCATGGCGCGTCGCATCATGCAGGAAGAAGGCATCATGTGCGGCATCTCCTGCGGGGCGGCGATGACCGCGGCGCTGCGTCTGGCGGAAGACCCGGCCTACGCCGACAAGTCCATCGTCGTCATCCTGCCGGACAGCGGCGAGCGCTACCTGTCCTCGCCGATGTTCGCCGGCATGTTCGACGACGTCGAAGGCTGAGCCTCACGCATTGACCAGGCAAAAGCCAGACACACGAAGGGCCGCGATTGCGGCCCTTCGTGTGTCTGGCATTCACGCTCTTTCTGCGTCGCTCAGCGTCAGCGACTCAGCCAAACGTCAGCGACTCAGCCAAACGTCAGCGACTCAGCCAAACGTCAGCAGCTCAAGTCAGAAGCCAGCCAATCCGGCTTGCGGCGCGCGGTCGCGGTGCGATCGACCGCCCCGCTCTCGGCCTGCTCCTGCCCTGACTCTTCCTGGCTCAGCGGCAACTCGCCACCAAGACTGGCGACTAGTTCGCCTTCGCGGAACACCACCAGCTGCCCCGGCAGCAGGCGCTGCCATTGCTCGTTGTCGGTCAGCGGATCGGTGGCGATCACCGAGACCACATCGGCATCGGTGGTGTGCTGCTGGAAGTCGACGCTCATCTCGAAGTCGGTGAGGCTCGCCTGCCCGAAGGGCGCGCGGCGCGTGATGTGCGCCAGCTTGGTGGAGCAGTAGGCGTAGAGATGCACGCCGTCGGAGAGCAGCAGATTGAAGACGCCAAGCCCGCGCAGACGCTCGCACTGGGCGTGCAGATGCCGCCACAGGTCTTCGCACCGCGCCGGCGGATTCGGGAAGGCACGCCGGATCTCGCCGAGCAGGAAGCAGGCGGCGTGCTCGCTGTCCGTACTGCCCACCGGGCGATAGTACGGCAGGGGCAGTGCCTGCCAGTCCGCCAGCTGACCGTTGTGGGCATAGCACCACTGACGGCCCCACAGCTCGCGCGTGAACGGGTGGGTATTGGCCAGTGTCACCTGGCCGACATTGGCCTGACGGATATGGCTGATGACCATCTGCGACTTGATCGGATAGTCGAGAATCATGCGCGCGATGGGTGAATCCACCGACGGATGCGGGTCACGGAATTCGCGATAACCGCCCTCTTCATAGAAGGCGATTCCCCAACCATCGCGGTGCGGACCAGTACCCCCGCCTCGCTGCAGAAAACCGGCGAAGCTGAAGCAGATATCGGTCGGCACATTGGCACTCATGCCGAGCAGTTCACACATGGGGTTCCTCCCGCTGAGTCGGCTTGCGCGTCATGCGACGCACCAGCATGATCACTACCAGCAGGCCGATCACACCGGCCACGGCGTAAGCGATCATGCGGCTTTGCGGTGATTCTGCCTCACGCTGGGCAAAGTCCGAAGCTCCTTCGAACCACTGACTGATCAACGCAGGCACCTTGTCGATGGGCAGGCGGCCCTTCATCAGCAGATCATTGAGGTCTTCCTTCTCCTCTACCGCCTGATCCAGGCCCTGAATCTCACCGAAGGACTCGCCCTCGATGGGCGAGCGGTCCAGATTGGCGGCACGCCGCGCCGCATTCTCGTTGAGGGTATAGGGCGCCAGGTCGATCACCCGCGAGCTCCCGCCCAGCGCGATGCGCGCGCTGATCTGCACATCGGCACTGACATCACGCTCCAGCGGCGGCAGTTCGATACGCCAGCGACTCTCGCCCGCTTCCGCCACGCTCAACGGCTCGCCCTGCAGCGTCGCGTCCAGCTGGGTATTGGCGGTGTTGAGCAGCGGATGGCGCGCGCTGACCTCCAGCGCGCTCGGCGGCGTCGCATTCTGCGCATTGCCACCGATCGGCTCGACCAGCAGCGGGTCGACCACACTGGTGCGCTGGCTCAACTGACGTGCAAAGGGCGCGCCATCGCGCTGGCCCTCGATGGTCAGCGTCAGGCGAGCGCCACCCGGTTGCTGCGGCGGCGGCATGTTGACGCTGAACTGCGCACCGTCACGCTCAAGGCCGCGCTGCTGGGCGCTGGTCACGGCTGCCGTTTCTGCTGACATGCCACCCTCGTCTTCCGGCACCAGACGCGCATTGCCGTCCAGCGTCGCCAGGAAATCCTGCTCGTCGACATCACGTGCGCCGTCGACCAGCGAGGCTGAGAGGGAATAGCCAAAGCCGCGATACAGCGTGGCGGGCAGCGGGCGCGACACCAGCGCCAGGTCTGATACCACGGTGATGCGACTGTCGACGCCTACCTGCCCTTCGATACGCCACTGCCCGGCCTCGGGGTCGGTCACGGTGATCAGGTCATAGCGCGGCTGATGTTCCCAGCGCACGCCCTCGGGCAACGACGCCTTGTCGGCCAGCGAATAGCGCTGACCATCGGGTGCGATCAATACCGGCGCGCTGTCATCGGGACCATGGAAGACCAGAGCCGTGAATTCCTCGACGCTGCCATCGATGGTGAAGCGCTTGTCCTCGAGCGGCACCAGCTCGCCGGGCACGATACGGTCGAGCGCCCCAAGGAAGGCACGCAGCAGGTCTTCCGGGGTCTCGGCGACCGTCGCCAGCCCGCCGGTGCCATCGGCGACCTGCTGCAGCAGATCGATATCGGCGTTGCGCGACAGCGCGACGGTATGCACCGTGATGTTGTGCGCCGCCAGCTGTGGCGTCAGCTCATCGGTGATGCGCTGACGCGAGGCGCTGTCCGAGGCGGCCTTCTCGCTGCTTGGCTCACGCAGGTCGACCATGCCATCGGAGAGCAGGATGACCTGACGCGGTCCCTGGCCATCGATGCTCGCATCGGCGCCTTCGGCGGCGGCTCGCAGGCCCGCCTCGAGGTCGGTGTACTGCTCGTAATCGTCCAGCCGCCCTTCCAGCCCGCGGGCCGCCTGTTTCCAGCCCGCATCGACCGCGCCCAGCGCCAGCAAGGGCTGCACCTGCTCACCGAAGCCCCACAGCCCCGCTCGCGAGCGCTCCGGCAGCAAGGTGACCAGCAGGTCCAGCGCACTGGCGCGCAGGTTGGTCGGGTCGTTGTGCTTCATGCTGCCGGAGACATCGATCGCCATGCGCAGGTCAGGCGCAATGTCGCGCGCCGAGCCACTGCTTGCATTCACGTCACTCGCGACATCCCGAGCCACGAACGGCATCTGCTCAGCCTGTTCGCTGGCCGACTCATCTACCGGCTCACTCACCGACTCACTGACCGACTCGCTGGTCGAGGCGTTGGCCGCTGGCGATGCCTGCTCGGCGAAGACCGAGGGCGACGCGAGGCTGATGCCCGCCAGCATCAGGGCCGCCAGCCAGCGCGCCCCCGCGCCCTTCGCTAGAGGGCCGGATGAAGAGCCGGACGCAAGCCCTGGTGAACGGACTGGCTCAAGAGACGAAGTGACAGCTACATCACGGGGCATGACAGATCCTTAGTCCACGCTCGGACAATGCACGGCTGGCGCTGATCGAACGACGCTCGATCAGAGCGACGGTTCCTGACGGTCACGGCCTGCGCGGGTACGCGCCGACGCACGAGCCGGGGTGCCACGTTTCTCGCTACGCAAGCTGGCGCCAGCGGCGTGGCCCTCGCGCACTTCCTCATCCTCCTGCTCGTGGGCATGAGGCTCGCGGCGCTGCTGGGCGGCGCGGCGACGCTGTTCACGCCCGCGACCCAGCCACCAGATCACCAGGCCCAGCACCACGCCGGCCCCGATGCCCAGTACCAGCATGCCGAAGGCCGAGGCCATGCCACCACCATCCTTCTGTACCACGCTGACGGCAAAGGCCACGATGGCCGGTGCAAGGCCGGTGTAGGCATCTTCCGCGACGCTGGCCGTGACGTGAAAACTGGTCGGCACGGCGATCATGCCGGCGATACCGCCGACCAGGATCCAGCGCAGGAAACGCGGCAGTATTCGCACCGCCATATAGCCGGTAAACAGCACTACCGCCGCCAGGCCAAAATAGATCAGCCACATCTGCGGCAGCGAATCGGAAATCATCATGCCCTTCACTCCTGTCATAACATCCTGTCGAGACTGACATTCTGAGGGGTGCCTCTCCTGTGCAGAAGCAGCCGGCCCCTCAGTTCAGCCATCGAGTCATCCCATCATCGGGGCCACACGTTGCGTGGCACCAGAGGCTGCGCATTCATCTCTCACGGCGGCGATGCCTCCCATGAGGCAAGGGCTTGCGCACGCTGTGGGACAGGCTCAATGTTACACTCCATGCCCGCCCGACACACTCGAGCACCCCACTTTCAAGAGGTAGCCATGCCCGATAGCCCCGTCCAGCGCCATTATCGTGCCGATGACCCCGAATGGCACTGGCTTGAAGAACGCGACACGCCAGAGGTCACCACCTTTCTGACGGCGGCCAACGCCGAGAGTGATCGCTGGTTCGCCCCGCTCGCACCACTGAGCGACGCCCTCTATCACGGCCATCTTGCGCGCCGTGAACTGGCCGTCTCAAGCCTGGCCGAGGCACTGGATCACTACGTCTATTGGAGCGAGACCGCCGCCGACGCCGACTATCCGGTCTGGTGGCGCCATGCGATCGGCGCCGACCCCGCCGATACCCGCCAGCACGAATGCCTGCTGGACCTGCAGAGCCTGTCGCGCCATCACGATTTCGTCGAGCTGGGCGATATGGCCATCTCCCCGGATGAACAGCAACTGGCATGGACTCTGGACACCAGCGGCGACGAGGTGTTCAGCCTGCGTCTTGCAACACTGAACGCGACGAATGGCGACTCACGCAACGCCGGCCACGATGACGAGTGTCTGCTGGAGGATATCGGGCCGGACCTGGTGTGGGCCGAGGACGGCCAGCACCTGCTGTTCACGCGCTATGACAGCACCCAGCGCCCCTTCGAGATCTGGTGTCTGAATGTCGCGAGCCGCGCCGAGACGCTGCTCTATCGCGAGGAAGACAGCGAATTCTGGGTCGGCATGGGCAAGACCCGCTCACGCGCCTGGCTGATTCTGGAGACCGCCTCCAAGGACACCAGCGAGACCTGGTTGCTCAAGGCCGATACTCCGCTGGGTGAGATGCGCCTGGTGCGCGCCCGCGAGACCGGCGTCGAGTACGGTGTCGATCACCGCCCCGGCCACTTCTATGTGCTGCACAACAGGCAAGCGCCGCACTTCCAGCTCGATATCGCCTCCGAGCATGCGCCCGGCGACTGGCAGCCGCTGATCGCCACCCGCGATGAGGTGACGCTGGAAGGCGTCGAGGCCTTCAGCTGGGGGCTGATGGTCGATGAACGCGATCACCGTCAGGCCCAGGCCTGGCTGCGCGTGATCGAATTCGAGGGTACGGCGCCGACACAAACGATCTGCCGCGACGAGCGCCTGGCGATGCCGGAGCAACCGCTGAGCCAGGGGCTGGGCGACTGCCCGCATTTCGATGCTCGCCGCCTGCGCATCCGCGAGGAGAGCTTCACCACGCCGCCGAGCTGGATCGAGCTGGACCTCGACACGGGTGAGCGCCGCCTGCTCAAGCGTCAGACCGTGCATGGCGATCTCGCGCCTGAGCAGCTGATCAGCCGCCGCCTGTGGGCGACCTCCGACGATGGTGAGCAGGTGCCGGTCTCGGTGGTCATGCGGCGCGATCTGTGTAATGACGCAGGCCGCCCCCACGCCCCGCTGCCGGTATTGCTCTACGGCTATGGCGCCTACGGCGAGACGCTGGACCCCTGGTTCTCGATCGCCCGCCTGGAACTGCTGACGCGCGGCGTCGCCTTCGCGGTCGCCCACGTGCGTGGCGGCGGAGACCGTGGCGAGCCCTGGTATCTGGCCGGCAAGCTGGAGCACAAGGAAAACAGCTTCAACGACTTCCTCGCCGCGCGTGATGCGCTGGTCGAGCAAGGCGTCGGGGCCGCGGACCGCATCGCCGCCTACGGTGCCAGCGCCGGTGGCCTGCTGGTCGGCGCCAGCCTCAACAAGCGTCCCGAGGCCTTCTGCGCCGCGGTGCTCGATGTGCCCTTCGTCGATGTGCTGCGCACCATGGAAAACCCGGAGCTGCCGCTGACCACCGCGGAATACACCGAGTGGGGCAACCCGCACGAAAACGAGGCGCGGCGTCGCATCCGCGCCTATTCGCCGCTGGACAACCTGAGTGCCGCGCCCTATCCGCCGCTGTTCCTGCAGGGCAGCTGGCATGACACCCGCGTGCCCTACTGGGAGCCGGCCAAGCTGTATGCGCGTCTGCGCCAGATGGACTGCACGCCGCATCCGGTCCTGTTGCGCACCGACATGAGCTCCGGACACGGCGGTGCCTCGGGTCGCTTCAAGGCGTGGCGTGACAATGCGCGCCAGGACGCCTTCCTGCTGTGGGCGCTGGGCGTGTGCGAGAAAGCCGACTTTGATGAGGCCATGCGCGACAACGACTGAGGTGCCCGTGCTTGCGTGTCTTTCGCACAGCGCTGTGACTGTCGGATAGCACCCTGACAGCCGCATACGACAAGGCCCCCGCCGGTTACCCGGCGGGGGCCTTGATGTTTTCGTCAGCTCAAAGGGTCACTACTGACCTGACGAAGGGTGCAACATGACTGACTCAGCGCGGATCGAGCTTGGCCAGTTTGGTGGCGATACGATCACCATAATCGGCATCCGCCTGACGGAAGTGCGCGATCATCTTGTCCTGGACCACGTGGCTGACGCCTACCATGGTGCCGGCGATGACGTCGGTGATGCGCGTCTTCTGGCCTTCATCGAACAGACGATAGAGGTTGCCGGCCTGGCTGTAGTTATCCTCATCGCTGTTGTCGTGATAGCCCATCCAGGCGTTCTGCTCCAGCGGCATCGCCGGCTCGGCGACGGTAGCGTCCGGCACCGGGGCGCCCTGATCGGCACGCTCGTTGGGGTAGAAGTTGGTGCGTGAGTACTGGCCACCTTCCTTCGTTTCTCCCGGCACGCCCTGACCGACCTGGCCGCCCAGCGGGCCGCCACCGTGACCGGTGACCGGGCACATGCCCGCCATCACGCCATCACGCTGGTAGTGGTTGACCGGGCAGACCGGACGGTTGACCGGCAGCTGCTCGGCGTTGGCACCGACACGGTAGCGGTGTGCATCGGCGTAGGCCCACAGACGAGCCTGCAGCACGCGGTCCGGCGAGGCGCCGATACCCGGCACGAAGTTGGACGGCGAGAAGACGGACTGCTCGACTTCCGCGAAGTAGTTCTCCGGGTTGCGGTTGAGCTCCATCTTGCCGACTTCCATCAGCGGGAAGTCACCGTGCGGCCATACCTTGGTCAGATCGAACGGGTTGATGTGGTAGTCACGTGCCTGGGCTTCGGTCATCACCTGCAGATTGACGGTCCAGCTCGGACGCTCGCCACGCTCGAGGCGGGTGAACATGTCGTGCTGGTGGAAGTCCGGTGCGACCTGCGCCGCCTGGTCGTCGGTCAGTGTCTCGTGGCCCTGGTCAGTCTTGAAGTGCCACTTGACCCAGACACGCTCGCCCTTGTCATTCCACAGGCTCAGCGTGTGCGAGCTGTAGCCGTTCATGGTGGTCAGCGACTTCGGAATACCGCGGTCGGACATCAGGATGGTGACCTGATGCAGCGCCTGCGGATGGTTGGCCCAGAATTCCCAACGGTTCTGCCAGTCGACCATGTTGGTGCGCGGGTCTTTCTTCTGGGTATGGATGAAGTCAGGGAACTTGGACGGCTCGCGGATGAAGAACACCGGCGTGTTGTTGCCGACCATGTCCCAGTTGCCATCCTCGGTGTAGAACTTCAAGGAGAAGCCGCGCACGTCGCGAGTGTTGTCGCCGCTGTCCTGGCCACCGGCCACGGTGGAGAAACGCGCCAGCAACGGGGTCTGTTTGCCGACACCCTGCAGGAAGCGGGCGATGGTCAGGTCAGACAGGTCACGGGTCAGGGTGAAGGTGCCGTAGGCGGCGACGCCACGGGCGTGGACGACACGCTCCGGAATGCGCTCACGGTTGAAGTGCGCCAGCTTCTCGAACAGACGCCAGTTGTCGAAGGTCAGTGAACCATTCGGGCCCGCTGTCTGGCTGATGTCATCGTGAGGCACCGGGGCGCCGTTACCTGTGGTATAGCGTGGAGTCTGGGACATGTAGACGTTCTCCTGTCAGGTAGAAAAAAGCGCTATCAAACTCGACTGGCAAGGCCAGATGCTGCTGATGTCACATTTTCATGCGCTGCTTGATGTGAAGGCCTGCAGCCCATTGTCGAATCGGGTCGGGGCCAATGCCTGCCCGGCATGTGCTGGCTTGTGGCCCCTTGATGCCTGCTTACCTTACGCACCTGGTGCTTCTAGCGATAATCAATTACCAGCATGCCTTCGATAATCAGCCTCTATCACTGAGCCTATCAGCCACCCTCAGCGGCGAGAACCGCAGGACGGCTCTCAACCAGGAGGTGTCACCAACCCTGTTTTCACCTTTCTCCGCCATCACATCTTCACGTCCGGAAATGACCGCATCATGACCATGAAAAAGCCCCCTGACCTTTGCAGGTCAGGGGGCTTGGTGAGTTACATCATACCTTGTGGGGCGTCAGCACCTCATGCCGGCATCTGATTGGCACGCGCATCACGCGACCACACACGGTGAGCCATCAGGGCATCACGCAGCGGCAGGCTGGCGGCGAGCACATCATCCACCAGGATGACGCCCTCCTCGACCGGCACGCGAGCGGCGGCCAGCAGCTCCTTGCCTTCACAGATCGCCACGATAGGCTTCAGGTGCTTGTAGGCTTCCTGGACATAATAGAGTCCCAGGCCCGAGCCGCTCAGCGCCTCGACGCTGCCCGCGCCGCCAGCGACGACGACGGCATCCACCGTCACGGACGGCAAGCCATTGAGCATCGCATCCGGCGACAGCATGGTGCCGTCTCCGGCCTTGATCGGCGCCATGCTCGGGGCGATCAACAGCCCTTCGGCACCCTCGGCGGCCAGCTGCTCCTTGATCGAGCGAACATCTTCCATGGCGACGCCATCGGCGGCCAGGATCGCGACCTTGCGGGTGGCGATGGAGTCCGGCAGGCGCGCCATCAGGCTCAGTGCCGGGTCGCTGTCGACCTGGCTGGTGCCCAGTTCACCGTCCGGCGCGGGCTTGCTGGTCGGTGTCTCGATGCCGTGATTCTCACCGACGCGACGTGCCAGCTCCAGATCGATGTTGGGCAGGATCTCGGTGATCACCCGCTCACGGATCCACGGACGCTCGACCTTGGAAAGCTCGAAGGTGTAGGCCGCGATGATGTGCTCCTTCTCCACGTCAGTCTGGCTGTTCCAGAACAGGGTGGCCTGGGAATAGTGATCCCCGAAGGAGGCGCTGCGCGCACGTACCTTGTGCGCCTCGATGCGCTCATGATACGGCTCGAAACCGCCATGGGCGTCCTGGGACGGCGGTGTCTCGGCCGGCCAGCCACCATCGATGGAGTTCGGCTCGTAGGACGCCTGCCCCGTGTTGATGGTCTGACGATGCTGGGCATCGCGCTGGTTGTTGTGGAACGGGCACACCGGCTGGTTGATGGGAATCTCGTGGAAGTTCGGCCCACCAAGACGCAGCATCTGGGTATCCAGGTAGGAGAACAGACGCCCCTGCAGCAGCGGGTCATTGGAGAAGTCGATCCCCGGCACGATGTTGGCCGGATTGAAGGCGACCTGCTCGGTCTCGGCGAAGTAGTTGTCCGGGTTACGGTCCAGCACCATCTTGCCGATCGGCACCACCGGCACCAGCGATTCCGGGATCAGCTTGGTCGGATCGAGGATATCGAAGTCGAAGCTGTGCTCGTCCTTCTCCTCGACCACCTGGATGCCCAGCTCCCACTCCAGCGGCGCGCCGCTCTTGATGTCATCCCACATCATGCGGCGGTTGAAGTCCGGGTCACGTCCCCACAGCTTCTGGGCTTCATCCCAGATCAGCGAGCAGGTACCGGCCACCGGCTTCCAGTGGAACTTGACGAAGCGCGACACGCCTTCACGGTCGATCAGACGGAAGGTATGCACACCGAAGCCTTCCATGTTGCGGTAATGGCGCGGGAAGGCGCGGTCCGACATGGTCCACAGCACGGTGTGAGTGGTTTCCGGCATCAGTGACACGAAGTCCCAGAAGGTATCGTGGGCTGACTGGCCCTGGGGAATCTCGTTGTGCGGCTCCGGCTTCACGGCGTGCACGAAGTCAGGAAACTTCATCGCGTCCTGGATGAAGAACACCGGGATGTCATTGCCGACCAGATCCCAGTTGCCGTCATCGGTGTAGAACTTGGTCGCGAAGCCACGCACGTCACGTACCGTGTCGTTGGAGCCACGCGAGCCCTGCACGGTCGAGAAGCGCACGAACACCGGCGTCTTCTTGGACGGGTCGCTGAACACGCCGGCCTTGGAATACCTGGCGGCATTGTCGTAGGCCTGAAAATACCCGTGCGCGGCCGCGCCACGCGCGTGAACGATACGCTCAGGAATTCGTTCATTGTCGAAGTGGTTCATCTTCTCGCGGAAGATGAAATCTTCCATCAGGGTCGGACCGCGTTCCCCCGCCTTCAGCGAGTTGTGGTTGTCCGCGATGCGCAACCCCTGGTTGGTGCGCAGGTCATGCCCTTCGGCGTCGGCGCGATAGGTCTCCAGCGCCTCGTCCTTGGCATGGCCATCACCGGCATTGGGCTTGGTGTCGTGCGGCCCATTGCGGTTGGGATGGGTATAGGGGTTCTCTCCCTCTGCCGAGCGATTCTGGCCCTCGTGATAGGGGCACTTCGCGCTGTCGGCATTCGACTGGGAAGAAGGTGCTGAATCGTGCTCATTGCTCGCCATGCTCAAACGCTCCTGTTTTCGCTAGATCCGCAACGCGCCACTAGTGTGGCGCTGAAGGATGATTCGGCCTTGCCGCCTCTTGCCGGCGTACTTCTTGTCCAAACACTTCTTGTCCAAGTACTTGTCGTGAAAGTGCTTGTTGTCAAAGCACTTCTCGAGCAAGGCACCTCTCGGCGCCGTGACAGATCACCGGGCAGTCAGGTGCACCGGGTGACAAGAGGCGTTGCTGCGGCGGGTGTCTACATCGAATCCATCCAGACACCCGCGAGGGACTTCACTTGCTGTTGACGACTGCACTTGCTGCTTACACCTGCTGATTCGCGCCTGACGGGGCTCGACACCGCGCCGTCAGGCCTTGGACTTGACCTTCGAGACGATCCACAGCAACACCACCGCCCCCACGACCGAGACGACCAGCGAGCCGATGATGCCGGTGGAGGCCAGTCCCAGCAGCTTGAAGATGACGCTGCCCAGCAGGCCGCCGACGACACCGACGACGATGTTGCCAAGAATGCCGAAGCTGCCGCCGCGCATGATGTTGCCTGCGATCCAGCCGGCCAGACCACCGATGATCAACCCAAGAATGATACCCATCTGCTGTCTCCTTCCTTGCTGATGTACAGGCGCTTGGCGCCGCTGTACAAGTCTTGGAGACGACGTCACACAATTAAAAGGGGGCAATCATTCATTCGTCAGAATGAGGAGCCGGGCTGGCCCAGGAAGGCGATCTCTTCCGGCGTGGACTCGCGACCGAGAATCGCATTGCGATGCGGGTAGCGGCCGAATCTACGCACGATGTCCGCATGCAGATGCTCGTAACGCAAGGTGTGCTCGAGACCGGGGCGTGCGAACAATTGTTCGGCGTGTTCATGGATGCGCAACGATTCGCTGTGCATCCACGGCATGATCGCGAAGGGCTGCCAGGCCAGCGGAAGGCGGTCCAGGTCGCCCAGCGCGACGGCCTGCTGGGAGAGCGCGAGTGCCAGGTTGTCGCCACTGAAGGCGCGCGGAGTATCGCGATGGATATTGCGCGCGAACTGGTCCAGCAGCAGGATTTCCGCCAGCCGTCCACCGATGCTCGCTCGCCACTCCCACAGCTCACAGGCGAGCGCCTGCTCGAGGCGCGCGGCGAATCGCCCACGCAGCTGGCCATCGAGGGCATCGCTCTTGCGAAACCAGTCCTTGGGCGTCAGCTGAGTGAACCAGTAATCGAGCACCTGCCGTGCCTGGGGATGGCTGTCCGCGATCAGCGTGGCGGCGTCAGGTTGCGGGGATTCCGAGGGGCTTGAGGGGGGCATGGAGGGGGGCATGGAGGGGGGCATCGGAGGTGTCCTTGGGTGGAGTCGGGAAGGCAGCCGCGCGACAGGCCTGGCTGGGCGCGGCACCTTGCACTGCGAGTGTCGGGCCTGAGCGGCGCGGGGCGATCATGGTTCTGACACCGGATCTTCATCTTGAGCGTGGAAAGTAGCCTCTCCCATCAGCGCTGTCAGCCTTTGCGGCATGTCCCGCGCTGGCTGGTGCCCTGATGTCACTTGTGTTGCCACTTATGTTGCCACTCTCTATCTCAACCTGACGCCAGACCGTTACAAGGAAGCCCGTCATGTCCCGCCGTCTGTCTGATCTGCTGCCTTTGCGTTCCTCTCGCAAGTCCCACGCCGCTCAAACCACCCCCACAACCCCCACTTCGCCAAGCGCTGCGCCAGCCGGCAATGGTGCTGCACCAGTCACCCCCGCCGGCGCCCCGTCACGGATGGACCGCCGCCAACTGCTGGGGCGTGGCCTGCAAGGTGCCGGGGTCGGGCTGCTGGCGACCACGGGCCTGCTCGGCGCTCCCGCGATCGTGATGGCCGAAGGACGGCGCCCGCGCATGCCCTCCGGCGTGATGAGCGGCGACGTGACCGCCAGCCGCGCCATGCTGTGGAGCCAGAGCGACAAGCCGGCACGCATGCTGATCGAACTGGCCGACAATCCCGAGATGCGCGGCGCCTTCCAGATGCGTGGCCCGGTGGCCCTGCCGGCGGACGGCCTGACCAGCAAGCTCGACCTGACCCGCATCGGCACTCGCGCCAACGCCAGCGGCGAGGTCTTCTACCGGGTGCGCTACGCGGCGCTGGATGACCACCGCGCCATCAGCGAGGCCACCGCCGGTCGCCTGGTGTTGCCGCCGAGCGCCCAGACACCGCGTGCGCTGCGTTTCGTGTGGTCCGGTGACACCGTCGGCCAGGGCTGGGGCATCAACCCGGACTTCGGTGGCCTGCGCCTCTACGAGACCATGCGCCAGGTCAAGCCGGACTTCTTCCTGCACTCCGGCGATACCATCTACGCCGATGGCCCGCTCGAGGAGAGCGTCACCCAGCACGACGGCAGCCTGTGGCGCAATATCGTCACGCCCGCCAAGTCCAAGGTGGCAGAAACGCTGGACGAGTATCGTGGCCAGTACGCCTACAACCTGATGGACGAGAACCTGCGCCGCTTCAATGCTGAAGTGCCGATGTTCGCCCAGTGGGACGACCACGAGACCACCAACAACTGGTACCCGGGCGAGATTCTCGAGGATGATCGCTACACCGAGAAGAATCTCGACGTGCTGTCCGCCAATGCGCGTCGCGCCTTCCTCGAGAACATGCCGCTGCGCACCGGCCCAGCCGCGCCGGAGCGCATCCACCGCAACTTCAGCTTCGGGCCGGGGCTCGAGATGTTCATGCTCGACATGCGCAGCTTCCGCGGTGCCAATTCCGCCAACCGCCAGACGGGACGTGGGCCACAGACCGACTTCCTGGGTCGCGATCAGCTGGCATGGCTCAAGCAGTCACTCAAGGCCAGCACCGCTACCTGGAAGGTCATCGCCTCCGACATGCCGATCGGGCTGCTGGTGCGTGACGGCGACAACTTCGAGAACGGCGCCAACGGCGATGGCGAGGTACTGGGGCGCGAGCAGGAGATTGCCGAACTGCTCAAGTTCGTGCGCGATCACGACATCCAGAATCTGGTCTGGCTGACCGCCGATGTGCACTACACCGCCGCGCACCACTACTCGCCCGAGCGCGCCGTCTTCAAGGACTTCACGCCGTTCTGGGAATTCGTCAGCGGCCCAATCCACGCCGGCACCTTCGGCCCCGGCGAGCTGGACAACACCTTCGGGCCGAGACTCGAATTCGTGAAGGCACCGCCTGAGGGGCGGGCCAACATGTCGCCCAACGAGGGCTTCCAGTTCTTCGGCCAGGTGGATCTCGATCCCGAGAGCGAAGCGCTGACCGTGACGCTGAAGGACATCCACGGCGACTCGCTCTACCAGCAGGTGCTGACCCCCGCCGGCGCCAGCGTCTGACAGCGGTGTCTGTTTCTGGCACTCGCTTATGATGTCGGCATGTGGCACTCGCTGCTGACTATCGGCTTCTGAAACTCGCTGCTGACTATCGGCTTCCGTTACCAGCTTCTGACAACGACAACGCCCCGCCTCCTGCTGTCGATCGACACGCAAGAGGCGGGGCGTTCTGGTCATGGCGACAGCTCGACAGCCGCTAGCGGGCTATGTCTGCATGAATCAGACAATTGCAGAAAAATGTCAGACAAATTGTCAATGGTGAGGGTCAGGCATTTCTTTGACACTGATCGGCACGCTAGATGTCGGTCGCTGACAGCGTGTCTCGAGGTACCGCGCGCCAACGGTGAGGCATGGCCTGCAGACGATGGGCAGCTGAGCAAGCAGGCCTCCGAGCCCTGTTGTTCAACAAGGATAATGCCATGAACGCCCTCACCCTGAGCTCCTTCGTGTTCTTCACGGGGCTGGTCGCCGTGATCACCTGGTGGCTGACCCGTCGTGACGACCATCAACATTCCACCGGCTATTTCCTCGCCGGACGCAGTCTGACCTTCCCGATCATCGCAGGCTCCCTGCTGATGACCAATCTCTCCACCGAGCAGATGGTGGGCCTCAACGGCGCCGCCTTCACCGACGGCCTTTCCGTGATGGCTTGGGAAGTGGTGGCCGTGGTCTCGCTGGTCGCGATGGCCATGTTCTTCCTGCCACGCTTCCTCAAGAGCGGTATCACCACCCTGCCGGAACTGCTGGCACTGCGCTTCGATCGCACCACCCAGCTACTGGCCAACCTGATCTTCATGCTGGCCTACGCCATCATTCTACTGCCCAGCATTCTCTACTCCGGCGCCCTCGGCCTGATGGGTGTGCTCGACCTGCGCGCCCTGACCGGCATCGACTCGCAGATGGTACTGCTGACCGGCACCGTGATCGCCGTCGGCATCGCCGGTGCCATCTATGCCCTCTTCGGTGGGCTGCGCTCCATCGCCATCTCCGACACCCTGAACGGCATCGGCCTGCTGATCGGCGGCATGATCATCGTCTACTACGGGCTGGACCGTGTCGGCGACGGCAATGGCATTCTCGCCGGCTGGGAGACGCTCAAGGAGACCCACCCGGAGAAGCTCAATTCGCTGGGCGGCGATGACCAGTCAGTGCCGGTCTCGACCCTGTTCACCGGGGTGCTGCTGCTCAACATGTTCTACTGGTGTACCAACCAGCAGATCATCCAGCGCACCTTCGCCGCCAAGACCCTCGCCGAGGGCCAGAAGGGCGTGCTGCTGACCGGTGCCCTCAAGCTGCTGGGCCCGCTGTATCTGGTGCTGCCGGGCATCATCGCCTTCCAGCTCTACGCCGGTGACGGCATCAAGGCCGACGCCGCCTATGGCCGGCTGGTCTTCGATGTGCTGCCCGCGCCGCTGACCGGCTTCTTCGCCGCGGCGATGGTCGGCGCGATCCTGTCGTCCTTCAACTCGGCGCTCAACTCCACCGCCACCCTGTTCAGCCTCGATGTCTACAAGGCACGCCTCAAGCCGCAGGCCAGCGATGAAGAGGTGGTCAAGGCCTCCAAATGGGCCGGCTGGATCATGGCCGCCGCCGCGATGGCCATCGCGCCGCTGCTGGCGACCCAGGAAAGCCTGTTCGTCTACGTGCAGAAGGTGAACTCCATCTACTACATCCCGCTGCTGGCGGTGATCGTGGTGGGACTGATATCCAAGCGCGTGCCGGCCATCGCCGCCAATCTGGCGCTGGTGCTCGGCTGCGCGGTCATCGGCCTGTTCTACTTCGTGCCGACGCTTTCCGAGCTGGTCGATCGAGTGCACAACTTCCACTTCATCGCCATCGTGCTGGTGCTGTTGATCGCCATGATGCTGGTGATCGGCAAGCTGTCACCGCGCGCCGAACCCTGGATCCAGCAGGACGTCGGTGCCATCGACATGACCCCCTGGGCCGGCACGCGTATCGCCAGCATCATTCTGCTGGTACTGGTGATGGCGATCTATCTGGCCTTCGCCGGCTGATCGCCCCATTCGCCCAGCGCGATCGCATACCACATGTCATCGACATGAGCGTATGACATGAGCACGCCAGCGCCCCGTCATCTTCACCGATGGCGGGGCGCTGGCGTCTCTGATCGAGCATCAAAGTTGCCCCGCAATGCGCAGCGAAAGCCGTGACATGCGTCTTCTTACGACACTGCGATCAAGGCCTGATACCAGAGACTGAGAAGCAATGACCGCCTGTTCATTCTCAACGCTCAATCGACGCCAGCTGCGCCTCAAAACCAACGTATGTTCTACAAATGGCGGATAGCGAGAAATCGGGAGATACCTACACTATCGCCAGTCTTGCCGTGAATGTTACCGGTGAGTCTCTTCACGGACGATGACACAGCTTGCTGTGTGCATTGCATCGCCACGGCTGGATCGGCGTCGAATCGCCACCCGGGTCACCTGCCCACCGCCTCATGATTCGCCGCCGCACGCCTAAAGGAATCCTCCCCCATGCATGCCCTGACACTTGTTTCTTTCGTGTTCTTTACCGGCCTGGTCGCTGCCTTGACCTGGTGGTGGACACACCGCGATGACACCTCGCATTCCACCGGTTATTTCCTCGCCGGACGCAGCCTGACCTTCCCGCTGATCGCGGGTTCCCTGTTGATGACCAACCTGTCCACCGAGCAGATGGTCGGCCTGAATGGCGCCGCCTTCACCGATGGCCTGTCGGTGATGGCCTGGGAAGTCATGGCGGTACTGGCCATGGTGGTAATGGCGATGTTCTTCCTGCCACGCTTCCTCAAGAGTGGCATCACCACCCTGCCCGAGCTGCTGGCCCTGCGCTATGGCCGCAGCACCGAGCTGATCACCAACCTGATCTTCCTGTTCGCCTACGCGGTGATCCTGCTGCCGATCATCCTCTACTCCGGTGCCATCGGCCTGCAGGGCATGCTGGATCTGCCCTCGCTGACCGGCATCAGCTCGCCCAATGCACTGCTGTGGATGACCATCTGGGTGGTCGGCATCATCGGCGCCATCTATGCCCTGTTCGGCGGCATGCGCTCCATCGCCATCTCCGACACCTTGAACGGTGTGGGCCTGTTGATCGGCGGCATGCTGATCGTCTATTTCGGCCTCGATGCCGTCAGTGATGGCCAGGGCGTGATGGCCGGCTGGGACACGCTGACCGCCGCCAATCCGGAGAAATTCAACTCCATGGGCGGTGAAGACCAGTCGGTGCCCTTCTCGACCCTGTTCACCGGCGTGATGATCATCAACTTCTTCTACTGGTGTACCAACCAGCAGATCATCCAGCGTACCTTCGCCGCCAAGACCCTCGCCGAGGGCCAGAAAGGCGTACTGCTGACCGGTGCCCTCAAGCTGCTGGGCCCGCTGTATCTGGTGATTCCCGGCATCATCGCCTATCACCTCTACGCCTCTTCCGGCGTCAAGGCCGACAGCGCCTACGGCCAGCTGGTGTTCGATGTGCTGCCCGCACCGCTGACCGGCTTCTTCGCCGCCGCGATGGTCGGCGCGATCCTCTCGTCCTTCAACTCGGCGCTGAACGCCACCACCACGCTGTTCTCCACCGGCATCTACAAGGCGCATCTGCGTCGTGATGCCAGCGACGAGGAAGTGGTCAAGGTCTCCAAGGGCTTCGGCTGGGTGCTGGCGATCGCCTCCATGACCCTCGCGCCGCTGCTGGCCGGTCAGGAGAGCCTGTTCGGTTACCTGCAGAAGATGAATGCCATCTACTTCATCCCGATCTTCGCCGTGGTGCTGATGGGCCTGCTGACGCGTCGCGTGCCGACCATCGCTGCCAACCTGGCACTGCTGATCGGTTGCAGCGTGATCGGGGTGGTCTACTTCGTGCCGGCCTTCTCCGGCGTGCTCGACGTGATCCACGAGTTCCACTTCGTCGGCCTGGTGTTCGTGCTGCTGATCGCGATGATGCTGATCATCGGCAAGCTGGCACCGCGTGACGAGCCGTGGATCCAGCAGGCTGTCGGCGCCATCGACATGACGCCCTGGAAAGGTGCCAAGGTCTGCGCGCTGCTGCTGGTCGTGCTGGTGATCGCCATCTATCTGGCCTTCATCTGACGCCTGAAAGTCGCCGCTTCAAAACGACAAATCGTCATCAAATGAGTATCACGCCCCGCGTTGCCCTCTCGGACACGCGGGGCGTGTGCATTTCAGGCATGCTGGACTGCATGTTCCCTGAAGAGGTCGCCCATGCCCTGCTTACCCCATCGCCAGTTAAAGGAGCTGTTCTTTTCTTCGCTGAGGGTGCCTTGGGCGTTCAAGGCGCTGGGCGTCGCCCTGCTGCTGTCCAGTCTGGCCGCCGTCAGCCCGAGCCAGGCCGCCGAGCGCTGGCAGCGGGCCGCTGTGCTGACGGACAGCTTCATGGAAGTGGCACTCAAGCGTGAATACCAACCCGGCAACAGCGCCTCGCTGGTGCGCTGGCAGGCGCCCATCAAGGTGCGGGTCGACTCGCAGCTGGGCAATTCGCGCATGCAGCGACAGATGAGCGAGGTCCAGTTTCGTCATCTGGCCGCCATTACCGGCCAGCCGCTGAGTTTCGTGTCCTCCGCCGGAGAGGCCAACCTGCGCATCGCCTTCATCGCCCGGGACCACATGACCCGCGAGGCCACCACCTACGTCGGCAAGCAGCAGGCCGCCACCCCGGGCATGCGCAAGGCACTGCGTGAAGGCGTGTGCCTGACGCTGTTCAAGACCGGGCCAGATCACGCCATCACCAGCGGCCTGATCCTGATCCCCGCGGACTATGCCCGCCAGAAGGCGCGTCTGGTGGACTGCGTCGTCGAGGAGAGCGCCCAGTTGATGGGGCTGCCCAATGATTCGGACAGGGTCTTCCCCTCCGTCTTCAGTGACGTCACGGTGGATACCTGGCTGAGCCCGCTGGATTACGTACTGCTCAAGATGCTGTATGCCCCGGAACTTTCCCCCGGCATGTCAGCCGCACAAGTCCGCGCTGCGCTGCCCGCGGTCATCCAGCGTCTTGCCGAGCAGGGCGAGCTGTCACACGCCATCCGCCGCGTGCGCCAGGGCAGCCTGCGGGAATGGGCGGGAGACTAGGCTCACCGAGAGCGCAATCCTGAGCATGGAGTTGGAACGCCTGAGCGGAGCACAGGCATAATCAGGTCAGGCGCGCCGGGCGCCGACATCCGACGGAGCTGCGCCTTCATGCCACTATCTTCTCCCGCTGCCGGCCGGGCACGCCTGCCCTTGGCCGTCACGCTGCTGTCGCTGTGTCAGGCCTTGCTGGTCAGCGGCAACATCCTGCTGATCGCGGTCTCGCCGCTGATCGGTGCCCAGCTGGCCTCGAGCAGCTGGTCGACCGCGCCAGTCGCCACCCAGTGGCTGGGCCTGATGTGCGCCACCATTCCCGCCTCGTTGATCACCGCTCGTCTCGGGCGGCGGCGCGGCTTCGTGCTCGGCAATCTGTGCGGGCTGGCTGGTGCGGGGCTGGCCGTGCTGGCGCTGCATCTGCAGCATTTCGGGCTGTTCCTGCTTGCCACCTGGCTGGTGGGCATCGGTATCGGCTTCGGCCAGCTGTATCGCTTCGCCGCGATGGAAGCCGCACCGGAGGAGCAGCGCGAACGCGCCATCGGGCTGGTGATGGGCGGTGGCGTGCTGGCGGCCTTCTTCGGGCCGTGGCTTGCACGCACCAGTCATGCATTGGCCGACACTCCCTTCCTGGGCAGCTTCATCGGGCTGGGGGCGCTCTATCTGGTCGCGCTGTTGCTGCTGGCCTTCATCCGCCTGCCCCGTGACGGCAACGCCCAGTCAGCCGACGATGATGCAGTGGCGCCTGCACGCCCATTGGGCGTGATACTGCGTCAACCGACCTTCCTGCTGGCCGTGCTCAGCGCGATGGTCGGCTATGGGGTGATGAATCTGGCGATGACGGCCACACCGCTGGCCATGGCCCATGCCGGACACGGCTTCGATCACGTCGCCACCACCATTCAATGGCATGTGGTCGCCATGTTCCTGCCGTCCTTCTTCACCGGGCGGCTGGTCGCCCGCTTCGGGGCGGGCACCATGATCGTGACCGGCTGCGGCTTTCTGCTGGCAAGCCTTGCCACCGCACAGCTGCTGGCCGCCGACTACCTGACGGGAACCCAGGGGTTCTTCCTCGGTCTCATCCTGCTCGGCATCGGCTGGAACTTCACCTTCCTGCCCGCCACCACGCTGCTGACCCGCTGCCATCGCCCCAACGAGAAGGCCCGCACCCAGGCCGCCAACGAGTTCCTCGTCTTCACCACCGGGGCGGTCACGGCGCTGCTGGCCGGCCCCCTGGTCAGTACGCTGGGCTGGGCGCTGCTCAACCTTCTGCTGATCCCCGCCTGCCTGCTGCCCATCGCCCTGCTGGCGTGGCGTCAGCTTGCCTTGCGCGCCGATCGCCCGCAGATAGAGGGATGATGGCGAGCCGTGCGGCGCACGCTGACAAGTGCCGGCCATCACCCAGCTCATCATCAGCTGCCAGGACGCCATCACATCGCGCCGCCGCCTCGCCCCCACTGACAGGGAATGCCTGATGTTCAACACCATGACCCGCAACGCCCGCCAGCTTGCCCGCGATGTGGGCCGCGAAGCACATGACCTGCTGGAGCGCGGTCTCGACCGCCAGCTGCGGCTCGCCGTCACCGGTCTGTCCGGTGCCGGCAAGACCGCCTTTCTCGTCTCGCTGATCGAACAGCTGCGCCATGCCGGACTCGGCGCGCGCCTGGAACTGCTGCCCGCCGCACGCGATGGCCGCCTGCTCGGCGCGGAACGTGTCAGCCAGCCGGACCTCTCCATTCCGCGCTTCCCGCTGGAAGCCGGCTTGCGCTCGCTGTCCGGCCAGCATTCGCCGCATGGCCCCGAATGGCCGACGCCGACCCGCAGCATCAGCGAGCTGCGCCTCAAGATCGGCTTTCGCCCCACCTCGCGCGCCGCGCGCATGCTCGACAGCCAGCGCGCCACCCTGACGCTGGACCTGATCGACTATCCCGGCGAATGGCTGCTGGACCTGCCGATGCTGGAGCAGGACTTCAGCGGCTGGAGCAGTGAGTGCGAGACCCAGCTGGCCGACGGGCGTGGCGACTGGGCGCATGACTGGATGGCGGCCATCGAGGGCCTGACACCGGACAGTGAGGTGGATGAAGACCGCCTCGCCGAGATCGCGAGCCTCTATACCGACTATCTGCACGCCGCGCGCCGCAAGGGTGGCTTCGTCGACCTTACACCGGGCCGTTTCCTGCTGCCCGGCGAGCTGGACGAAGCGCCGGTGCTGCAGTTCTTCCCGCTGCCGGGGCTCGGTGACTGGACACCCGACGCGCTGGCCGCCCTGCCGGAAGCCAGCCTGTATCGCACCCTCGCACGCCGCTTCGATCACTATCGCCGCCGCGTGGTGCGCCCCTTCTATCACGACCACTTCCGGCGCTTTGACCGCCAGATCGTGCTGATCGACGTGCTGGGCGCGCTGAATGCCGGCCCGGCGCCCTTCCGCGACCTGAGCCGTGCGCTGGACAAGCTGTTCGACAGCTTCGCCTATGGCCGCCGTCATCTGCTGGCGCGCCTGATGGATCGCCGCATCGACCGCCTGGCCATCGCCGCCACCAAGGCCGACCACGTCACGCCGGAGCAGCATGGCGCGATGCGCGACCTGCTCGAGCAGCTGCTGGCGGACCCGCTCAAGCGCCTGCGCTATCGCGATGTGCCGCTCAAGGCCTTCACCATCGCCGCCATCCGCGCCAGCGAGGCGCGCGAGGTGGTCGAGAATGGTCAGCGTCATCCGGCGCTGGCGGGACAACTGCTCGCTGAGCACGAGGGGGCGAGCGACTCGGACACGCAAGGCGCCGGCCGCGAGTCCGTGCTGCTGTTCCCGGGCGAGGTGCCCTCACGGCTGCCCGACCCGAATTTCTGGGCCGAAAGCCGCTTCGCCTTCCCCCACTTCGCGCCGCCGAAGATCGATGGCAATGCGCCACCTCACATTCGCATGGACGCCGTGCTCGACTGGCTGCTGGGAGACCACCTGAAATGACCACCGAATCCCGCCATCCGCGCCCGGGCAAACGCTTCACGAGCTCCGATTCGGCGCAGGCCGATGCCGCCTCGACCATCTATGCCGAGCGCCCCACCGAGAGCGCATCAGAGAGCGCGGCAGAGGCCCTGCGCGGCGCGCGTCACTTCTCGCCGGAGATGGAAAGCCAGCCCCTGGCGGCGGCCGAGCCGGAACCCGCCACGCCGGGACTGGATGCGACGCTGAGCGCCCGGCCACGTCATCGCGGCCTCAAATGGCTGCTGCTCGGCACCCTGACCCTCGGGGGTGTCGAGGCCGGTCATGCGCTCTATCAGGCGGCCATGGGCGGCGACCTGATCGCCGGTGCCTGGGGCCTGCTGGGCCTTGGCGCCATCGGGCTCGGCGCCCGCGCGCTGGGCAAGGAGCTCTTCAGGCTGCGCCACCTGCGCAAGCACGTCGCGCTGCGCGCCGAGCTGGAAGAACATCAGCAGGATGATTTTGGCCAGGAGAGTTTTGGTCAAAGGGGTTTTGGCCAGCGCGGTGATGCGCTGGCCACGCCTGACGAGGACGCGGACAAGTCAGACGGCAAAGCCGACAGCCAGCAGGAAGACCTGCTCGAACAGCTGCGTCGCCAGATGAAGCTCGGCGATGATGATGCCGGCGTGCGCGCCTGGCGCGCCGCCTGTGAAGCGCATCACTCCCCTTCGGAGCGCCGCGAGCTGTTCGCCTTCCACGTGCTGGGGCCGCGGGACCGTGAGGCGCGGCGTCTGATCTCGCGCATGAGTGGCGAGACGGCGGTGATGGTGGCGGTCTCGCCGCTGACCTGGGTCGACATGAGTCTGGTGGCCTGGCGCGGGCTGCGCATGATGGAGCGCCTGTCGCGCCTCTACGGGCTGGAGCTGGGCTATGCCAGCCGCCTGCGTCTGTTCAAGGAGGTGCTGGCATCGATGGCCTTCGCCGGTGCCAGCGAACTGGCCGCCGAGGCCAGCATGGACCTGCTGTCGATGAATCTGGCCGGCCGGCTCTCCACCAAGGCCGGTCAGGGGCTGGGCAGTGGCCTGATGAACGCACGTCTCGGCCTGCGCGCCATGCGCCTGCTGCGCCCCATCCCCTTCCATGCCGAGGAGGTGCCGCGCATCGGTGAGCTGCGCGCGGAGCTGTTCTCGCGCATGCGCAAGGCCGACAAGGGCGAGGACGACGCAGCCTGAGCAGGCCGCGACCTCCCCTGCCACTACCTCGAAAACAAGACGCGCGCCTCTGATTGCTGGCCATTCGGCCTTCAGGGCGCGCGTCTTTCGTGAGTCATCTCACCTTCGATGGTTTCAGCCTTCGATGGTTTCAGCCTTCGCTGGCGATGCCGGCCTCCAGCCATTTCATCACGCGCAGCGCCTCATGAGGCGAGGTCGGATTGCCGCCCTGGCCACGAATGCAGTCGCGCAGCCCCGCATACCAGGCAGGATAGTCGCCATCGCGGCCCTGATGGGTGCCGCCCACCAGCACCTGCTCGCCTTCGGCGCCGTCCGGGTCGGCCTCCAGCACAGTCAGCATTCCCGGACGCGCATCCCGCCCCCACTGGCGCGCCTGGCGCTCCTGCGGGTCACGCGAGGGCCAGTCACCAGCCTTGAGGCAATCCTCCTGAGGGTCGAGCCCGAACACCACGTAGCTGCCACGGGTGCCGTGCGCGGCGAAGCGTGCCGTCGGCGCCGCCGTCAGTGCACTGGCGTGCAGCTCCACCACCAGACCGGGGTGCCTTGGATGGTGGGCGTAATCGAGCACGGCGTGGAAGAAATCATCGGTCACCGCGCCTTCGCGCTGGGCGCGACGCGTGAGCTGGATGGCACTTGGTTCGCCGAACAGGCACAGCGCCTGATCCAGCAGGTGCGGGCCGAGGTCATACCACAGGCCGCTGCCGGGCAGTGCCTGCTCACGCCAGCGGTTCGGCACCGTCGGGCGGAAGCGGTCGAAGTGGGATTCCAGATGCGCGATGCGCCCCAGCGTGCCGTCGTTGATCAATTCCGCCAGCGTCAGGAAGTCGGCATCGAAGCGCCGATTGTGAAATACCGCCAGCACCCGTCCGGCCTGCTCGGCCTGGCGGGTCAGGGCCTCGCCTTCTTCAAGCGTCACCGTGAAGGGCTTGTCGACGACCACATGCTTGCCTGCCGCCAGCGCCGCAGAGGCCAGCGGGGCGTGAGTCTCGTTGGGCGTCGCGATGATGATCAGATCGATGTCATCACGCGCAAGCAAGGCCTCCGGGGTGGCCTCCACCTCCAGCTGTGGGCGCTCGGCCCTGACGACCTCGGGCCGCGAGGTGGACAGCGCCACCAGCGCCAGCCCGTCCGTGGCCTCGATCAAGGGCGCGTGGAAGGTGCGCACCGCCATGCCATAACCGATCAGCCCGACCCGGATCGCGCTCTCGGAAGGGAAGGCGGCGCCGTGCCATGCGGCGGTGTCGCTGTGATCATCAGTGGCGGGGTGGGCTATGCGGCTCATCGGGCATCCTTGTCGTTGGCGCAATCTTGAGGGAGTCGTGCCTGGCAGCGCCATCCTAGCAAGGCTCCCGTGCCACAGACAGAGATGACAGCCGCCTTTAATGCTTGTCCATCGCAGACTTCATCCCGCGAGCGAGTCGCCGCGTAATGCCCGCGATTGAACGGTCCCCTTGAAGTCTCGTGGCTCAGCCCGCAGACCTTGCTGTACCAGGAGAGGCGTGGCAGTGAGTGGCAATATCACTCGCCAGCCGCCTCGCCATTTGATTCGCGAAGGAGCAGACAGCATGCGCAAGACGCTCATCATCGGTGCCAACGGCAAGATCGGTCGTCAACTCTGCGAGAAGGCTCAGGCCGCCGGCGAACCCGTCGTGGCGATGATCCGCTCGACCGAGCAGCAGAGCTGGTTCCATGAACGCAGCATCCCGACGGTTCTGGGCGATCTGGAAGGCGAGATGCGCCAGGCCTTCTATGGCTGCGATCAGGCGGTGTTCGTCGCGGGCTCCGGCCCGAATACCGGCCCGGACAAGACACTGACCATCGACCTGCATGGTGCGATGCGCACCGCGGAGCTGGCCGCCGAATTCGGGCTGTCGCGCGTGATCCAGGTCAGCTCGATCCGCTCCGAGACACCGCTGGCCGGCCCGGTGGCGATGCGCCCCTACTTCGCGGCCAAGAAGGCGGCCGATCTGTGCCTCGCCGAGAGTGGCCTGCGTCACGTCATCGTCAAGCCCGGCCGTCTCACCAACGAGAGCGGCAGCGGCAAGCTGACCCAGAATGCCGGTGACTCCGACGAGATGCAGGTCTCGCGGGCCAATGTCGCCGAGTTCCTGCTCGGCTTGATCAAGGCCCGCGAGATCGGTGGCCGTCATCGCAAGGCGCCCATCTTCACCCTGTTCGACGGTGATACGCCGGTTTCGGGTCTGCTGAACGCCACGCCGACCGCTGACTGAGTGCGCGCCCGAGCCTGTGGCAAAGTGCACCGGCAGGCCGCTTTCGCCAGGCTTGCCCACACTTGACCTGCCGCTCATCCACGCCTGCGCGCAGCCCGCGCGGGCGTTGGGCCATCTGGTAGCTTTCCCCCCATGCTCCATGTCCGTATAGTGAGCCACTGACCCCGCCAACAGAACTTCCGAAATGCTGCAGAACAATTCGCTGCTGGCGCAGCTGAAAGATCAAATCCGCCAGGAAATTCCCCGTGTCACGGGGGTGATCAAAGGCACCGACAAGGGCTTCGGCTTCCTCGAATGCGAGGACGGCGAGTCTTACTTCGTGCCGCCACCCGCCATGAAGCAGGTACTGCACGGCGATACCGTCGAAGCGACCGTCAAGGTGGAAGGTGAGAAGAAGTCCGTACAGCCGGAAGTGCTGATTGAGACGGGTGTCGATCGCTTCGTCGCTCGTGTCGGCAAGCGTGATGGCCGCCTGAACGTGATGCCGGATCATCCCTCCATCAACACGCGCATGAAAGCGCGTGTGAAGCGTGGCATCAATGAGGAAGCCCTCAATGATGGCGACTGGGTCGTGGCACGTCTGCTGCGTCACCCGATGCGCAAGGACGACCGCAGCTTCTTCGCCCAGATCGAGGAAGTCATCGCCACCGTGGACAACCCGCGTGTGCCGTGGCGCGTCACCCTGGCACGTCACGCGCTGGAACAGGCCTCTCCGGAGGGCGGCACTGACTGGCCGCTGCTCGAGGAAGGCCTGACTCGCGAAGACATGACCCACGTGCCCTTCTTCACCATCGATGGTGAGAAGACGCGTGACATGGATGACGCCCTGCACATCGTCGAGCGCCCGGAAGGCGGCTGGACCCTGAGCATCGCCATCGCGGACCCGACCGCCTACGTGCCGGAAGGCAGCCGTGTCGACGAAGAGGCGCGCACGCGCTCCTTCACCGTCTACCTGCCGAGCCAGAACGTCACCATGCTGCCGGAAATCCTGGCCGACGACCTGTGCTCGCTGAAGGAAGGTGAAGACCGTCCGACGCTGATGTGCATCGTCGACATCGATACCGATGGCGTGATCGGCGAGCCGAAGTTCTTCGCGGCCACCATGCGCTCCCACCACCGCCTGACCTACGACAACGTCTCCGACTGGATCGAAGGCCAGGAAGGCAGCTGGAAGCCGGAAACCGAAGAGCTGGCCGAAGGTCTGCGTCAGCTGGAAGCCTTCACCCAGGCGCGTATCGCCTGGCGTGCACGCAATTCCCAGGTCTTCCGCGAGCGTCCGGACTTCGAGTTCGAGCTGGATGAGGAAGGCAACGTGCTCAACGTACGTGCCGACCACCGCCGCATCAGCAATCGCATGATCGAAGAATCCATGATCACCGCGAACCTGAGCTGCGCACGTCTGCTCTCCAAGCACATCGGTCACGGTATCTTCAACGTGCACCAGGGCTTCGCGCCGGAGAAGTACGACGACACCATCGAGTTCCTGGCTGGCCAGAACATCACCGCCACGCCGGAACAGCTGGGCAGCCTGGAAGGCTACCGCCTGATCCGCCAGGAGCTGGACAGCCGCGAAGACACCTGGCTGGACGTGCGCATGCGTCGCTTCCAGGGTTACACCGTGATGTCCGCTCAGCCGGGACCGCACTTCGGTCTGGGGCTGGAAGCCTACGCGACCTGGACCTCGCCGATCCGCAAGTACGGCGACATGGTCAACCACCGCTTGATCAAGCGCGTGATTCTCGGCCAGGACGCGCCGGCGGAAGCCACCGAGCAGCTGACCGAGCACCTCAGCGAACGTCGTCGTCTCAACCGCATGGCCGAGCGCGATGTGAAGGACTGGCTCTACGTGCGCTACCTGACCAAGGCCGCCGAAGAACAGCAGGTCTTCACTGGCGAGATCATCGACATCCGTCGTGGCGGCATGCGCGTGCGTCTGGAAGAGAATGGCGCCAGCGTCTTCATTCCGGCACCGCTGATCCACAGCGATCGCAAGAAGGTCGCGATCGATGACAAGGAAGGCCGCGTGCGCATCGAAGACGAGCTGCGTTACTCACTGGGCGACATCATCAAGGTCTCCTTGACCGAAGCCCGTGAAGAGCGTCGCTCACTGGTAGGTCGTCCGGCCGAATAAGCCGCGACCCACCACTGCCGTATGTAACTGCCTTGTCATCACGGGCAATTGCCACGGCCATCTACGCCCCGGAGCGCTCTGCGCCCGGGGCGTTTTTCGTTCTTGTGCATTACGTATACGCATCGTGTGCCAAGCGTGAAAAATTGTAATTTTGTGAAACAGAAGCTCACGCTATACTCCTCACATCGACACACGACATCTGCTTTCACTGCTGCAGCGTTACTGGATTGACCCAAGCGCGAATGACTGAAGCCTGTCCCTGATGAAGTTCGTCCATGCGAGGACCCGGAAATGAAAACTCATCGCTCCACTGCAGCTACCTCACTGCGTCACCTGGCCGAGCATGCCGCCATCGTTCGTCACCCGGCCATGAGCTATGCCCGTGTCGACGCCGGAGCAGACAGCAGCTCAGGCAGAAGCTCGGAGGGCAGCTCCACCTCTCCGGAGCGCCAGCGTGAGATCCAACGTGAAGCGATGGAACATGTCGCGATGCTGCTGGAACGTGATCGCCGCCGCACCCGCAACCGCCTGCTGCTGGCCGCCGGCCTGCTGCTGAGCCTTGTGCTGCTCGCCAGCCAGCGCCCAGCCGAGCCGGAAGCCGCCTTCTCGCAGGAGCTTGGCCAGGCAATGCCCAGCGCCCTGCACCTTTCCCAGCATGGACTGGCGTGAAGACGCCCGATCTCCCTCCATCAGGACAGATAACGATGCCAGGACCCCATGCAACACCAGGCACGGATGCCAGACATGACTGAGTCGATCCACTGCTAGACCCTGCAATGCCCGCTCCGGCGACCCTCCCCCCTGTCGCCCCCTGTATTCCTGTAGTGCACGCACTTGCCCTGTCCGGTGGCTCCGGACAGGGTCTTTTTTTGCCTGTCGTAGGGCTTCTCTTGCGCAGCACTGACCAGAGGCCAGCTGCCGCACTCCCTGTTGAGCACGCCAGCATGGCGAAACGCCTTTCTTCCCCCCTCGCAGTAAACCTGATGCCAGGGGCGTGATGCCAGGAGCTTGATGACAAATGTCCGAGAGCGGGAGCGCATCGCACCAACATTGTTCCCTGTTGTCACACAGACCAGTCATCTCCTGATGTAACGTCATTGCCAGCCGCAGTGTGGAACATCGCGTGGCGAGGCGTCTCGTCACGCGCGACACCGCATGTCATGCCTCGTGCCCTTGGTTTCACGTCGGGTTCCCCCCATGACTTGACCAGAGGCTCGTTCGTCATTGCCACTGGCTTGCTGGAATCTGCGTGCTCGATTTCGTTTTCCTCGAACATCCTGAAGCACCCTGAAGCACGACAAGGCAGCCATGGCGGGCAGTGACGTCGGGATTCATCTTCATCGCGCACGACCGGTAAAGCGGTCTTGAGGAGTCCGTGTGCATATCGCTGACATGACCATGTTCCATGCCCCCTCCAGTGGCGGGGTCAGAACCTACCTGGAAGCCAAGCGACGACGTCTACGGACGCGGCCCGATGTTCGTCACAGCCTGCTGGTCCCCGGCGAGACCACCAGTGTCAGTGATGACCTCTACAGCGTGCCGGCACCACCCATTCCCTTCGGCAACGGCTATCGCTTCCCCCTGCGCCGGGGCGGCTGGGTCAGCACGCTGCTGGCACTGCAGCCGGATGTCATCGAGGCCGGCGACCCTTACGTCACGGCGTGGGCGGCACTCGATGCCGGTCGCAAGCTAGATGTCCCGGTACTGGGCTTCTATCACTCGGACCTGCCGCGCCTGATCACCAATCGCCTGGGCGAGTGGTCAGGGGCCAACGTCGATCGCTACGTCAAACGCCTCTATCGCCACTTTGATCGTGTATTGGCCCCCAGCCAGGTGATGGCCGACCGGCTCGACCGGCTCGGCGTCGACAATGTCCATATCCAGCCACTCGGTGTCGATCTTTCCACCTTCCACCCTGATTGCCGCGATGAAAGCCTGCGCCGCGAGCTTGGCCTGGAAGACCACGTGCGCCTGCTGGCCTTCGCCGGCCGCGGCTCACGCGAGAAGAATCTTGATGAGCTGCTGGAAGCCGCCCGCCTGCTCGGCCCCGACTACCATCTGCTGTTGATCGGCTCGGGCATGCCGCGACATCTGCCCGACAATGTCAGCGTGACCGGGCATTTCTGCAGCAGCACCGAAGTGGCGCGTCTGGTGGCCTCGGTGGATGTGCTGCTGCATGCCGGCACCCAGGAAACCTTCGGTCTGGTGGTGCTGGAAGCCATGGCCTGCGGCACGCCGGTGGTGGCGGCACGCGCCGGCGCGCTGGCCGAGAATGTGCCACTGGGCTGCGGTCAGCTCTGCAACCCGCACTCGCCGCATGCCATGGCGCGTGCCGTGCAGGAAGTCTTCGCCAATGACCCCGCCGCACTGGGTCGTCAGGCGCGGCGGCATGTCGAGAAGCACCACGCCTGGGACCGTGTCGTGGATGGCTTGCTCGGGCATTATCACGCGGTCACCGGGACTCGCATGCAACCGGTACTCGAGGAGGTGACCCATGGCTGAATCGCCGGCTGCCAAGCAGCACTTTCTGCTGGTCCTGCATGATGTCGCGCCCGAGACCTGGACCGACTACCGGGACTTCGTCGCCGAGGTGGATGCCCTCTGCCAGGCGCGCCTGAACCACCCCTGCCCGATCACCTGGCTGGTGGTGCCTGACTTCCATCATCGCAGCGCCCTGGAAGACGCTCCGGAATTCATCGCCCTGCTGGACTCTCGCCGCCAACATGGGGACGAGCTTGCCCTGCATGGCTTCCATCACTGCGATGACGCGCCAGCCCCCCGCACCCCGCGCGATTACCTGATGCGCCGCGTGCTGACCTGGGAAGGCGAGTTCTACCCCCTCGATGAGGCCGAAGCCAGACGACGCCTGCTGGAAGGCGCCGCACTCTTCAAGCGTCTCGGCTGGCCATTGGACGGCTTCGTGGCCCCCGCCTGGCTGATGAGTGACGGCACTCGCAAGGCGCTGAAGTCCCTCGACTTCCGCTACACCAGCGATCCCCAACACCTCTATCGATTGCCTGACTTCACGGTCATCGATGCGCCCGGACTCGTGTGGAGCGCACGCTCCGCGCCACGCCGCCTGATGTCGCAGTGGGTGACGCAGCGCAAGCTGAGCCGCGAGCAACAGGCGCCGGTGTTGCGTCTGGGCCTGCATCCGGTCGACATGCGCCATGCACGCTCGCGCCAGTATTGGCTGACGCTGGTCGAGCGCCTGCTCGATGAAGGGCGCCAGCCGATGACCAAGATCGGCTGGCTGACCCAGCAGGGGCTGCTCACCCCCGCCACGTCTGATACGACGCAACTGAACTCGCACCAGGCGGCCCACAGTGCTGCCTGAGACCCACCCACCGGATGAGCCCCGTCGTATGGGCCTTGAGACAACCCGCTGCGGGAATCTGCCATGAATCGTGCCCTCTGGTTACTGGGTGCTGGCCTTGTGATGGTCATCGCGATACCGCTGGTGCTGGGCGGCAGCGGACTGGGCGGCCAGTTGCGCCAGTTCCCTCTCGACACCTTCCTCTTGATGCTGGGCATGATCGTGATGTGCTGGAACCTGAACGCCGGCCGGTTGCGTCTGCTGCTGGCCGGGCGTGGCGGTCACCTGGGGCAACGGCGCGCCGTCGGTATGGTGATGGCGACCGAATTCGCCATCAGCGCCACCCCCGGCGGCAGTGGCGGCCCGCTTACCCTGATGGGGCTGCTGTCACGTCAGGGGGTGCGCCCGGCGCAGGCCACGGCGGTATTCGCGGTCGATCAGATCACCGACATGCTGTTCTTCCTCTCGGCGCTGGCCAGCATCGGGCTCTACGCCCTCTCGCATACCATCGACCTGCGCCTGGGGTGGATGCTGGCCGTGCCGGCGCTGTTGCTGATCATCGGCTTTGGCCTGCTGGCCGCGCTGGGCAAGCATCATCGGCGCCTGCTCAAGACCAGCGGACGCCTGCTGCGCTGGCTCAAGGTACGCCATCGCTCACGCGTCAAGCTGGCGCGGGGCCTGATCCACTTCCGCCATGCGCTGGTCGAGACGCTCGCCCTGCCGCGCCTGACGCTGAGCCTGATCTTCCTGCTCTGCTGTGCCCATTGGCTGCTGCGCTACTCGATCCTCTATCTGGCCGTGTCCGGTCTGGGGCAGGACATCGACTGGAGCTGGACCTTCATCGTGCAGATGCTCTCGCTGGCGGCGGGCCAGCTGACGCTGCTGCCCGGCGGTGCCGGTGGCGCGGAGCTGTCCTCCACTGCCCTGCTCAGCCCGATGATCGGCGCCGCCAGTGCCGCGGCGGCCGTGGTGATCTGGCGTGCGGTGACCTTCTATTTCTACCTGATCGCCGGCGCCCCGGTGTTCTTCGTGATGGCGGGACGCAGCATGCTGGGAAGCTTGCTCAAGCGTCGCTCGGCAGCCACATGACGGGGCGAGCGAGCAGCGCTGCAGACATCATCATGAAAAACACTTGATCATCGCCATATGAATAAGACTTTGTTATGTTGGCAGGCGGCTTTATTGAACGGCCATACAATAACCACAGCTCAAGGTGATCTCACATGCCGCATCCTTCCCAGCGTCACCCGACTTCCGCCCGCATTCGCCGCCCGCTGGCCATGATGGGCGTGGTCGGCTCGCTGCTGGCCACCTCGACCTCAGCGGCACTCGCTGATGACAGGCCCCTGCGCAGCATCGACCCCGGCCATGGCACCGACAAGGTCGTGGTCGCCCACCGGGGTGCCTCGGGCTACCTGCCGGAGCACACCCTCGCGGCCAAGGCGATGGCCTACGCCCAGGGCGCCGACTTCCTCGAGCAGGATGTGGTGATGAGCAAGGATGACCAGCTGGTGGTGCTGCACGACCGCTTCCTGGACCGCGTGACCAATGTCGCCGAGGTCTTCCCCGAGCGTGCGCGTGATGATGGCCGCTACTACGCCATCGACTTCACGCTGGATGAGCTGCGCAAGCTGTCGTTCAGCGAGGGCTTCACCGTCAAGGATGGTGAGCAGGTCGCCGACTATCCTGAGCGCTTCCCGCTGGGCAAGTCGCACTTCGGCCTGCACACCCTGAGCGAAGAGATCGAGATGATTCAGGGCCTGAATCACTCCACCGGACGCGATGTCGGCCTGTATGTGGAGATCAAGGCGCCCTGGTTCCACCAGTCGGAAGGCAAGCAGGTCTCGCGAGCCGTACTCGAGACCCTCAAGCACTACGGCTACGTCGCGCAGGATGACAATGCCGTCGTGCAGGTCTTCGATCCCAATGGCCTCAAGCGCATCCACGACACGCTGCAGCCCGAACTGGAGATGGACCTGCGTCTGGTGCAGCTGATGGGCGAGACCAGCTGGGACATGACCTTCCAGCCGGATGCGGCTGGCAAGCTTGAGCCCTACGACTATGACTGGATGTATCAGGAGGGCGGCATGCAGCGCATCGCCACCTACGCCGATGGCATCGGGCCGTGGAAGCCGATGGTGATCGAGGACAGCTCGTCCCGGGACGACATCAAGGTCACGCCGCTGGTCGAGGAAGCCCATGCGCAGGGCCTGATCGTGATGCCCTACACCTTCCGCCTCGATGAAGGACGCATCCCGGACTGGGCCAGCGATTACGACGACATGCTGCACGCCTTCTTCGTCGACGCCAGGGTCGATGGTGTCTTCACTGACTACCCGGACCGCGCCGTACAGTGGCTGAAGCAGCACGGTGATGCTCTATAAGAGCTCTACGAGCAGCCCTGCAAGCTCCCCTACAACACTCGATCCTTGACAGGGGAACATCAAAAAGCCGGACTCCGTGAGGAGTCCGGCTTTTTCGTCCTGCCTGATTGGCAGCGCCCGCTGTCAGTTCACGATATCAGCATCGACACGTGATGAGCGCTGCCTTCATTGACCCGCCGCTTCGGCGGCCAGCCCCTTGAGCAGCCCGGCGATCTTGTCCAGCGGCAGCTTGCAGTCGCCCAGATCATGACGATTGGCCATGTACTGCGGGTCATTCCACTCGATCACGCTGCCGCCCTCCACGGCGCGAATCAGCATCTTCTGCGGCAGATCCAGGGCGGCCGTCCCGTTGCACTGCATCAACAGGGTACCCACCTTGGGATTGCCGAAGATGACGGTATGCGTCGCGGGCAGCTCCATGCCGACCTTCTCGGCACCCGCCTCATGATCGATGACGCTGAACAGCGTCAACCCCTTGGCCTTGAGCGCCGTCTCGAGACGCGCCTGGACGGAGGCGACATCATCACGACTGGTCACCGACTCGATGCCCTTGGCAGGCACCTGCATGCTCGCTGAAGCTTCAGGGGCGGAGGCTGCCGCCGCGCCGGAATCTGCACTGGCAGACAGCGGCATGCCAGCAGCCAACGGCAGGGACAGCAACGCCAGCAGGCGCGCGGAGCGCGTAAGGGCGGGGAATGACTTGAGCATGGAACATCCTTATCAGTGAGTCGTGTTGCGCCGTGGGGCATCTGCACGTGTCGCTTGGTCAGGTGCCAATGAACAGTCATCAGATTAGCAACTGCTTGATATGAACGCACCTGCCCCGCCTGCATCAGCCGAAACACCTCGCCCCTCGCCTGCGCCACCGGCCGCAGGCAGCCCCGCCGACATGCACTCGGGAGAGACTGTTAAGGGCCAGAAACGAAAAAAGGGCAGGCCCTGTGGGCCTGCCCTTTCGGTGACATGCGATCCGCTTGGCGCCGATCGCTGTCAGGAGATCAATGGCTTACCAGCCAGTGACTTCCTTGATGGCATCGCCGATCTGCGCGAGTGAACGCACAGTCTTGACGCCAGCTGCTTCCAGAGCCGCGAACTTCTCGTCGGCAGTACCCTTGCCGCCGGAGATGATGGCACCTGCATGGCCCATGCGCTTGCCCGGAGGCGCAGTCACACCAGCGATGTAGGAGACGACCGGCTTGGTGACGTTCGCCTTGATGTAGGCAGCAGCTTCTTCTTCAGCAGAACCGCCGATCTCGCCGATCATGACGATGGCTTCGGTCTTCGGGTCCTTCTCGAACATCTCGAGGATGTCGATGAAGTTGGAACCCGGGATCGGGTCGCCGCCGATGCCGACACAGCTGGACTGTCCGAAACCGTGGTCAGTGGTCTGCTTGACGGCTTCGTAGGTCAGGGTGCCGGAACGAGACACGATACCGACCTTGCCCGGCTGGTGGATGTGACCCGGCATGATACCGATCTTGCACTCACCCGGAGTGATGACACCCGGGCAGTTCGGACCGATGACGCGCGCGCCCAGCTCGTCGCACTTGACCTTGACTTCCAGCATGTCGAGAGTCGGCACGCCTTCGGTGATGCAGACGATCAGCTTGATGCCTGCATTGGCCGCTTCAAGGATGGAATCCTTGCAGAACGGTGCCGGCACGTAGATGACGGACGCTTCAGCGCCAGTCTCGGCAACGGCTTCGGCGACGGTGTTGAACACCGGCAGGCCCAGGTGAGTCTGACCACCCTTGCCCGGCGTCACGCCACCGACCATCTTGGTGCCGTAGGCGATGGCTTGTTCAGAGTGGAAGGTACCCTGGCCGCCAGTGAAGCCCTGGCAGATCACCTTGGTGTTCTTGTCGATCAAAATGCTCATTACTTGCCCTCCGCAGCTTTGACAACCTGCTGCGCCGCGTCAGTCAGGCTGGTAGCAGCGATGATGTTCAGACCGCTTTCGGCCAGCTTCTTGGCGCCGAGTTCAGCGTTGTTACCTTCCAGACGCACCACGACCGGCACGTTGACACCGACCTGCTCGACGGCACCGATGATGCCTTCGGCGATCATGTCACAACGCACGATGCCGCCGAAGATGTTCACCAGAACAGCTTTGACGTTGTCGTCGGACAGGATGATCTTGAATGCTTCTGCAACGCGTTCCTTGGTAGCACCGCCACCCACGTCGAGGAAGTTGGCCGGCTTGCCGCCAGACAGGTTGACGATGTCCATGGTGCCCA
Source organism: Cobetia sp. 1CM21F (assembly GCF_023161745.1). Lineage (NCBI taxonomy): Bacteria > Pseudomonadati > Pseudomonadota > Gammaproteobacteria > Oceanospirillales > Halomonadaceae > Cobetia > Cobetia sp. 1CM21F. The sequence continues at coordinate 398,039 of NZ_JALNTQ010000003.1, read as the reverse complement.
TCGCCAGGCCTGCGCCGTTGACCATGCAGCCGATGTTGCCGTCGAGGGCAACGTAGTTCAGTTCGAACTTGGCAGCATGCGCTTCACGCTCGTCTTCCTGAGAAGGATCGTGCATCGCCTGCAGGTCCGGGTGACGGTAGACGGCGTTGGCGTCGATGTTGATCTTGCCGTCGAGGCAGTGGAGGTTGCCTTCGTCGGTGATGACCAGCGGGTTGATTTCCAGCAGCGCGAAATCCTTGTCGGCGAACATCTTCGCCAGACCCAGGAAGATCTTGGTGAACTGCTTGATCTGGGTCGGGTTCAGACCCAGCTTGAAGGCCAGTTCACGCGCCTGGTACGGCTGTGCGCCGACCAGCGGATCGATCTCGGCTTTCAGGATCTTTTCCGGCGTCTCTTCAGCAACCTTCTCGATTTCCACGCCGCCTTCGGTGGAAGCCATGAAGACGATGCGACGAGTGGTGCGGTCAACGACGGCGCCCAGGTACAGCTCTTCGGCGATGTCGGTGCAGTTCTCGACGAGAATCTTGGTGACCGGCTGACCGTTTTCGTCAGTCTGGTAGGTCACCAGGTTCTTGCCCAGCCACTGGGTCGCGAAGTCGGAAGCGGCTTGTGCGCTGTCGACCAGCTTGACGCCGCCAGCCTTGCCGCGGCCACCTGCGTGGACCTGTGCCTTGACGACCCACTTGTCGCCGCCAATCTTCTTGCACGCTTCAGCAGCGTCTTCCGGGGTGTCAACGGCAAAGCCCTTGGACACCGGCAGGCCATAGTCGGCAAAAAGTTGTTTTGCCTGATATTCGTGAAGGTTCATCGTGTCATGCCATTGGTTGCATTAGACTCGAACGGCAGTCGCAAGATGCCACTGCCACCGTTCGCCCCGGCCTGGCCGGGGCGACGCGCCTCTTGTTCGGAAGGACGCTTACTTGCGCTTCTTGCGGTTTGCGATGTGAATCGCATGCCCGTCAACGGCCAGCGCGGCTTCGTGCACGGCTTCCGACAGTGTCGGGTGAGCCGTGCAGATCAGTGCGAGGTCTTCGGCGCTTGCGCCGAACTCGAGGGCAGTCACACCCTGTGCGATCAGCTCACCGGCATGCTGGCCGATGATGTGAACGCCCAGGACGCGATCAGTCTCAGCGTCGGCAATGATCTTGGCCAGACCTTCAGTGGCATTGTTGGCCATGGCACGACCGCTTGCCGCGAACGGGAAGCTGCCGGTCTTGACTTCGATGCCTTCGGACTTGGCTTGCTGTTCGGTCTTGCCGACCCACGCCACTTCCGGGAAGGTGTAGATGATGCTCGGGATGGCGTCGTAGTTCATCTCGGCCTTGTGGCCAGCGATGATGTCGGCAACCATCACGCCCTCTTCAGAGGCCTTGTGCGCCAGCATCGGGCCACGCACCACGTCGCCGATGGCGTAGACGCCCGGCACGCTGGTCGCGCACTGGTCGTCGACGTGAATGAAGCCACGCTCGTCCAGATTGATGCCCACATCGCTGTCGAGCAGGTTCTGGGTGTACGGACGACGGCCGACCGCGACGATGATCTTGTCGAAGGTCTGTTCCTGTTCGCCGTTGGCGTCGGTGTACTTGACGGCGACTTCGCTGTCCTTGATGTCGGAACCGGTCACACGGGCGCCGAGCTTGATGTCCAGACCCTGCTTCTTGAGCAGCTTCTGGGCTTCCTTGGCGACGGCCGCATCGACCATCGGCAGGAAGCTGTCGACCGCTTCCAACACGGTGACTTCAGAACCGCAACGGCTCCACACGCTACCGAGCTCGAGACCGATGACACCGGCACCGATAACACCCAGACGCTTCGGCGCTTCGTCGAACTCGAGCGCGCCGGTGGAATCGACGATCAGACCTTCGGTCAGCGGCGTCGGCGGAATCTCGACCGGCACGGAACCGGACGCGATGACGATGTTCTCGGCTTCGTAGGTCGTCTTGCCACCGTCGTGATCGGTCACTTCGACCTGCTTGTTCGGCAGCACCTTGCCGGTACCTTCCAGCGCGGTGACACCGTTGGCCTTGAACAGACCGGAGATACCGCCGGTCAGGTTCTTCACGATCTGCGCCTTGCGCTCGATCATCTTGGCCACGTCGATCTCGACGCCGTCGGCCTTGATGCCCAGTTCGGCGAATTCATCACGCGCTTCGACGTACTTGTGCGAGGTTTCCAGCAATGCCTTGGACGGAATGCAGCCGACGTTCAGGCAGGTACCGCCGTGAACGACCTTGCCTTCCTTGTTGACCCACTTCTCGACGCAGGCGGTCTTCAGACCCAGCTGAGCAGCGCGGATAGCGGCAACATAGCCACCAGGGCCAGCGCCAATGACGATCACATCAAATTTATCGGCCATGTCTCTTCCTGTTGGTGCAGTTCGATTCGGGTTGGCAACCCGGCGAGTGTCAGTGCCACCCGCCGGGGCCGCTCACGCCCTCGAGATCCTCAAGGGCGTGAGACATTGCGGTCTCAGACGTCGAGCAGGAAACGAGCCGGATCTTCCAGCAGGTCCTTGATGGCGACGAGGAACTGGACTGCATCCTTGCCATCGATCATGCGGTGATCGTAGGACAGTGCCAGATACATCATCGGACGGATGACGACCTGACCGTTCACGGCCATCGGACGCTCCTGGATCTTGTGCATGCCCAGGATGGCGGTCTGCGGCGGATTCAGGATCGGGGTGGACATCAGGGAACCGAAGATGCCGCCGTTGGTGATCGTGAAGGTACCGCCCTGCATCTCATCGATGCCCAGCTTGCCGGCGCGGGCACGCTGACCGAAGTCGACGATGGTCTTTTCGACATCGGCGAGCTTCATGCTGTCGGTATCACGCAGCACCGGCACGACCAGACCGCGGTCGGAAGACACGGCCACACCGATGTCCTGGTAACCGTGGTAGACGATGTCGGTGCCGTCGATGGAGGCATTGACGTCCGGGAAGCGCTTGAGCGCTTCGGTGGCCGCCTTGACGAAGAAGCCCATGAAGCCGAGCTTGGTGTCGTGCACCTTCTGGAAGGTGTCTTTGTACTGCTTGCGCAGTTCCATCACCGCGCTCATGTCCACTTCGTTGTAAGTGGTGAGCATGGCGGCGGTCTGCTGGGCATTGACCAGACGCTTGGCGATGGTCTGACGCATGCGGCTCATCGGCACGCGCTTCTCGGGACGCTCGCCCTCGAAGGTCGGTGCAGATTTCGGCGCGGCCTTGGCATCAGACTTGGAAGCGCCGGACTTGGCAGCCGGCTTGGCAGCGGACTTGGCCGCAGTGCCTTCCTTGACGGCCTTGGCCACGTCTTCCTTCAGCACGCGACCGCCCTTGCCGGTACCGACCAGCTTGCTGACGTCCAGATCGTGCTCGGCCACCATCTTGCGTGCTGCCGGGGCGAGGATCTTGTCGCCGACCTTCTCGTCCTGACCTTCGTCAGAGCCGGACTTGTCGTCGCTTGCCTCAGCGGCCGGCGCGGCGCCACCGGAAGCACCAGCGCTGAACAGTGCCAGCACGGCTTCGGTCTCGCAGGTATCGCCTTCCTCGACCTTGATCTCGCTCAGGGCGCCGTCGGCCGGAGCCACGACTTCCAGCACGACCTTGTCGGTCTCGATCTCGACGATCAGCTCGTCGCGCTCGCAGGCTTCACCGACCTTCTTGTGCCAGGTGGCGACGGTGCCTTCGGCAACGGATTCCGGGAAGCTCGGCGCCTTGACTTCCAGCGTCTTGCCTTCGCCACCGGCGGCCGGCTTGCTTTCGGCCTTGGCGTCGTCCTTGCTCTCTTCAGCGGCGGAGTCGTCCTTGGCGTCAGAAGACGCAGCGGCGTCTGCATCACCGATGGAGCCCAGCACTTGCTCGGACTCGCAGGTGTCGCCTTCCTGAACCTTGATCTCGCCCAGGGTGCCGTCCTGCGGTGCGACGACTTCCAGCACGACCTTGTCGGTCTCGATCTCGACGATCAGCTCGTCACGCTCGACGCTGTCGCCGGGCTGCTTGTGCCAGGTCGCCACAGTGCCTTCGGCGACGGATTCCGGAAAAGACGGCGCTTTGATATCGATAGCCATTGGAGTTCCTTAACTCAATTCTCTCTCGGTGCCCTTGCGGGTCGCGAGCCTTTACTTGTTGAAGGCGTCGTCGACCAGCTGGCGCTGCTGCTCGTTATGAACGGACATGTAGCCCGCGGCAGGTGCCGCAGAGGCCGGGCGTCCGGCGAAGTCCAGGCTCATGCCAAGCCCCTGACGGTGCTGCTCAGCGACCTGACGCATGTGATGCTGACTCTGATACCAGGCACCCTGGTTGAGCGGCTCTTCCTGGCACCACATCACCTGCTCGAGATTCTCGTAGTCGGCGATGGCGGCCTGGAGCTCTTCCTTCGGGAAGGGATAGAGCTGCTCGACACGGATGATGGCAACATCTTCACGGCCCTGCTCGGCGCGATAGGCGGCCAGGTCATAGTAGACCTTGCCCGCACACAGCACGACGCGCTTGACCTTGGAAGCTTCCAGGTTGCCCTTGTCGGACAGCACCATCTCGAAGCGGCCATCGGCCAGCTCGTCGAGGGTGGAAGTCGCTTCCTTGTGACGCAGCAGAGACTTGGGTGACAGCACGACCAGCGGCTTGCGCAGCGAGCGGATGACCTGACGACGCAGCAGATGATAGATCTGCGCCGGCGTGGTCGGCATGCATACCTGCATGTTGTGCTCGGCACACAGCTGGAGGTAACGCTCGAGGCGTGCGGAGCTGTGCTCCGGGCCCTGACCCTCGTAGCCGTGCGGCAGCAGCATGGTCAGACCACACAGGCGGCCCCACTTGCTCTCGCCGGAGGAGATGAACTGGTCCATCACCACCTGGGCGCCGTTGGCGAAGTCACCGAACTGGGCTTCCCACACGACCAATGCCTTGGGCATGGTGGTGGCATAGCCATATTCAAAGGCCAGCACCGCTTCCTCGGAGAGGTAGGAGTCATGGATGGTGAAGGTCGCCTGACCATCCTTGATGTGCTGCAGCGGCACGTAGGTGTCGCCATCCTTCTGGTTGTGCACCACCGCATGACGGTGGGAGAAGGTACCGCGACCCACGTCCTGACCGGTGATACGCACCGGATGGTCGGCATCGACCAGGGTGGCGTAGGCCAGTGTCTCGGCGAAGCCCCAGTTCAGCGGCATGCCACCGGCGGCCATCTTGCGACGGTCTTCGTAGATCTTGTTGACCTGACGCTGGACCGAGATGCCGTCCGGCACTTCGCACATCTTGTTGGCGAGGGCCTGCAGCTGCTTCATGTCCATCGAGGTATCGGCAACGCCGGTCCACTCGTGGCCCAGGTACGGCGTCCAATCGACGAACAGACCGGTGTTGGGTTGCTTCACCAGCGCATTGGCAACGTGGTTGCCGGCATCCAGGTCGGCACGGTACTGGTCGACCAGGTGCTTGGTCTCTTCCGCGCTGAGCACGCCTTCCTCGACCAGACGATCCGCATACTTCTCGCGGGCAGTCTTCTGGGACTTGATCTTGGCGTACATCAGCGGCTGGGTACCGGACGGCTCGTCGGCTTCGTTGTGACCGCGCTTGCGGTAACACACGAGGTCGATCACGACGTCACGCTTGAACTGCTGACGGTAGTCGATGGCGACCTGAGCGGCGTGCAGCACGGCGTCCGGATCATCTCCATTGACGTGGATGATCGGCGCCTGAACCATCTTGGCGATGTCGGTGCAGTATTCGGTCGAGCGAGCGTCATCGGCACGCGAGGTGGTGAAGCCCACCTGGTTGTTGATGACGACATGCACGGTACCGCCCGTCTTGTAGGCACGGGTCTGCGACATCTGGAAGGTTTCCATGACCACGCCCTGACCGGCGAATGCCGCGTCACCGTGGATGGAGATCGGCAGTACACTGTCGCCTTCGCTGTCTTCGCGACGGTCCTGACGGGCACGCACGGAGCCTTCCACCACCGGAGAGACGATTTCCAGGTGCGACGGGTTGAACGCCAGCGCCAGGTGGACTTCGCCGCCCGGGGTCATGACATTCGAGCTGAAGCCCTGGTGGTACTTCACGTCGCCGGAACCCTTGGCAATCTGCTTCTTGCCATCGAATTCCTCGATCAGCTCTGACGGGCTCTTGCCCAGCAGGTTGACCAGCAGGTTGAGACGGCCACGGTGGGCCATGCCGATCACGACTTCCTTGGTACCGTACTTGCCGCTGCGCTGGATCAGCTCATCCATCATCGGAATGAAGGATTCGCCGCCTTCCAGACCAAAGCGCTTGGTGCCCGGGTACTTGCTGGCGAGATAGCTCTCGAGGCCTTCGGCGGCGGTCAGACGTTCCAGCACGTGATGACGGACATCGCGTGAGAAGTTCGGCTTGGAACGTACGGACTCGAAACGCTGCTGCAGCCAGCGCTTCTCTTCCGTGTTGACGATGTGCATGAACTCGGCGCCGATGCTGCGGCAGTAGGTCTGCTCCAGCGCGGCGTGAATTTCCTTGAGCGGTGCAACATCCTTGCCGAGGAACAGCGAGCCGGTCTGGAACTCGACGTCCATGTCAGCGGCGGACAGCTGATGGAAGGACAGTTCGAGGTCCGGTACCGGTGCCGGCTTGCGCAGACCGAGGGGATCGATATCCGCCTTCTGGTGGCCACGGAAGCGGTAGGCGTTGATCAGCTGGAGAACACGAACCTGCTTCTTGTTCTCGCTGCTTTCGCCCGCAGAGACAGCCACCGGGCGGCGACTGTTGCGACCCATCTCGTAGAACTGATCACGGATCGGCGCTAGCGGAACATCCTGGGAGGGGCTGCCGTCATGACGCGGCAGAGTATCAAAGTAGTTGCGCCACTCGTCGGGAACCTCATTCGGGTCGACAAGATAACGCTCGTAGAGATCTTCTACGTAGTGGACATTCCCCCCGCTCATATGGGAAGTGCGCCACATCAACTCCATTGTGCCTTCTTGCATCTCTCGGTCACCCTGACTGATGGGGTGGGGTAGGCGCCTGACAAGCGCTGTCGGCGTCACTCGATTATGCCCTGTATGGCGAAACCATGGAGGCCTTCACCATCTGAGTCTTCTTTTATCGTCAAAAGCCGGTGCACAAGGCACCGGCTTCAGCAAGCTGTGCGCTGCGACAAGGTGTGACACCCTGCCGCAGCTGACGTGCATCATAGCAAGCTAAGGCGCGGCTTTTAAGTGGCGTTTGCCAGCAAAAGCTCACGAATCTTGCCGATGGCACGTGTCGGGTTCAGACCCTTGGGGCAAACCGCGACACAATTCATGATTCCGCGACAACGGAATACGGCAAACGGGTCGTCCAGCTCGCTCAAACGCTCCTTGGTGGCGGTGTCACGCGAGTCCGCCAGGAAGCGATAGGCCTGCAGCAGACCGCTCGGACCGACGAACTTGTCCGGGTTCCACCAGAAGGACGGGCAGGCAGTCGAGCAGCAGGCACACAGGATGCACTCGTAGAGACCGTCGAGCTTGTCACGGTCTTCCGGCGACTGCAGACGCTCGATGGCCGGCGCCGGCGTGTCGTTGAGCAGGTACGGCTGGATGCGCTCGTACTGCTTGTAGAAGATGCTCATGTCGACGACCAGGTCACGCACGACCGGCAGGCCCGGCAGCGGACGCAGCACCAGCTTGTTGTCCTTGACGACTTCGGACAGTGCGGTGACACAGGTCAAGCCGTTCTTGCCGTTCATGTTCATGCCGTCCGAACCACAGACGCCTTCACGGCAGCTGCGACGATAGGCCAGCGAGCTGTCCTGTTCCTTGAGCATTTCCATCACGTTCAACACCATCAGGTCACGACCCTGGGTGTCGACCTGAAACTCCTGCATGTACGGCGCAGTATCGGTTTCAGGGTTGTAGCGGTATATGGATACCTGAAGCATGGTTTCCCCTCCGGGCAAACGGGTCAGGTGCGTGCGGTGACCTGCACGCACCTCGATCACGGCGAACTCAAGCGAGAGTGAACTCGAGCGAGTGCGAACTTGGTCTGAAGAAAGGCGCGCGTCCCGAGCGGGTCGCGACGCGCGCCTTGGGGTCAGACTCAGTAGGTACGAATCTTCGGCTCGAAACGCTCGACGGTCTTCGGCGCGAAGTTCACATCACGCTTGCCGACACGCTTCTCGTTCGGGAAGAACAGAGAATGCTTGAGCCAGTTCTCGTCATCACGGTCCGGGAAGTCGTAACGGGAGTGAGCACCACGGCTTTCCTTGCGGGTCAGGGCCGCAATGGCAGTGGCTTCCGCCACTTCCATCAGGTTGTCCAGCTCGAGAGCTTCGATACGCGCGGTATTGAAGACCTGAGACTTGTCGGACAGACCCGCCTTGGCGATACGCTCACGCAGATCGGACAGCTGCTTGACGCCCTCTTCCATCTTGTCTTCCTGACGGAAGACACCGAAGGAATTCTGCATGATCTGCTGCAGTTCGCGCTTGAGTTCCGGCACGGACTCGCCGCTTTCGGACTCGTTCCAGCGGTTCAGGCGCACCAGGGCAGCATCGATGTCGCTCTGCGTCGGCTCGAGGTACTCGACACCTTCGTTGAGCGCGCTTTCGATGTACTTGCCCGCGGCGCGGCCGAAGACGACCAGATCCAGCAGCGAGTTGCCGCCCAGACGGTTGGCACCGTGAACGGACACACAGGCCACTTCACCCACGGCATAGAGGCCGTTGACGATGCGGTCGCTGCCGTCTTCGTTCTGTGCGATGGCCTGACCGTGCACGTTGGTGGCGATGCCGCCCATCATGTAGTGGCAGGTCGGCACGACCGGGATCGGCGCGTTGGTCGGGTCGACGTGCGCGAAGGTCTTGGACAGCTCGGAGATACCCGGCAGGCGCTTGTTCAGCACTTCCTCGCCCAGGTGATCCAGCTTCAGGAAGACGTGGTCGCCATTCTCGCCACAGCCACGGCCTTCGAGGATTTCCAGCACCATGGAGCGCGCGACGACGTCACGGCCCGCGAGGTCCTTGGCGTTCGGCGCATAACGCTCCATGAAGCGCTCGCCGTCCTTGTTGACCAGGTAGCCACCTTCACCGCGGCAACCTTCGGTGACCAGCACGCCCGCACCGTGAATCCCGGTCGGGTGGAACTGCCACATTTCCATGTCCTGGACCGGCAGGCCGGCACGCAGTGCCATGCCGATACCGTCGCCGGTGTTGATCAGGGCGTTGGTGGTGGAGGCGTAGATACGGCCCGCACCGCCAGTGGCCAGAACGGTGGCCTTGGACTTCACGACCACGGTCTCGCCGGTCTCGATGCACAGGGCAATCACGCCGACGATATCGCCGTTGGCATTCTTGACCAGATCGATGGCGTACCACTCGTCGAGGAAGACGGTGCCGTTCTTCAGGTTGGCCTGATACAGAGTGTGCAGCAGGGCGTGACCGGTACGGTCAGCCGCGGCGCAGGTACGAGCCGCCTGGCCGCCCTTGCCGAAGTCCTTGGACTGGCCACCGAACGGACGCTGATAGATGCGGCCGTTGTCGAAACGGGAGAACGGCAGACCCATGTGCTCAAGCTCGAAGACCGCTTTCGGGCCTTCGGTACACATATATTCCGCAGCGTCCTGATCAGCGATGTAATCGCCACCCTTGACGGTGTCATACATGTGCCAGCGCCAATCATCATTCGGATCAGCAGAAGCGATGGCACAGGTGATACCGCCCTGGGCAGAGACAGTATGCGAGCGGGTCGGGAAGACCTTGGACAGCACGGCGGTCTTCTTGCCGGACTGGGACAGTTCGAGACCGGCACGCAGGCCAGCGCCGCCGCCGCCGATGATGATCGCGTCGAATGTCAGGCTACGCATGGTGGACATGTATCAGGCTCCCCACAGGACTTGAACGCCCCAGACCAAGAAGATGAACAACGCAAGGATGACGAAGACCTGGAAACCGAAACGCAGTGCGGTCGGCTTCATGTAATCGGTCGCCACGGTCCACAGACCGATCCAGGCGTGTGCGGCAATCGAGATGAATGCCATCAGAGAGAAGATGCGCATCGCCGTGTTCTCGAACAGACCACTCCAGGTGGCGTAGTCGAGGTTCGGATGGAGCAGCAGGTAGCCGACCATGAACACGGAGTAGACTGCCAGAATCACGGCAGAAACACGCTGCAGCACCCAGTCGGACAGACCGCTGCGGCTGAAATTGGTGATGTTGTTTACCATACCCAGACTCCCGCCAGGACCACGAGAACAGCACTGATCACGACAGTGACCTGCGCCTTGCGATTAGCACTTTCCAGTTCGACACCAATATCCATGTCCATCAGCAGGTGCTTGATGCCAGCCACGAAGTGGAAACCGAGGGCAGACAGCAGGCCCCAGGCCACGATCTTGGCCAGGAAGTTGGTCGCCAGGGTGTCGCGCACTGCCTCGAACCCTTCCGGGGAGGACAGCGAGGCATCGAGTGCCCACAGCGCAAATACCAGGCCCACGAACAGAATCACGCCGGTAATACGGTGGGTGATTGAAGTCAGCGCAGGGAGAGGGAACTTTATCGTCGTCAGATCGAGATTTACGGGTCGTTTGCTATTCACGGCTCTTACACACTCTCTTGGCCCAACACGGACGCAAGCCCGCAGGGGCGGTGGTTTGAGGAAGGGTCTCGGGCGCAGGCCATCCACGGTACCGAGCCGAATTTCCCGCCAGTCGCGCGACGGTGGATTATAGGGGTTGGCCATTGGCATGACAAATGGCATGACGTCGCAGGGCCGCAACCACGGATTGCACAAAATGCAGTGAACAGGACGCGACCTGACGCCACGGGATACGTAAACGTCGGGGAACTGACGCACAGCAGCATGGCGCGCGTCTCTACGCCGTGTGGCGAATTGACAATCTTTCGCGGGCTTCTATAGTGGGCGGGATTGATGCAAGCCCGGCATGGCAAGCAAGTCAAAGAGTTACGCGAATAATGAGGAGGTCGGCATGACTGACAAGAAAGCGACATTGACAGTAGACGGTATCGACAAGAGCATCGAGTTCCCGGTCTATTCCGGCACGCTCGGCCAGGACGTCATCGACGTTCGCGGCCTGACCGCCGAAGGCATGTTCACCTACGACCCGGGCTTCGTCTCCACTGCCGCCTGCGAATCATCCATCACCTTCATCGATGGCCAGAAAGGCGTGCTGCTGCATCGCGGCTACCCCATCGACCAGCTGGCCAAGAGCTCCAACTACATCGAGCTGTGCTACCTGCTGCTGTTCGGAGAGCTGCCGAGCGACGAGGAATACGACAAGTTCGCCCAGCTGATCAGCAACCACACCATGGTGCATGAGCAGATCGTCAACTTCTTCAAGGGCTTCCGTCGCGACGCCCACCCGATGGCGATCCTGTGCGGCGTGGTCGGTGGCCTGGCCGCCTTCTATCACGACAACCTGAACATCACCAACGAGAAGGAACGCTACGTCAGCGCCGTGCGCCTGATCGCCAAGATGCCGACCCTGGCGGCCATGTGCCACAAGTACAACATCGGCCAGCCGTTCATGTACCCGCGCAATGACCTCTCCTACGGCGAGAACTTCCTGTACATGATGTTCGGCAACCCGTGCGAGGAGTACAAGATCAACCCGGTGTTCGCCAAGGCGATGGACACCATCTTCATGCTGCACGCCGACCACGAGCAGAACGCCTCGACCTCTACCGTGCGTCTGGCCGGCTCCACCGGTGCCAACCCGTTCGCCTGCATCAGCGCCGGTATCGCGGCACTGTGGGGCCCGGCACACGGCGGCGCCAACGAAGCCGTGCTGGCCATGCTCGACGAGATCGGTGAAGAGTCCGAGGAGAACATCCAGCGTTTCATCGACAAGGCCAAGGACAAGGAAGACCCGTTCAAGCTGATGGGCTTCGGTCACCGCGTCTATCGCAACTTCGATCCGCGCGCCAAGGTCATGAAAGAGACCTGCGACGAAGTGCTGGAGCAGCTGGGCATGGCGGACGATCCGCAGCTCAAGATCGCCAAGCGTCTGGAACAGATCGCGCTGGAAGACGAGTACTTCATCGAGCGCAAGCTGTACCCGAATGTCGACTTCTACTCCGGCATCATCCTCAAGGCGATCGGCATCCCGACCAACATGTTCACGGTCATCTTCGCCATGTCGCGCACCATCGGCTGGATCTCCCACTGGAACGAGATGATCGCCGGCGGCCACCGCATCGGCCGTCCGCGTCAGCTCTACACCGGCCACCCGCAGCGCGACTATCCGGCCAAGTAACCCAGCACCAGGCAACCAGGCACCCGGCAACATCGGGTCATGCGCCTGCAGGACAGACCGCCTCTTCGGAGGCGGTTTTTTTTGGCCTGTTACCTCTCATGCGCGCAGCCCCTGCCTGACAGCAAGCCATAAAGCCGCCCCATCCCCGCCCCGGACGTGCTAGCGTGCTGATGTACCGGCCTCTTCACGTCCTGTGCGCGCCGGCACGCCATGCGCCCCACCGCGAGCGGCGCAACCTCATTCCTGATTGATGGCAAGGAGCCCCCAGCATGTCAGACACACACACAACGCCACGTACCGCCGCCTTCATCGGACTCGGCGTCATGGGCTACCCCATGGCCGGCCATCTGAAACGCGCAGGCCTGGAGGTGCGGGTCTACAACCGCACACGTGCACGCGCCGAGCAGTGGAGCGAGGAGTACGGCGGCAGCCATCACGCCACCCCGCGAGAAGCCGCCGAGGGCGCCGATATCGTGCTGATGTGCGTGGGCAATGATGATGACGTGCGCAGCGTCACCTACGGCGACGACGGCGTGCTGGCCGGCATGACGAGCGGCAGCCTGCTGGTGGACCACACCACCGCCAGTGCCGACCTGGCACGCGAGCTGGCCGCCGCCGCGGGCGAGGCCGGCATCGGCTTCGTCGACGCGCCGGTGTCCGGCGGCCAGCAAGGCGCCGTGAATGGCGTGCTGACCATCATGTGTGGCGGCAGCGAGGCGGATTACGTGCGTGCCGAGCCGGTGCTGACGCACTACGGTCGCATGGTGAAGCGCATCGGCGAGACCGGTGCCGGCCAGACCACCAAGATGGTCAACCAGATCTGCATTGCCGGGCTGGTGCAGGCGCTTTCCGAGGGCCTGCACTTCGCCGAGCAGGCCGGACTGGATCGCGAGGCGGTGATCGAGGTGATCTCCAAGGGCGCCGCCGGCTCCTGGCAGATGGAAAACCGTCACGCCACCATGATCAAGGACGAGTACGATCACGGCTTTGCCGTCGACTGGATGCGCAAGGACCTCGACATCTGCCTGGCGGAAGCACGCCGCATCGATGCCAGCCTGCCGGTGACCGCGCTGGTCGATCAGTTCTATGCCGACGTGCAGGCCATGGGCGGCAATCGCTGGGACACCTCCTCGCTGCTCAAGCGCCTCTCCAGATGAAGCGGGTCTGAATACACGCGAGCGAGCTGAATCGCATCACACGGCCTCGCACTGAAAACGCCTCATTCCAACGCCATATGGACGCGGGAATGAGGCGTTTTTTCGTGCCGCAGCGCAACATCCCAGACAGCAGCGGCGCTCGGCAGGTTTTTCCACACTATCTGTGGATAACCTCGTTGATAACCCCTAGACAAGCGCGGCGAACCAGCATGACAGCGGGCTTACCAACAGATTGCACAAAATTTAACCAGCGCATAAACCATTGATATAAAAGAAATTTTTGGTAACACGACGTAAGCGCCAGCCGTAGGGGCCGCACTTTGGGAAGAGATGCAGGGGGAGATGTGACAGCGCGCGAACAGTGGACAAGACACGGGGTCTGTCAAGGGCGACTTGGGGATAACATGCTTTTCTGCCGACACACAGGCTGTGCATAAGCCAGAATCAGGGACAAAAAAAACACACCCCGCAAGGTGTGCTTTTTTGTTGACTTCACGAGACCTGAAAGGTGACTCGAGATGTCTGAAGAGTGGCGTCCCATAGGGGGTTCGAACCCCTGTTACCGCCGTGAAAGGGCGGTGTCCTGGACCACTAGACGAATGGGACGCAGTCGCTTGCGAAACTTGGTGGAGCCTAGCGGGATCGAACCGCTGACCTCAACACTGCCAGTGTTGCGCTCTCCCAGCTGAGCTAAGGCCCCGTCTCTCAAGAACGAGGCGTATCTTACTGATAACCCTCGGGGTCGTCAACTTCTTTTTCACACAATTCTCATCGTGCTGCTGATCAGCACTGAAAGCGCTGTTCAGCGCCCTGCTGCAAGACATGGCCCCCATGACGACATACGTCACGGGGGCCATCATCTGCACATCGCAGATACCCATAAAGGTCGCGATATTCTTACAGGTCGCGATATTCCTTCTCGAAACGCTTGGCGGCCTTCTTGGAGACGCCACCCAGCACGGCCACGGCGTGACGCAGACGCGCGCGCGTCATGTCGGAGCCCAGAATGACCATCGCGTCCATCACCGAGGTGGAAGTCGCCGAGCCAGTCACCGCCACGAACACCGGTGCCAGGAAGTCCTTCATCTTGAGCCCGAAGTGCTCGGAAAGCAGCTTCACTTCCGCCAGCAGATGCTCCTTGTCCCAGCGGCTCACGGCTTCAAGCTTCCAGGTCAGGAACTGCATCTGACGCACCAGGTCTTCGCCTTCCAGCTTCGCCTTGGCGAAGTCGTCCGGTGTGATGGCCGGCAGACCGGAGAAGAAGTGGCCGGCCAGCGGAATCGCCTCGGACAGCGTCTCGATGCGCGGCTTCACTTCCGGCAGGATCTGCTTGACGTAGGACTCGTTGAAGGCCCACTGACGCAGCTCGCTCAGCAGCTCGTCCTCGGACAGATCGCGGATGTAGAGACCGTTCAGCCAGCTGAGCTTCTCGACATCGAACACCGGGCCACCCAGTGAGACACGCTGGATATCGAAGTGCTCCTGCATCTCGCTCAGGGTGAACTTCTCGCGCTCGTCCGGCATGGACCAGCCGAGACGGCCGAGATAGTTGATCACCGCCGCCGGCAGGTAACCCATGCGCCGGTAGTAGAGGATCGACGTCGGGTTCTTGCGCTTGGACAGCTTGGTCTTGTCCGGGTTGCGCAGCAGCGGCATGTGGCACAGTTCCGGCATCTGCCAGCCGAAGTATTCATACAGCAGCTGATGCTTGGGCGCCGAGTTGATCCACTCCTCGCCACGCAGCACGTGGGTGATCTCCATCAGGTGATCATCTACCACGTTGGCCAGGTGGTAGGTCGGCATGCCGTCGGACTTGAGCAGGATCTGCGCATCGACCTGGGCCCACTCGACCTCGATCTCGCCGCGCAACATGTCCTTGACCACACAGGTGCCGCTTTCCGGCACGTTCATGCGGATGACGAAGGGTGCGCCCGCCGCTTCACGACGTGCCACTTCTTCTGCCGGCAGCGCGAGATCGGACGGCTTGAGCGCCATGTGCAGACCTTCGGCCTTGCGCGACTCGCGCAGCTCGTCCAGCTCTTCACTGGTGCGATAGCACTTGAAGGCATGGCCGGCATCGATCAGCTGCTGGCAGTGCCTGGCGTAGATGTCGCCACGCTCACTCTGACGGTACGGGCCGTGCGGACCGCCGACATCCGGGCCTTCAGCCCATTCGATGCCCAGCCAGCGCAGCGAGTCGAGGATCATCTGCTCGGATTCGCCGGTGGAACGCGTCTGATCGGTATCCTCGATACGCAGAATGAACTCGCCACCGTGCTGACGAGCGAAGCACTGGTTGAACAGGGCGATGTAGGCGGTGCCGACGTGGGGATCACCAGTCGGCGACGGTGCGATGCGCGTACGAACGGTCATGTGGAGTCCAGTAGTTCGAGAAGAGAGGGCAACAAGCGTCTCGGCAATGACTGACTGCCGGGGCGTGAAATCACGCTGCTGTCTCAGCAGCAAGTGCTGGGGCATATTATACGCAAGGTGAAGATGTGCGACAGTGCGTCGCCGTGTACCAACGCTCTCTCGGCGGTAAGCTTGCGCCAGATGCGTCATTCTCTGCCTTGAGACGTGACGCCAGCGCCTCCCTGCAACTATCTCTGCCACCACCGGCAGGAGCATGAATGCCCCGAACTGCCGCTGCACCCGATGTTTCACCCTCCCCCACCGATGCCACTGCATCGGCAGAATTCGTGCCACGCCGCTGGCTGGAGACACTGGCACGTGCCGGTGGCCGCTGGCCCCAGCTCGCCATCCTGTGCGCCCTGCTCTCGACACTGGTGCTGCTCGCCCAGGCCTGGGCCATCGCCCGTCTGGCCCAGGGCGTGGCGATCGACCGCGAAGGCCTGGCGACACTATGGCCGGCCATCGCGGTGCTCGCCGCCAGTCTCTCGCTGCGCGGCGCGCTCACTGGCCTGCGTGGCTATGCCGGCACCCGCGCCAGCCAGCAGATCCGCCGTCGCCTGCGCGAGCGCCTGTTGCAGCGCTTCGCCGAACTCGGCCCGCTGTGGGTGCGTCGCCAGCATCGCGCCAGCATCGCCAACCGCGCCTGGGACCAGGTCGAGTCACTGCACGGCTACTACGCCGACTTCCGCCCGCAGACACGCCTCGCGGGGCTGATTCCGCTGATGCTGCTGTGCGTGGTGTTTCCGCTCAACTGGGCGGCCGGCCTGATTCTGGCCACCACCGCACCGCTGGTGCCGATCTTCATGATTCTGGTCGGCATCGCGGCGCGCAAGCGCTCGCAGGAGCAGTTCCGGGAGATGGACCGCATGGGCCGCCACTTCATGGACCTGCTCACCGGCCTCAAGACCCTGAAGCTGTTCGGCAGCGCCAGACGCGGCCCCCAGGTCGAGGCGGTCAGCCATGCCTTTCGCAAGCGCACCATGCGCGTGCTGCGCCTGGCCTTCCTGTCCTCCACGGTGCTGGAATTCTTCACCGCGGTGTCCATCGCGCTGCTGGCGGTCTACCTCGGCTTCCATTTCCTCGGCCATCTGCAATTCGGCACCTGGGGCGACTCACCGCTGACCCTGCAGACCGCACTCTTCATTCTGGTGCTGGCGCCCGAGTTCTATCAGCCGCTGCGCGAGCTGGGCGTGCACTATCACGCCAAGGCCGAGGCCGAGGCTGCCGCCAGTGACCTCGCCCCCATCGTCGGCAGTGCCCCCTTCACGCAAGAGGCCGAGGCTGGCGCACAGGCGCACAATGCCATCAGCGACCTGCCCGCGGTGCGCCCTCAGACCCGCAAGTTGCACTCGCTGATGCTGGAAGAGGTCTGTGTGCGCTATCCCAATCAGTGGAACCGCCAGCCCAGCACACTGACTCCGCCGGCACTCGGCCCGCTGACCCTGCGGATCACCCAGGGCGAACGTGTCGCGCTGACCGGTGCCTCCGGTTCCGGCAAGTCGACGCTGCTCAATCTGCTGCTCGGCTTCGTCGAAGCCAGCGATGGCCTGCTGTATCTCAACGGCCATCCGCTGAGCCACGGCCTGCCGCCGGGCATGGCGACCTGGGTCGGTCAGGAGACGGTGGTCCTGTCCGGCACGCTGGCCGACAACCTGCGTCTGGCCAGGCCTCACGCCAGCGACGCACAGCTCGAAGCGGCGCTGGACAATGCCGACCTGCTTGACTGGTACCAGCACCTGCCGCGTGGGCTCGAGACGCGCCTTGGCGAGGGCGGCCAGGCGCTGTCCGGCGGCCAGGCACGTCGCCTGTCACTGGCCCGCGCCTTCTTGCATGACGCGCCGCTGGTGCTGCTGGATGAACCCACCGCCAGCCTGGACGCCGACAGCGAAGCGCGCGTGATCGCCGCGCTCAAGCGTCTCGGCGAGGGTCGCACCCTGCTGCTGCTGACCCACCGGCCCGAGCTGCTGACGCTGTGCCAGCGCCTGATTCACCTGGACGATGGCCAGCTGGTGCAGGACCGCCCGCTCCCCCTCCCGACGCCGCGAGGTGACGCATGAGCCGCGCCATCCGCAAGCCCGCGCCTGACACGCCCGCGGCCGTCACAGCCAGTGAGCCAGCACTGGCCGAGCCGCACGCCGAACAGCGCCCGCGTCTGCGCGAACTGACGCCCTACCTGGCCCTGATGCGCGAGCATCGCGGCTGGCTGGGCATCGGCGCCCTGCTGGCGCTGATCACCCTGCTGGCCGCCACCGGTCTGCTGGCGCTGTCGGGCTGGTTCCTCTCTGCCACCGCCGTGGCCGGCTTGAGCGTCGCCGCCACCCAGGCCTTCAACTTCTTCACCCCGGCGGCAGGCGTGCGCGGGCTGGCACTGGCGCGCACCGCCGGGCGCTATGGCGAGCGCGTCACCACCCACGAAGGCACGCTGCGTCTGCTGGCGAGCCTGCGTCGTCGCCTGTTCGAGGCCATCGAGCCACTCTCCCCCGCCGCCCTGCAGCATGCCGGTCAGGGAGAGCTGATGACCCGCCTGGGCGCGGATGTCGACGCTCTCGACAGCCTCTACGTGCGCGTATTGATTCCCTCGCTGGTGGCGGTCTGCGCCATCCTCGCCGCCGGCACGCTGATCGGCATCTTCGCGCCGACACTGGCGCTGGTCGCGGTGATCGGACTGGTACTGACTGGCGGAATGGTGCCGTGGCTGGCCTGGTGGCGTGGCAGCCATGACGCCATGCGGCATCAGTCCTCGGCCAGCCGCCTGCGCGCGCGCCTGCTGGAGCGCCTGCAGGGACTGGGCGAGCTGGTGATCTATGGTCGCTGGAATGAAGAGCTTGAGCGCCTGGCCGAGCAACAGGCCGAGCGGGATAGCATCGAGCGCGCCCAGGCACGCCGTCAGGCACTGGCCAGCTGGCTGAGCCACAGTCTGCTGGGGCTGACGCTGGCCGGGGTAGCGCTACTCGGCGTCATGCAGATGGCGCCATATGCGAACACCGACATGACGATGCATTCTGGCGAGCTGCTCGATGGTCGCCTGCTGGCGCTGTTCCTGCTGGCGGTGCTCGGCGCCTTCGAGGCGCTGGCGCCACTGCCGCTGGCCTGGCAGGGGCTCGGTCGCTGCCTGTCGGCGGCCGCGCGTCTCAACAGCGTGCAGGCCAATACGCCGGCGGCTCAGTTCCCCAATCCCTCCGAGGCTGCCACGCCGGTGGGACACGCCTTGGAGATCGAGCAGCTGAGCGTCACCCACGGCGATACGCCGGTGCTTGAAGAGCTTTCCCTGACGCTGGCTGCAGGCGAGCATCTGGCACTGCTCGGCCCGTCCGGCAGCGGCAAGAGCACCCTGCTGGACGTGCTCAGTCGCTTCCATATTCCCAGCGCCGGACGCATCACGCTGGGCGGCGTGGCGCTGGACTCGCTCGATGAGGCCACGCTGCGCGCAAGCTTCGCGGTCTGCCCGCAGGACACGCATCTGTTCTGTGCCAGCTACGCCGACAACCTGCGCCTGGCCGCTCCCGAGGCCAGCGATGAGGCACTGACGAGCATGCTGGAAAGCCTTGGCCTCGGCGACTGGCTGGCCCGCCAGCCACAGGGACTGGCCGGCTTCCCGGATGAAGGGGGGCGCTCGTTGTCCGGTGGCCAGCTGCGCCGCTTCGGTGTGGCACGTGCGCTGCTGTCACCGGCGCCGATCGTGCTGCTCGATGAGCCCTGCGAAGGACTGGACCGCACCAGCGCCGAGCAGGTGATGAGCGCGATTCTCGCCGCCTGCGATGGCCGCAGCCTGATCATGATCACCCACCAGCCGCTGGGGCTGGAGCGCTTTGCGCGTCTGGCACTGCTGGAGGCGGGCCGCCTGCAGGAAGACGCCACCCCGACCACGCTGAGCAGCGATTCCCGCCTTGCCAGACTGATGGAGCGCACTGCCTGACGACAGTCACATTCGGCCACTACAGAGGGAGACATGCATGGCAGAAAGCACACTGGAAGATCAGCCATTGGCGGCGGATACCTTCGCGCGCCTGCCACAGGGCTTCTGCGCACTGGTCACCGGTGCCAGCGGCGGGATCGGGCGGGCGCTGATCGCTGAGCTGCTCGCCCATCCCCACTGTGGAAAAGTGCTGGCGGTGAGTCGCGATGTCTCATGCCTGGCGGCACATCCCGAGCTCGAGACGCTGGAGGCCGACCTGACCACCGAGCAAGGCACCGCGCGCCTCGAGCAGTGGCTGGCACAGCAACTGGATGGGGAGCGCGAGACGGGACAGCCACCGGCGCTGATACTCAACGCGCTGGGCCTGTTGCATGACGAGCGCGAGCAGCTATGGCCGGAGAAGCGCCTGGAGGATTTGAGTCTGGCGGCCCTGACGCGCCTGCATCAGGTCAACGCCTTCGCCCCGGCCCTGCTGCTGGGAATGCTGGCGCCACGCCTGCGCCGACGCACGCCGGTGATCTTCGCCTCGCTGTCGGCGCGGGTCGGCTCGATCTCCGATAACCGCAGCGGCGGCTGGTATGCCTATCGCGCCAGCAAGGCCAGCCACAACATGCTGCTCAAGACCGCCGCCATCGAGATCGCGCGCCGCAATCCCGAGGCGCTGCTGGTCGCGCTGCATCCCGGCACCACCGACACCTGCCTGTCGACGCCCTTCCAGGCCCGCGTGCCCGAGGGAAAACTGTTCACGACGGGCTTCGTGGCGCGCCGTCTGTTGCGCGTCGCCTCTGAACTCTCGCCCACCGCCAGCGGCGGCTTCTACGACTGGGCCGGCCAGGCCATCGAGTGGTAACCCTCTCTGTAGTGGCAACGTCAGAGCTGCAGATGCTCCTGGAACCACTCGGTGATGAAATCGAGGTAGGCGCGGGTCTTGTCGGGCAGGTACTTGCGTGAGCGGAACAGCACCACCATCGAGCCATGCTCGTTCCAGTAGGGCTGCAGCAGCGGCACCAGCTCACCGCTTTCCACTGCCGCGCGGGCCGAGAAGGTCGGCAGATAGGCGAGACCGAAGCCGGCCTTGGCCGCCTCCACCACGCCGAGCAGATTGTTGATCACCAGCCGCGACTCCGGCTCCACATCGAAGGGCTGACCATTGAGCGTGAAGCGCCAATGCGCCCCCAGATCGTAATTGCCGTAGAAGATGGTATCGAAGGCACGGATGTCCTGGGGCTGCACCGGCGGCGCATTGACGCGCGCCAGATAGTCCGGCGCCGCATACAGGCCATAGACCACCTTGCACAGCGGGCGCGAGACCATCGAGGAATCCGGCAGCGGCCCCATGCGAATCGCCAGATCCACCGACTCATCGATGGGCTCGAAGCGCTGATCCTCGAGCAGAATCTCGACGCTGACATCCGGGTAGCGACGCATGAAGGCGGTGGTCGGCGCGGCCAGATACATGAAACCGAACGACACCTGTGCCGACACCTTGAGCTGGCCCATCGGCTGCGAGGTGACGGACTGCACGCGGGCCTCGGCGGACTCCAGCTCCTCGCGGATGCGCAGGCCGTGCTCGTAGTAGATGCGCCCCGCCTCGGTGAGATGCAGCTTGCGGGTCGAGCGATTGATCAGGCTGACGCCCAGCTGCTCTTCCAGTGCCGCCACCCGTTTGGAGGCCAACGACTTGGAAATTCCCAGTCGCCGTGCCGCCGCCGTGAAACTGGCCGCGCGCACGACCTCGACGAATACGCGCAATGCATCAAGTGTCGCCATCTGTCTCCCTCACCCTCGCTGTGCAACCGCCATGGCCCCCTGAATACGGCCAGACACCCCATCACCCCTTAAGGTTTCCAATATGGAAACCCTAGTTTTCGATTGTACGCGCTTATTCTCCAAAGCGCGGCACCCTATACTGTGCGCCACGAACATGCGGGAGCAGGCGCGCCGCGGCATCGGCCGCCTGCTCCCGGACTAGACCGACGACGGCCGGGCCTGCGTGGCGCAGCCCGACCGTCCAGGTTCGCGCTCAGGTAGTTGCACTGCTCATCCCACCGATTCCCGGTGACTGGTCTGCATGGCGACGCCCCCACGCGCGGTTTCGCTGTCGGCCCATCCCGGGCCTCGGTGGCGATCTTCAGTGTTGTAATGCAAGTTTCTTGTGCGCCTGGCCGTCTCACGACGCCAGGCGCTTTTTTTATGCCTGTCTTCAGTGACTTACA
Source organism: Cobetia sp. 1CM21F (assembly GCF_023161745.1). NCBI lineage: Bacteria > Pseudomonadati > Pseudomonadota > Gammaproteobacteria > Oceanospirillales > Halomonadaceae > Cobetia > Cobetia sp. 1CM21F. The sequence continues at coordinate 376,139 of NZ_JALNTQ010000003.1, read as the reverse complement.
GCCACTTCTTCCACTTGAAGAACAGATAGGTCGAGAGCGCCGACACGCCCATCAGGCACAGCGCGAAGGGATAGCCCCAGTTCTCATCCAGCTCCGGCATCCAGTGGAAGTTCATGCCGTAGATGCTGGCGATCAAGGTCGGCGGCATGAAGACTACCGCCGCCACCGAGAAGATCTTGATGATGCGGCTCTGATCGAGGTTGGTGAAACCGATCGAGGCATCGAGCAGGAAGTTGACCTTGTCGAAGATGAAGGTGGTGTGCGGATTGAGCGAGTCGATGTCGCGCAACATGTCGCGAATCTCCTGACGTCGCGACTTCTGACGTGGCGCCGAGGGCAGATGGCGCGTCAGCTGACGCAGCAGGCGCTGACTGTCCAGCAGCGACTGGCGCACCTTGTCGTTGTAGCGCTCCTGCAACAGGATGCCGTGCAGGGTGTCTTCCAGCGCCTCGGGGTGCACCGCCTGCTTGCCCAGCGCTTCCAGCGCCCGGTAGATATCCTCGATCTCATCGGCCAGGTAATCGACCTTCATCGCCAGCAGCGCCAACAGCACCTCCCAGCCATCCTCCGGACTCAGTCGCTGGCGACGCAGGTGATTGCGGAACAGCCGCAGCAGGCCGATGTCCTCGTGGCGCATGCTGATCAGCTGGCGCCCATGCAGATGGAAGGCGACGTTGGCCGTCTGCGGCTCGCGCCCCTTGCGATGCGGAAACAACGAGACGACGTGGATGCCATCGCCTTCCAGATAGAAGCGCGACGACGACTCGATCTCCTCCAGCTCCTCGACATCAGGCAGCTCCACCGTGAACTGCTCACTCACCCAGCGCTTTTCCTGCTCATCCGGCTCGCAGAGATCGATCCACAGCACATCACTTCGCACCAGAATCGGTGGCGCCAGCTCGTCATCGGCCAGCAACCCGGCATGCAGGGCAGCCGCTTCTTCAGCGCTGTCCGCCAGGCGCGGCGGCGCATCGGGCTGGCCGGGCTGCGGGTCGGGCAACACGATATGTTCGCCGCGCAGGCGGCCATCATCGTGCAGTCGATAGAGTGTGATCATGATGACTTCCTCGAAAAGCCCCGCGGGTCGCGCCTGCGCACTGACTGATGACAATGACTGGCCGCAATGGCCAACCGTCTGAAAAGGCAGCGAAACCCGGGCGCCTTGGCGGCGTGCGAATAGGATGTCGTCATTCTAAACGAGATGGCGCGCCAGCGGAGGCCGAGCGACGAGGCGTTATCAAGCACGAGGGCGTGAGCGCGAGGTCGCGTGCGAGAGATCGCCCGCAGGAGTGATTGAGCGAGTGATCGTGCGAGAGAGCGAGCGAGTGAGGGAGATAGCCCGCCAGAGCAGCGTGTGGCGGCCAGACACGAAAAAAGGCGACTCGTGAGAGTCGCCCTAAGACCGTGACTAGCTTGATGAGGAGAAACCCGAACAGGGGCCTGACTCCGCTGTTCTGGCTACCGCATTCCATGGCGGGAAGCGATGAATCCAGATTATGCTCTCCAGCAGACGCCGTCAATAATAATGAGAAATATTTTCATTAGCATTGAGTCAGCGTTTATCTCACGCGCCGCTGGCCTCCCCTCACCGGCTGACGTATCATGGCGCCAGAATATCAAGGTCGTGACTGGCCTGATGAGACGCTTGCCAGGGACCTGACATCCAAATCTGGTGAGCACGAAGCACCGCTCGACTCGCAAGCCTTCCTCCCTGTCATTGGCAGACGGAAAGCGAGTGAATCGAGAAGCGCTTCCGGACGCCTCCCTCGTGCAAGCGAAGGAGGCGTCTTTTTTTGCGCATAAAAAAGCGGCCCACCCCGTAGGATGAGCCGCTGGCAAGGACCGTAAAACTGTCTGATGAGAAGCCTCCCGGCCAGGGGCCTGACTCCGCTGGCCGGGACACCGCTACCCATGGCGGGGAAGCGATGACCCCAGAATATGACCCGCGGGCTCAGACGTCAACACTAATGAGAAATATTTTCATTAGCATTGGAGAGTCAGGCACTTGCCGTGCCCTCTCGCCTCAGTTTCAGCCCTGCTTGTGCCACTCGAACTTCTTGAACGGCTCGTCGATCGGCGTCTCGGCCAGGTGATTGGTGTAGTTGCTCATCACCTTCTGGGACAGGCCCAGAATCACTTCCAGCACATTGCGCTTGGTATAACCGGCATCGAGGAAGGTCTGCACGGTGGCGTCATCGACGAAGCCACGCTCACGCACCACGGCCAGCGTGAAGGTACGCAGGGCTTCAAGACGCTCAGTCGGCAGCGGCGTCTCGTTGCGCAGCGCCTCGATGATGGCGTCATCCACTTTCATCGACTTGGCGATACCGGTATGCGCCGGCACACAGTAGTGGCAGTTGTGCTCGACGTTGATGGTCTGCCACACGACGGTGGTCTCTTCATCATCGAAGCTGCTGTCGAGGAACAGCTGGTGCAGCACCTGGTAGCCTTCCAGCAGGCCCGGCGCTTCCGCCATCACGGCGTGCAGGCCCGGCACCATGCCGAAGGCTTCGACGGACTTGCCGAGCAGCGGCTTGCTGTCCTGCGGGGCATTGTCGGCGGTATAGAGTGTGAAATCTGTCATGAGAACTCCTTCGGAATGATGAGCCAGATGCGCGGAGCCTCAGGGGCGGGCTGCCAGTCAATGGCATGAAGCCTTGAGCAGCGCCCCTGGGGATGCAGGGCAAGATATGAGCAAACGCTCAAAATAACGCCTGTCAATCCGCTGCACTGCGTTGTCGGGGAACACACTAGCTGGATTTGAGCGATCATTCAAGTTAAACTTGAGTACTCACTCAATACCTTGCTCCTTGCAGACCGCCCGCTTCGCCAAGCCGTGCGAAGACAGGCGTCACTCGCGAGCCCCATCGTCAGGACAGCCATGCCACGCGCGACCTTGCACAACCGCCAGGATTCCCTCGAACGGGCGCTAAATCTCTTCTGGCAGAAGGGCTTTCATGCCACTTCGCTGAAGGATATCGAGCACGCGCTCGACATGCGTCCCGGCAGCATCTACGCCACCTTCGGCAGCAAGGATGGCCTCTTCCAGGAAGCACTGGACTGCTACTCCGCGCGCAGCCTGCGCGAGATGGAAAGCCTGATGGCCAGCCACGAATCGCCATTGACCGCTCTCGCCACCTATATCCGCAAGCTCGGCGGACTGCGCGACTGCGAGGTACCGTCCCGCGCCTGCATGCTGGCCAAGAGCCTGCTGGAACTCGGCGAGCGTGAACAGGCCGCCCGCGACAAGGTCGAGATGCTGCTCGCCAACATGGAAGCCCGCTTCCGCCAGGCCTTCGCGGACGCCCGCGACGCCGGTGAACTCATCGACCCCGAGCGCCCCGCGCACCAGCCGGAACGCCTCGGCCGTCGCCTGCAAGCCGAAGTCATGGGCCTGCGCGCCTACGCCCAGCGCGAAGGCGAAAGCGAAGCCGTCCGCCAGCTCGCCGAAGACATCGCTCAGGATATCGAGGCGCTGAAGGTCAACAACACGCATTGAGCCATGAGCGGCGCATTGGCTCGCGGCTCCCTCTGACTCGGCGCTCGCCTCACAAGCTGCTAGAATCACCGCCCGCTTGTCTCGACAGCGCCTGCACCTGATGCTCCGATCCCTGCTCCCACACCAGCCGATATGACTGCCATGCCGATGACACCGATTGACCGCACCTTTTCCGTTGCGCCGATGATGGAATGGACGACCCGTGACTACCGCGCCTTCGCGCGCGTGTTGAGCCGTCGTACGCTGCTGTACACGGAGATGGTGACCACCGGGGCATTGCTGTTCAATCCGGACCGCGAGCGCTTCCTGGGTCACGACGAGACGGAGCATCCGCTGGCGTTGCAGCTGGGTGGCAGCGACCCGCAGGCGCTGGCCGAGTGTGCGGCGATCGCCGAGAGCTGGGGCTATGACGAGGTGAACCTGAATGTCGGCTGCCCGAGTGACCGTGTGCAGAACAACATGATCGGTGCCTGTCTGATGGGCCATCCGGAGCTGGTGGCCAGGTGCGTGGCGGCGATGCAGGCGCAGGTGAAGATTCCGGTGACGGTGAAGTGTCGCATCGGGATCGATGATCAGGATGAGGACGCCGACCTCGAGCGCTTCATCACCACCGTGGCCGATGCCGGCTGCGACACCTTCAGCGTGCATGCGCGCAAGGCATGGCTGCAGGGCCTGTCGCCGAAGGAGAACCGCGATGTGCCGCCGCTGAACTACGGCCGCGTGCACCGCCTCAAGCAGGCGCACCCGTCCTTGCATATCGGTATCAACGGCGGCCTGAAGCTGATGGACGAGCTGCACGAACAGCTGGAGCACGTCGACAGCGTGATGGTCGGCCGTGAGGCGTACCACAACCCCTGGTTGCTGGCGACGGTGGACAGCGAGCTGTACGGCGAGGCCGAGAATCCGCACACCAGCCGCCACGATGCGCTGCGTGCCTTCCGCCCCTACATCGAGAAGCGTCTCGCCGAAGGCGTGCGCCTCAACCACATCAGCCGCCATCTGCTGGGGCTGTTCCAGGGTCAGCCGGGCGGTCGCCAGTTCCGCCGTCATGTCTCCGAGAACGCCCACAAGCCAGGCGCGGGCATCGAGGTCATCGATGACGCCATGGCGCGCGTGCCGGAGCACCGGCCCGAGGCACAGGTCGAGCAGGCCTGATCGAGCTGGCCTGTTCGCGCCGCTTCTGCTCTGTCTCTTCTACCCTCTCTTCTTCCCTCTCTATTCTGCCCTGTCCTCTTGAGAGCGGCGCTTTCAAGAGACAGTCCCTCGACACCCGGCCCTCGCGCCGGGTGTCGTCGTCTCAGCAGTCAGCAAAGTGGCGGCACTGCACTGTCAGGCGTGACACCAGACGCAACCCTGCGTCGCCATCTAAGCTAATAACCCCTTAAATACCAACAACATGCATGACTTTCGTTTGATTGTCTGACAAAGCCATCTCACGCAGAATGGCTGACCATACGGACAACAACCGGTCTCGACATCGTCACGCCATGCTCGCGTGATGTCAGCCACACAACTGCTCCGTCATCGGCGATTCCTCCACAGTCCTCCTCTGCAGACCTGTGGGCCGGTCCATGCAGTCCCGTCATCCGGGCTGCGCTGCTTCTGCTGACACTTCCTTCGAGGTTCCATGTCCACACACTCCCCTACCGGAGCCAACAGCCGTGAGCTGTTCGGGCATCCGGCCGGACTCTATCTGCTGTTCTCCACAGAACTGTGGGAACGCTTCTCCTACTACGCCATGCGTGCCCTGCTGGTGCTCTATCTCACCGATGCCGTCACCAGTGGCGGTCTGGGCTGGAATCAGGGCGACGCCCTGCAGCTGTACGGCATCTTCACGGGCCTGGTGTACATCACGCCGATGTTCGGCGGAGCGCTGGCCGACAACTGGCTAGGTGCCCGCCGTGCGATCCTGATCGGGGGTCTGATCATGGCGGCCGGGCAATTCGTGCTCGCCGTGCCGCCGGCCATGAGCGGTCTCGATCCCGAGATGCTGCTGTATATCGGGCTCGGCCTGCTGATCGTCGGCAATGGCCTGTTCAAGCCCAACATCTCCACGATGGTCGGCGACCTCTATCAACAGGGCGATCACCGCCGTGATGGCGCCTTCACCATCTTCTACATGGGCATCAACATCGGTGCGCTGCTGTCGGGCATCGTCGCGGGCTCCATGGCCGAAGGCTATGGCTGGAACGCCGGCTTCCTGGTGGCCGGTATCGGCATGCTGCTGGCGGTCGCCATCCAGCTCATCTTCGCGCCGCGCCATCTGGGTGACCTGGGGGTCGAACCCAGCGCCCGCCGTGAGGCACGCCTGAGCAAGAGCAACAACCGCAAGACACCGCTGAGTCGCGAAGAGCGTGACCGCATCAAGGTCATCATGGTGCTGGGCCTGTTCACCATCCTGTTCTGGGCCGGTTTCGAGCAGGGCGGCGGCCTGATGGCGCTGTATGCCCAGGACTACACCGACCGCATGCTGATGGGCTTTGAAGTGCCGGCGGCCTGGTTCCAGTCCCTCAATCCGCTGTTCATCATCCTGCTCTCGCCGCTGCTGGCGGGTCTGTGGACGCGCATGGACAACCGCGAGCCCAGCTCGCCGGTCAAGTTCGCCTTCGGCCTGATCGCCCTCGGCATCGGCTTCGTGTGCATGATCGGCGCGGTGCTGGAGCAGAAAGCGGCGGGCAGCGCCTCGATGATCTGGCTGGTCGGCGCCTTCTTCTTCCACACTCTCGGCGAGCTGTGCCTGTCGCCGGTGGGGCTGTCGATGGTCACCAAGCTGTCACCGGTGCGCATGGGCGCGCTGATGATGGGTGCCTGGTTCGCCTTCGTGGCGCTGGCCAACTATCTGGCCGGCATGATCGGCTCGCTGGTCGGCGAAGCCGGTGCCATGAGCGTGTTCGGCGGCATCGCCATCACCGGCGTGCTCGGCGGCCTGCTGCTGCTGGTGTTCGCCGGCAAGCTGGTGGACTGGATGCACGGCGCGGAAGCGCGTCATGACGGCCAGCTCGAGACCCAGACCAGCCACGGCTGAGTGCTCCGTGACTGTCGGTTTCGACCCCACGAGATTCTCTGCTGCAACGCAAACGCCCCGCTCGATGAGCGGGGCGTTTGCGTTATCACTGCCAGCAACAGGGCAATAAACGGGCATGAAGCGCCTAGATGGAGTCCGGCTCGAACAGCTGCTGGAAGTTGTCGACGGCGCTCTCGGCATCGTCGATCGCATGGAAGCGCGCCACGTGATAGAGCGCCTCGCCCTCGTTGGCCAGCGGCAGATTGGCCATGCCGATGATGATGCCATCCGCGGGTGACAGCACCTCGCTTTCGCTGTTGCCGAAGGGGTCGGCGACGATGCCCAGCACCTGATGCTTCTCGACGCGGTCCCCCAGGCCCACGCGGCTCTGGACGATGCCATCGATGGAGGCACGCGCCCAGCTGGAGCCGTTGGACATCTCCACCGCACGCGAGCTGGGCTTGCGGTCGCGGTCCTTGGCCAGCATGCCGATGGAGCGCATCACGCGCTTCACGCCGCTGACCCCCGGGCGAATCGCCCACTCATCGAAGCGCAGCGCCTCACCGGCCTCATAGGTGATGACCGGCACGCCGCGCTCGCTGGCATAGGCGCGCAGACTGCCCTCGCGCAGCTCGGCATTCAGCAGCACCGGTGCGCCGAAGGCGTCCGCCATCTGACGCGTGGCATCACTGCCGGTCATGGTGGCGCGAATCTGCGGCAGATTGGTGCGATGAATCGCGCCGGTGTGCAGGTCGATGATGTGGGTGGCCTGATCGGCGATCTGCTCACGGAACAGCGCCGCCACCCGCGAGCCCAGCGAGCCGCTCTCACTGCCCGGGAAGCAGCGGTTGAGATCACGGCGGTCCGGCAGGTAGCGCGTGTGCTGCACGAAACCGAACACGTTGACAATGGGCACCGCGATCAGGGTGCCGCGCAGCCGCGAAAGGCTGGAACTCTTGAGCAGCCGACGCACGATCTCGACGCCGTTGATCTCGTCACCGTGGATGGCACCGCACACCAGCAGCACCGGGCCGGGCTGGCGACCATGCACCACCTCGACGGGGATGTGCAGCGGCGCATGGGTGTAGAGCTTGGCGACAGGCACATCGACCTGGGCCCGCGTTCCCGGCGCGATGCGGGTACCGCTGATTTCAAATGGAGCGCGTGACATCGCCACCTCAGAGATTGTTCGACCAACGAGCGGCAGGCACTGCGACATGCCCGCCAGATCAGGCTACTCGCCCAGTGTCTCGAAAGAAAACACTGTGCGACATGCGCCTTTTAGCGCATTGGTGCGCCAAGGGAAAGACTTCATTGCAGCGTGTCGGGATGAAGCGCGGCCAGAATTGTTCAACAATGGGCCTTCACGACTCACCTTGCCCGCCCTCTCGACATGAGATGCCCGTGACCGATTCTCTCGATGCCCTGCTGACACTGCCCGATTACTCTGCGCTGGCCTGGAGCGCGATCATCTTCTCGACCTACCTGACCGGCATCTCCAAGGGCGGCTTCGCCGGTGGCTTCGGCTCGCTCTCGGTGCCGCTGATGGCGCTGGCCATCGGGCCGCTGGAAGCCGCCGGTATCCTGCTGCCGCTGTTGCTGGTGATGGACTTCCTGAGCTCCCGCGCCTGGTGGGGCAAGCAGCTGTGGTCGGAGGTGCGCATCATCCTGCCCAGCGCCGCCATCGGCATCGCGGTGGGCGTGGTGCTGTTCGATGAGCTGGACGAGAACATGATTCGCGGGCTGCTGGGCGTCATCTCTCTGCTGTTCGCCGCCTATATGCTGTTCAAACCGACAGCCAGCAAACCGCTGCCCCGCTGGCTGGCCATTCCTGCCGGAGCCACCGCCGGCTTCACCAGCTTCTTCGCCCACGCCGGCGCCCCGCCCTACAACCTGTACATGATTCCGCGCCAGCACCCCAAGGAGACCTTCATTGCCACCACGGTGATCATCTTCGCTGGCATGAACCTGATGAAACTGGGCCCCTACGTGGCGCTGGGCGAGATCAACCTCACCAGCCTCTCCACCTCGCTGCTGCTGGTGCCGGTGGCCTGGGCGGGGGTCAGAAGCGGCCTGTGGCTGCAATCCCGCGTCAACGAGAAGCTGTTCTTCCGCCTGATCATCATCGCGATGGCGCTGGTGGGTGTGCAGCTGATCTACAAGGCCTGGGGCTGACGGCCACAAGGCCCATCACGCCCTGACGATCACTGCCGCCAGCCATTGAAACTCCCGGTACGGCCCTTGAGACCGAGCGCTGGAAGCCCCCTTGAGAACGATCGAGACAACGCCATGACACACCACATCAGCTACTACCACGCCCATCTCTATTACACCGATGAGCAGAGCCTGGCCGCCGCTCGCGAACTGGCGGCCCAGGCCGAACAGCGCTTCACGCTGCGCGTCGGGCGCTTCCACCAGCAACCGGTCGGCCCGCACCCGCTGTGGAGCTGTCAGCTGTCCTTCCTGCCTGAGGAATTCGGGCGCATCATCCCGTGGCTGGCACTCAACCGCGGCTCGCTGGATATCTTCGTGCACGCCGGCACCGGCGATGACCTCTTCGATCACACCCAGGGCGTGATGTGGCTGGGCAACTCGCATACGCTGAATCTCGCTGCCTTCGCCAGCGAGTGAGACCGCGGCAAGCATTGAGCCCGCGGCAAGCATTGAGACCCGGACGATGGTTGACGCCCACCGCGGGTCTGACACGCTATCATCGCCTGACACCACTGACTCAAGGATGCCCCCATGACGCGACTGCGCCGCCTTCCCTCTCGTGCTGCCCTGCTGGGTGTGATCGCCTCAGGCCTGCTGTTGGCCGGCTGTGATGACAACGAGGTCGGGGATGTCTCGCTGGGCCTGTTCACCACCAAGGACATCAAGATCGAGAGCCTGATCGACCCCAAGGTGCCGGGCGTGACCTGCCATCTGAGCAACATCGAGGCGGACCTCGACTTCTCCGATCCCTCCGACATGAGCATCGCCTGCCGCCAGACCGGCCCGATCACGGCGGAGATGATCGCCGACATCGATACCTCCAAGAGTGGCGAGGAGGTCTATCGCAAGTCCAAGAGCGTGCTGCTCAAGAGCCTCAAGATTCGTCGCATTCTGGATCGCGACTCCCAGAGCCTGCTCTATATCGCCTACAGCACCAAGGAAACCAGTGGCAGCTTCAAGCATGCACTGAGCAGCGTGCCGCTGTGGGGCAGCGACGCCTGGCAGGCACCGGCAGCGCAGTGAGTCGCCTCGGCGCCTGAATCAAGCGCCGACTCATCAAGCTCTGATTAATCAAGCCCTGACTCATCAAGCGAAAGCTTCACCATCATCCCTTGAAGTTGTGGGGTGTCGCTCCAAGGTCTTGTGCAACGGCTAGCCAGCCGGATTTTCATTCGCATGACGCAAAGGAGTGACACACGATGTCGAGCCCGGAGCACAAGCAGAAGATCTGGAAGCTGATCAAGGATGTGAAGGTCGGCATGTTGGTGACGCAAGGCGACGGCATGCCCCACGCCCGCCCGATGCATCTGGTGCAGGATGACTACGACGGCACCCTGTGGTTCTTCACCCGCGCCAGCGCCGAGAAGGTGTTTGAGGCCAGGAAGGACAGCGAGGTCTGCCTGAGCTTTTCCGATCAGGATGATGGCGTCTACGTGTCGCTGAGCGGTCATGCCAATCTGCACCGCGATCAGGGCCTGATCGACAAGTTCTGGAACCCGTTCGTGGCCGCCTGGTTCCCGGAAGGCAAGGATGACCCCGACGTCACCCTGCTGGAGATCTCGGTGCAATCCGGTGAGCACTGGAAGGCCAAGGAGAGCAAGGCCTATCAGCTCTACGAGGTGGCGCGTGCCAACCTCGACAAGGACCACACCCCGGACATGGGCGAGAACGAGAAATTCGGCACGGTGTAAGCTAAAGCCCGAGCTCGTCAGAGAGAGCTCTTTGCAGTGCCCGCGTGAGAGTCAACGCACACGGCCATGCCAGACACGACAACGCCAGCCCTCGGGCTGGCGTTGTCGTGTCTGGCAGCCTGCCGCTTCCAGCAGGCCTGTCATCGGTGGTGAGGATTCAGGCCAGCGAACGCCTCAGGCCTTCATGTCGAGCACGATGCGCCCTTCGATCTTGCCGTCGATCATGCGTCCGAAGATGTCGTTGATGTCCTCGAGCTTGCCGGTCTGCACGGTGGCGGCGACCTTGCCTTCCGCGGCGAAGTCCAGCGCCTCCTGCAGGTCCTGACGCGTGCCGACGATGGAACCACGCACCGTGATGCCATTGAGCACGGTGGAGAAGATCGGCAGCGGGAAGTCGCCCGGCGGCAGGCCGTTGAGCACCAGGGTGCCGCCACGGCGCAGCATGTTCTGGGCCTGATCGAAGGCCTTGGGCGACACCGCCGTCACCAGCGCCCCATGCGCGCCGCCGATCTCGCGCTTGATGACGCTCGCCGGGTCTTCCTTCATGGCATTGACGGTCACGGTCGCACCCAGACGGCGGGCCAGTTCCAGCTTGGCATCATCCACATCCACCGCCGCCACGTTCAGGCCCATGGCGCGTGCATACTGCACCGCCATATGTCCCAGCCCGCCGATGCCCGAGATCACCACCCACTGGCCGGGGCGGGTGTCGGTCATCTTGAGTCCCTTGTAGACCGTGACCCCGGCGCACAGCACCGGCGCGATCTCCACGAAGCCCACGCTGTCCGGCAGTCGGCCGACGTAGCCTGCGTCCGCCAGCGTGAACTGGGCAAAGCCGCCATTCACCGAGTAGCCGGTATTCTGCTGGCTCTCGCACAGCGTCTCCCAGCCACCCAGGCAATGCTCGCAGTGGCCGCAGGCCGAGTAGAGCCAGGGCACCCCGACACGGTCGCCTTCCTTGACGTGGGTGACGCCCTCGCCCACCGCGGCGATGGTACCGACGCCCTCATGGCCGGGAATGAACGGTGGATTGGGTTTCACCGGCCAGTCGCCATGCGCGGCGTGCAGGTCGGTATGACAGACCCCGGAGGCGGCGACCTCGACCAGAATCTCGCCACGTCCCGGTCGCGGTACCGCGACCTCCTCGATCACCAGCGGTGCACCGAATTCACGTACCACGGCGGCTTTCATGCTGTTATCCATGACGTACTCCTCATCCATTGAAGACTGACGAACATTCAAGAAAGACGGACATTCAAGACAGACGAACCAGCAGAGTTGCGGCGGAGAGTTGCGGCGTAGAGTGTGGGCTTGCGCCTGCATGCGCCAGCGCCCATGCCGGCGTTTTTTCCAGCGCCCATGCCTGCGCTCAGACCAGCGCCAAGCTTGCCTCTCCATTGAAACCGGACGCAGCGCTCCCTGCCCTGCGCCAGATCAAGCAATCGGATCTGGCGCGGGCATCGATGTCATTTTCTCAAGCAAGAATCGCGGGAGGCGTGCAGCACCACCAGTCGCGGTGGCGCTGCCAGACAGGCCTAGAAGAAGCCGAGCGGATTGATGTCGTAGCTGACCAGCAGGTTCTTGGTCTGCTGGTAGTGCTCCAGTGCCATCTTGTGGGTCTCGCGACCGACACCGGATTTCTTGTAGCCACCGAAGGCGGCATGGGCGGGATACTGGTGGTAGCAGTTGGTCCACACGCGACCGGCCTGGATGCCGCGCCCCATGCGGAAGGCGACGTTCATGTCGCGGCTCCAGACACCGGCGCCGAGACCGAATTCGGTGTCATTGGCGATGGCCAGCGCCTCGGCCTCGTCACGGAAGGTGGTGACGGCCACCACCGGCCCGAAGATCTCCTCCTGGAAGACACGCATCGAGTTGTTGCCCTTGAGCAGGGTCGGCTGGATGTAATAGCCGTTGGCCAGCTCGTTCTCCAGCTGCTCGCTGCTGCCACCGGTGAGCACCTCGGCGCCTTCCTCACGGGCGACATCCATGTAGGACATGATCTTGTCGAACTGCTCGCGGGAAGCCTGGGCGCCGACCTGCACGTCGGTGTCCAGCGGGTTGCCGCGCTTGATGGTCTTCACGCGCTCCATCACCCGGGCCATGAAGTCGTCGTAGATGCTTTCCTGGATCAGGGCGCGTGACGGGCAGGTGCACACCTCGCCCTGATTGAAGAACGCCAGCACCAGGCCTTCGGCGGCCTTGTCGATGAACTCGGGTTCGGCATTCATGATGTCGGCGAAGTAGATGTTGGGCGACTTGCCGCCCAGCTCCACCGTGGAGGGGATGATGCTGTCGGCGGCGCACTTGAGAATGTGCGAACCCACGGGAGTGGAGCCGGTGAAGGCGATCTTGGCGATGCGCTTGCTGGTCGCCAGCGCCTGACCGGCCTCGGCCCCGTAGCCGTTGACGATATTGAGCACGCCCGCCGGCAGCAGGTCACCGACCAGCTCCGCGAGCACCAGAATCGAGGCCGGGGTCTGCTCCGCCGGCTTGAGCACCACGCAGTTGCCGGCCGCCAGCGCCGGGCCGAGCTTCCAGGCCGCCATCAGGATCGGGAAGTTCCACGGGATGATCTGCCCGACCACACCCAGCGGCTCATGGAAGTGATAGGAGACGGTATTGGCATCGATGTCCGCCGCGGTGCCTTCCTGGGAGCGCAGGCAACCGGCGAAGTAACGGAAGTGGTCCGCCGCCAGCGGGATATCGGCGTTCAGCGTCTCGCGCACCGCCTTGCCGTTGTCCCAGGTCTCGGCGACGGCCAGCATCTCGAGGTTCTGCTCGATGCGATCCGCGATCTTGAGCAGGATGTTGGAGCGCTCCTGCACCGAGGTCTTGCCCCAGGCAGCGGCTGCCTTGTGGGCGGCGTCCAGCGCGAGGTCGATATCCTCCGCGCTCGAACGCGGGATACGGCAGAAGGCCTCGCCCGTCACCGGGCTGACATTGTCGAAGTACTCACCCTTCACCGGCTCGACGAAGCGACCGCCGATATAGTTGCCGTAGATATCCTTGAACGTGACCAGCGCATCGGCGCTGCCCGGGGAGGCGTAGATCATGGCGAACTCCTGTTGGCCGGATTCACGAGTGGCGCTCGTGATCGACGGCCTGTTGTTGTCGTTGCTGCGCAGTCGTTGTCGTTACTGAAAAGTCGTTGTCGTGTCAGCGAAACGCCTGTGTTGGCCCTTCTGCAGTGGCCCCGTTGGCGCTGACTCGCTGCCCGATCCATCAAGAGGTACTTGTTCAGGCGACTCTCACAGTCTTGACCACCGACGCCAATCGCGACATGCCCCCATGGGCGGAGACCGTCTCATCCCTTGGGAGGAGAAAAGGAGGGAGAAACGAACGCCGCCATACCGCGAAGGCCGCAAGGCACGACACCACGCCATGACGTTATGCTCAGGATATCGCCCGCCACCGGCCAGGAGCCTCCATGTACCGTCTGTTGATCGCGGATGACCATCCGCTGTTCCGTGATGCCATCAGTCGTACCCTGAGTCTGAGCGTCGCCGATGCCCCCACGCCGCCCTACGAGCTGCTGCAGGCCGCCAGTCTCGCCGAGACGCTCAGCCTCATCGACGCGCATGCCGATAGCCTCGACCTGCTGCTGCTGGATCTCGACCTGCCTGACAGCTACGGCCTGGAAGGCCTGATGCGCTTGCGCCAGGAGGCAGACTGGCTGCCGGTGGCGATACTCTCCGCCCACGAGGCGCGCGAGACGGTGCTGGAGGCCTTGGCACTCGGTGCGGTGGGCTATCTCTCCAAGTCGAGCTCGGCGGAGGTATTGCGCGAGGCACTCGCGCGCATGCTGGCCGGTGAGGTCTATGTACCCGCCCGGCTGATGCGCGCCGCCCCGCGTCCGGCGCTGGCGAGCCAGGCGGCTTCCTCCTCAGCCTCGGCATCGGCCTCAGCACCAGTGCCACCGCCAGCCCCTCAACTTGCGCCGAGCCTCAGCGAGGCGGAATTCGCGCAGCGCTGGCAGACCCTCACCACCAAGCAGCGCGGCGTGCTGGAGCGCATGGTGCTGGGCGAATCCAACAAGATGATCGCCTGGCAGCTGGGCGTGGCGGAAACCACCGTCAAGTCGCATGTCTCCGCCATCCTGCACAAGCTGGGGGTCGCCAGCCGGGTACAGGCGATTCTGCTGGCCAGCCACTCCCTGCCTGCCGTGTCTGGCGCGAGCGCGCCCCCTGCCGCCCCACAACGCGCAACGCCCCGCCGGGGCGCTCACGAATGAGGCACACAGCGGGGCGTTGCGAGGGCCTGCCACCGGCAGGCCTTTTGGACTCACCAAGGCCATAGGGCCTGGAGCATAGAACAGAGGGTGCGGGGCCTACATCAGCTCGCCGACCAGCACATAGCCATTGAGCAGGATGATGATCGCCGCGACCAGCACCCCGATGGCCGTCACCCAGTGACGATTGACCAGGTCTCCCATCAGGCGGCGGTTGGCGGTGAACATCAACAGCGGCACCAGCGCGAAGGGGATCCCGAAGCTGAGTACCACCTGGCTTGCGACCAGCACCTGCTGCTCCGGCAACTCCATCAGGATGATGGCGATGGCCGGTGCCATGGTGATCACGCGGCGCAGCCACATCGGAATGCGGAAGTTGACGAAGCCCTGCATCACCACCTGACCGGACAGGGTGCCGACGATGGAGGAGGACAGCCCCGCCAGCAGCAGCGTGAAGCCGAAGATGAGACTCGCCGCATCCTGACCCATCAGCGGCGACAGCAGCTTGTAGCTCTCGGTGATGGAGGCCACCCCGGTCTCGCCGTTGCCGTGGAAGACCTTGGCGGCCAGCACCAGCATCGCCATGTTGATCAAGCCCGCCAGCGCCATGCCGATGATGACATCCAGCCGGTAGTAGCCCATCACGCGACGGCGCTGACCGCTGTCACGCACCCGGATGCGATTCTGGGACAGCGCGGAATGCAGGTAGATGACATGGGGCATCACGGTGGCACCGAGGATGCCCGCCGCCAGGAAGATGGCGTGGCTATCCGGGAAGTTCGGCGACAGCAGACCGTAGATGATCGGCTCCACCGGCGGACGACTGAGAATGATCTCGAGCAGGAAACCCGCCGAGACCGCCAGAATCATCGCGCCGATGATCATTTCCATCATGCGGAAGCCGAAACGCTGCATCACCAGCACCGCATAGGTGATGGCACCGGTCAGCAGCGCCCCTTCCAGCATGCTGAGCCCGAACAGCAGATTGAAGGCCAGCGCCGCCCCCAGGAATTCGGCCAGATCGGTCGCGATGGCGACGATCTCCGCCTGCACCCAGAAGGCCCACACCACCGGACGCGGGAAGCGTTCACGGATGACCTCAGCCAGATTCTTGCCGGTCGCCAGCCCCAGCCGCGCGGACAGGGTCTGGATCAACATCGCCATCAGGTTGGCCCACAGCACCACCCACAGCAGGGTGTAGCCATAGCGGGAGCCGGCCTCGATGTTGGTCGCGAAGTTGCCCGGGTCGATATAGGCGACGGCGGCGATCATCGCCGGGCCGAGGAATGGCAAGGCGCGGCGCAGGCGGCCAGCGAGACGGACAGGGGAAGCTGTGTGCGCACCACCGGCAGCAGAGGCGTCGCCTTCGCTGCCCAGTGACATGCTTGCGGCATGACGTACGGATTTATCGGACATGACATTCAGCATGGGGGGAAAACCTGCCAGATCAATGACCCGCGAACAGATAAAGAAATATGCGGGAGGCTATATGACCAGCATACACGCCAAATGCCATTGATTCTCATTAAAAATAAGCGTGGTGCTCGATAGGCTCCTTCAATCACCCCCGTGGCGGACGCCTATTTGCCACTGTCTTTGCCTTCTCCCCTTTCCAGTCTCTTCTTGAGGCCCTTTTCCAGCTCCTTTTCCCTCCCCCGTGCAGCATCACTTCCAGCACCTCTGCGCGCGGCTAGCGACGATTGACCAGCAACTGGCGCAGGCGCAGCGGCTTGACCGGCTTGAGCAGAAACCCGAACCCGAGCGCACGCGCGCTGGCCTTGAGCGGCGCCGAGTGGTCCGCGCTGATCACTACCACCGGCAAGCCCGGCCAGCGTTGCCGCAGGCGTTGCGCCTGCTTGAGGCCATCGGGCTGCCCTTCGCCGAGCTGATGATCGACGATCAAGACCTGCGGCGCGGCCACGGCCTGCTGCAACAGCACCTCGGCATCATCGGCGCAGTGGACACTCGCGCCCCAGCCCCCGAGCAATGACTGCATGCCGGCACACACCTCCCGATCATCCTCGACCACCCAGATAACGGTATCGAGCAGCGGCTGCGCGAGCGGTGATGCGCAAGGCTGGCCAGTAGAAGAGGCGTCAGCCGCCGGGCTCACCACACTGGCAGGCTGACGAATCGGCACGCGGACCGCGAAGGCGGCGCCGCGCCCCGGCGTGCTGGTCAGCGACAGGGGGTGCTCCAGCAGGCCGGTGATACGCTTGACGATCGCCAGCCCCAGCCCGAGGCCGCGCTGCTCGTTGTCCTGGCGCGGCGCCAGGCGTCGGAATTCCTGGAAGACCACCTCGCGCTGATGCTCGGCGATGCCGGGGCCGTTGTCGGCCACGGTGATCTCCAGCCAGTCACCGCGACGCCGACACCCCAGCAGCACCCGCCCGCGCGTCGAGCCATCCGGCACATGGCGCAGCGCATTGCTCAGGAAGTTGCGCACCACCCGCGCCAGCAATTGCAGGTCCGACTCGATACTCAGATGACTGGCCACGTAATGCAGCTCGAGCCCACGGGCGGCGCCCAGCTGGCGATATTCCTCGGCGAGCACATCCAGCAGTTCACGCACCGGGAAGATGGCGACATCCGCCGTCAGCACGCCGGCATCCAGCCGCGAGATATCGACCAGCGTGCCCAGCAGACTCTCGACATCTGCCAGCGAACGCCCCAGCCGCGCCACCAGCTCGCCGGGCGTGACGTCAGAAATGGCATCGCCCGGTGAAGCGTCGCCCGGCAGGGAAGCATCCAGTGCCAGCCGCGCCAGTTGCTCTTCCAGGGCGCTGGCGAACAGCCGGGCGGCATTCAGGGGTTGCAGCAGGTCATGGCTGATGGCGGCGAGAAAGCGGGTCTTGGAGTGGTTGGCCGCCTCGGCGGCGGCCTTGGCGGCGGTCAGGCGTCGATTGAGTGCCCCCAGCTCATCGAGGGTGCGATGCAGGGCATCGGTACGCTCGCGCACCTGGTCCGCCAGCAGTACCGCATGCTCGAAGGCGGCGTAGGGCGCGCTCGGTGAAGGACTGCTGGATTCGACCCGCTCGATCAGGGCGGCGTTGATCTTCTCCAGCTGGCGATTGCGCGCCTTGAGGGCGGCAAGTTCGGCGCTTTGAGCGTCCGTCTCGGTCTGAGCGTACGTCTCGGCCAGGGGGCCTGTCTTGGTCAGCAAGCCCTGCTCGGTCAGCGGCGTATCAGGCGACATCCTCTCCTCCCCTGCCGTCGGCAACCGAGCGGCGCTGGCCGATCACCACACCCGTGAAGGTCTGGTTGATGTGCATGCCGTGGTGCTGCTCACCGTAGGTATTGAAGCCGATCACCCGGTGCCGCCTGAGCATGCGCGAGGCCTCATCCTCCAGCGCCAGCGCCTCGATCTCCATGCGCCGCAGGAAGCAGTCGCAGCCGATGGTCAGCGCGGGCGGCCCCAGGCGCGCCTCCACCTCGGCCAGGCGCTGCTCGAGCTGCTCGAGAATCGGCGTGGCCTGCATGGCGGTGAGCACGATGCCGGTCTCCACCGCGCAGTAGAAACTCAGGCTGGCATCGTCATTCACGCGCTGGATGGAGCGCACGTAATGCGCCTCGCCGATGCGCACCGCCAGCGGGCAACGCGCGAAGACCGCCTCCTCCAGCGCCTCGGGCGCGACGCCGGCCAGCCGGGCGTACTCCTCGGCGGCGGGTTCGGCATTCAGCTCCAGCACGCGGCGCGAATCACGATCCACCGCCGTCACCACCAGCTTGTCGGCCAGCGGCGTGAGGTGATGGGTGCTGATGACCTCGAACGGCAGCCGCGTATTGACCACCACCACGACCGCCGCCTGATCATGGAAGACGCCATCGGCGTAGACATAGGTGTGCGACAGGCGATTGTCATCCCCGGCGGAGCCACCGAAGGCGGGAATGCTGCCCAGCGCCGCATCCAGCGTCGCCAGCACCTGCTCCTCGCTGCTCGAGAGCCCGTCGAGCAACGTCAGCGCGAAGCTGTTGCCCATCACCGGCGCCACGGCCTGCTCGCGACAGCGTGCCAGCAACTCATCACTCAGCGCCTGGGCACGCGGAAGATCGAAACCGCTCAGATCATCGATCAGCACCTGCGCCAGCGCGAAGTCACTGCGCGCAATGCCGATGGCGGTGATGGAGCCGCGCGCATAGCCCGCGGGCGTGATCTCGCCGGCGGTGGTGCAGCCGCTCACCGGCACCTCGCCGAAGGTGGCGGCCAGCGCCTGGCCCAGTGCCGCCAGCGGATAATCCGCCGAGCAGAAGAACAGCACCCCGCCGAGCCGCTCGCGATCTCCCAGCGCCAGATCAAGCGTTCGGGCAATCTCGGCCACTGCCGCCTGCGGGTCCTTGAGCTGACTGGCCGCCGTGGCCAGCGCCACGGCATGCATCTCGCTCTGTGGCTGCGCCCTTTCCTTCACGCGACTGCTGACGTCCGTCATGTCCCCTCCTCCCGTCGAGCGCGGCGGAGCCGGAGATGACGATCATCCGTCGGTGTCCGGCCTAGAGCACCAGCCCGCTGGCTCTCACCACGCGTCGTTCAATGGCGCCTTCCAGCGTCTCGCGGCGGGTTCCCGCCAGCGTGACCCGTGACTTGGCCCGCGTGATGCCGGTGTAGACCAGCTCGCGGGTCAGAATCGGGTTGGCGCCCTCAGGTAACACGAATAACACATGGCGGAACTCGGAACCCTGCGACTTGTGGACCGTCATCGCGAAGACGGTCTCCACCGCCTCGAGGCGTGACGGCAATACCGCGCGCACGCCACGGTGGAAGCGCTGGATGTCGGTGTCCTGCTCATCACGCTCGGTGTCTGGCGTCGCCTCCTCCTCGACCGGGAAGAACACGCGCAGGCGCCCGCCAGCGGCGGGGGCCGGCAGGGTGATGCCGACATCGCCGTTGTAGAGCCCCAGCGCGCGGTCGTTGCGCGTCACCATCACCGGGCGACCGGCGTACCAGCCGCGCTCCTCGGCGATCAGTCCACGCCGCATCAGCACCCGCGCCACACGCTGGTTGAGGCCATCGACGCCGTAGGGGCCACGGCGCAGCGCGCACAGCAGCTGGAACTCGAGCAGCAGGTCGATCACCTCACGCGCCGGACGCCGCTCACGCACGGCCTCCAGCGCCGGGCGGTAGCCATTGACTACCAGCTTCTCGAGATCGCGGTCCTCCGGGCCACTGAGCTTGAGCCAGGCGATGTCGCGATAACCGGCCTTCCAGACCTCGCGCAGTGCCTGACGATCACCGGCGTTGCTGGCGCGTGCCAGCGCGCCGATGCCACTGTCGGCGGAGAAGCGATAGCTCTTCTGCAGCACCACCACGTGATCGGCGAGGCGGCCACGTGTCGCTGATGTTTCCTCCAAGTCCTGGCCATCAGGCACGGCGATGGCCTGCTCCAGGGTTTCGCCGGTCAGGCGGCTCAAGTCGGCACACAGCGCCGGCGAGTAGCGCGGCGGCAGCGCATGCTCGCAGAGATCGCCCAGCACGGCGCCGGCTTCCACCGAGGCCAGCTGGTCCTTGTCGCCGAGCAGAATCAGGCGGGCGTGGGCGGGCAGCGCGCCAAGCAGCGCCGCCATCAGGTCGAGATCGACCATCGAGGCTTCATCCACCACCAGCAGATCCAGCGCCAGCGGGTTGCCAGCGTGATGGCGGAAATAGCGCGAATCCGGGCGAGCGCCCAGCAGGCGGTGCACGGTGCTTGCCTCGCGCGGGATGGCGGCGCGTACCGCGTCTGGCACCTCGAGCTTCGCCACCGCCCCTCGGATCGACTCCGACAGCCGCGCCGCCGCCTTGCCGGTCGGGGCGACCAGGCGGATATCCAGCGCCCGCCGCTCGTGCGGTTGGGCTGTCTCATCGCTCTCCACTTTGCCCTCTGCACCGTCAGCGCCACCCGCCAGCGCCTGAGCCTGCAACAACGCCAACAGGCGCGTGACGGTGGTGGTCTTGCCGGTACCGGGGCCGCCGGAGATCACCGTCAGGCGCTGACGCAGCGCCAGGGCGCAGGCCAGCTTCTGCCAGTCCGGCTCGCCGTGCGGGTCCGGCTGATTGCTGGCGAACAGCTCGCGCAGACGCTCGCCCAGCGCATCACTGACCCGCGTCTCGCCCTCCTCGCTCGGCCCCATCCGCGCACGCAGCCCCGCCGCGACCTCACGCTCGGCCTGCCAGTAACGGCGCAGATAGAGGCGCTCGCCCACCAGCACCAGCGGGCGCAGCGGCAGATGGCCTGCCGGGGAATCGGCCTGCGCCAGCACGCTGACCAGCCGCGATGCCGCCAGCTGCTCGGCCCAGTGGCCGGCATCGATATCCGCCAGGAAGGCTTCCGGCAGGGCCACGCTGACCTCGGCCAGATGCGCCTCGGACTGCTCCAGCGGCGGCAACGACAGGGTCGCACGTGGCTCGGCCAGCGCCCGCGACAGCGACAGGCACACATGCCCGCGCCCCAGCTGGTGGCTGGCCAGCGCGGCCGCCAGCAATACGCTGGCCGGGGCCTCCGGCACATGGCGCGCCATGAAGCGCACCAGATGGGCATCGACGCGCCTAAGCCAGCCCAGCTCCACCCACAGGCCGAGCGTGGCGAGCAGGGTGTCGGCAGTCGGGGCATCAGGGGCAGCGCTGAGCTGCTGCGTTGGCACAGACATGGTGTCAGACATCGAAGGCCCCCTGCTGGCCGCTTTGCGTGAGTGGCGAGGTGTCGGTGGTGTTGAGGAGCAAGCTATCCAATGCGGAGCTGTCGCCGCCCAGCCAGAGATCCAGCGCCTCGATCAGCGCCTGTGATGGCCGCCGCTGGAAGACGCCGGGCGTCGCTGTCCCTTCAAGGGGCCGGCCGGGCGTCGCTTCAGTCTCATCCACCGCAAGCGCGGGTGAGCCACCGCCGGCATCCAGGCCACGCAGGAAGACATACAGCACTCCGCCCATGCAGCGCTCGTAATCGTAGTCCTCACCGAGGCGCGCCTTGAGCAGGCGATGCAGCGCGAGGGTGTAGAGCACGTATTGCAGGTCGTAGCGGTGCTCGACCATGGCGCGGGCCAGCGACTCGCCAAGATAATCCTCGGGGCGCTCGCCCAGATAGTTGGACTTCCAGTCCAGCACGTACCAGCGGCCGCCGGACTGGAAGGTCAGGTCGATGAAGCCCTTGAGCATGCCGTGCATGCGACGTGGCGCGAGCCTGGGCCGCGAGCGCGGTAATGGCTCAAGCGCGGTGACCACGGCATCCAGCGGCAGACTGCGTGCGTGCACGGCCGGCAGCCAGAATTCCAGCTCCGGCAGCCAGGCCTCCAGCCGGTTGAGCAGGATAGGCTCGCCCTCGAAGCCCTGCAGCGGGCGGGTCAGCGCCTGCTCCAGCCAGTCGGTGAGGCGCGGCTGCCAGCTGGCATCGAAGCCACCGAAATGCAGCCGCGAGCCCACCAGCCGTTCAAGCTCGCCGCGATAGTCATCCGCGCCGAGGCGATCGAGGTCCACCGCCTCCAGCAGGCCATGCAGGAAGGTCCCCGGGCGCGGTCCGCGCGGGAAATCATGCAGATGGATCTCGCCCACCGTCATCGGCAGGCCGCCGGCCAGCAGCGGGCCGGACTGCCCCGCCACCTCGCGGTCCGGGCGCGTCAGGCCCTGCTCGCCCTCTTCCAGCGCGATCTCGGTGGCGCCCTCGGGCACGCGGTCATCCGCGGCATCGGCGGTGTCTTCCAGCGCCGCCGTCACCTGACGGGCATCGGTGAGCAAGGCGGTGTAGGAGGCGATCCACCAGTCATCCTCGATACCGCCCGCGAAGTGGCGCGCGCCGTGGAAGTGCTGATCGCGCTCCGCCGGGGGCTGATATTCGTGGCCTGCTGGCATGGGCAGGCCGGAAAGGCGCGCCAGCCCGGCAGACTGCTGATCACACCAGCCGTGCAGCGCGGCCTCGATGGCGCTGGCCTCGATATCCGGGGTGTCACTCAGGCCGAGCAGGTAGCCGACGGCGGTGGACGGCAGGCTCAGCTGCTTGCTGAAACCGCCCTTGCCGATGGGCGCCAGCCCCAGCCAGCAGGCGAACTTGGGACGCGTCAGCGCTACATAAAGCAGACGCACGTCTTCCATCAGCCGTGCATGATCGGCCGCCGCGATGGCCTCCCTGGAGGGCTTCTTGACCAGGATGCTGTCATCGAGAGCGTCATCCTCCTGATCGACTCCCCGAGCAGACACTTCCTCGTTATCGTCTTCCTCGTCAGCGCCTCCCTCGTCATCACCTTCCACGTCAGCCGTGGCCAGCCAGCGCTGCTTGAGGGTCAGCAGGCCGAAATTCCTGTCCGGCTCGGCCGCGCGGAAGCTGGCCATGAACGGCAGCAGCACGATGGGATACTCAAGCCCCTTGGACTTGTGGATGGTGACGACACGCACCAGCCCCTCATCACTTTCCAGTCGCTGACTGAGGCTGTCGCTGTCCAGCGCCTCATGGCCGGATTCCAGCGCCTGATGCCACCAGCGCAGCAACGCCTGCTCACCATCGAGGCGCTGGGCGGCATTCTGGGCCAGCTCGCCAAGGTGCAGCACGTCCGTCAGGGCGCGCTCGCCCCCGGCGCGCGCCGCCAACCGTTCCCCGACCCGGAAGTCACGCATCACGCCGCGCAGCATCGGCAGCACGCCACGCCGCTGCCAGTCGCGGTGATAGCCATCGAAGCGCTCGACCTCACGCTCCCAGGCCAGCTCATCCACCGCGAGGCGCTCGACCAGCGAGAGATCCTCGGCCAGCAGCCGCGTCGCCAGCGCCGCGCGCAGACGGCGGTCATCACGCGGATGGGCCACGGCCTCGAACAGCTGCAGCAGCTCGAAGGCCTCCGGCGTGTCGAATACCGAGCTCTTCTCGCTCAGATAGACGCTGCGGATGCCGCCTTCGGCCAGCGCGCCCCGCACCGCCGCGGCCTCGCGGCCGTTGCGCACCAGCACGGCGATATCGCTGGCGGCCACGCCACGTGGCGTCGCATCCCCTTCGTCCATGAACACCAGCCCCGGCTCGCCCGCCGCCAGACGCTGCTGCCCTTCCAGCAAGGCCTGGATCTGGGCGCGACAGGCACCACTCATGGCGCGGCGATGGTCATCGGCGCTCAGACGCTCACCGCTGGCCCACCACAGATTCAGCGCGCAGGCGGCCTCTTCGCGGCCATCCGCATGACGCAGCACCAGCCGGGTGCGCGTGCCCTGGGCCTCGACCGGCTGGAAGGGAATGTCCTCACTGCCGAAGGGCGCCTGATGCTGGGCGAACAGGGCATTCACCGCGGACACCATCGCAGCGCTGGAGCGGAAGTTGCGCGGCAGGGTGAAGCGCGAGCTGGTGACCTTGCGCGCCGCCAGATAGGTGTCGATATCGGCGCCGCGGAAGGCATAGATGGCCTGCTTGGGGTCACCGATCATCAACAGCGTGCTGGGCGCCTCGCCAGCATTGCCATTGACGGCATCGTTGCCGATGGCATCGTCGTCGGACGGGCCATCGCCCGCCGTCTGCGGATAGATGCGCCGGAAGATGCGGTACTGGACCGGGTCGGTGTCCTGGAATTCGTCGATCATCGCCACCGGCAGCTCCTGACGGATCTGGCGCGCCAGACGCTGGCTGGCCTCGCCATTGAGCGACGGGTCCAGTGCGTGATCGAGATCATTGAGCAGGTCCGAGAATTCCCACAGCCCGAGGCGGCGCTTCTCGCAGATCAGGGCGCGGGCGACGCTGTCACACGCATGCACGGCGACCTGATCCAGCAGTACGGCGTCCGGGGCGGGCACCTCGGCCAGCATGTCCAGCGCCGCGAAGAAGGGATGGCGCGGCGTCTGGCAGTTCTTCTTGGTGCCCTTCTCGAGCTTGGCCTGACTCAGCCAGCACAGCTTCTTGCTGTCGAGCATGTCAGCGGCGAAGTCGTGCTCGCCGCTGGCCAGCCAGGCAGCCGTCGCCGCCAGTCGAGGCTCGAGCTCGGCTTCCTTGTAGCTGTTGCCGTTGAGCGCCTTGCTGGCGAAGGCCTCGCCCATCACCGCGCGGATGGCCGGCTCATCGAAGCTTTCCTCGACGGCGCGCCGGGCGGCCTCCTGCTGCTGACGCCACTGTTCGGCATTGCCGAGCAGCTCGCTCAGATCATGCGGGGCCTCAAGACATTCGCCGTCGCGGTACAGCGGGCGTGGCGTGCCATCCCGCAGCAGGCCGCGCAGCTCCTCTCCCAGCGCGTCGGGCCCGGCCCAGCGCCCACGGATCAACGCCTGCCACTCGCGGGCCAGCGGATAGAACTCGCAGCGCCAGTAATCCTCGACGCAGCGCGCCAGCAGCGACTGGCCATCCTGCAACAGCTCGGCGCCGAAGCGTCCGCCGGCATCGAAGGCATGTCGGCTGAGCATGCGCTGGCAGAAGCCGTGGATGGTGAAGATGGCGGCGTCATCCATCAGGCGCGCGGCCTGATCGAGGCGCCGTGCCGCGGCAGCCTTGAGGCGCGCTGCGTCCTCGGCAGGTGATGGTGTCAGCAGCGGCGCGAGCAACTCGGCCAGCACCGGGTCAGGACTGGCACGCCCCAGCAGCGCCTCACGCGCCTGCTTGAGGCGCGCCCGAATGCGGTCTCTAAGCTCCGCGGTGGCGGCTTCGGTGAAGGTCACCACCAGTATCTCCGGCGGCGTCAGCGGGCGCGGATAGCAGACGCCCGCGTCCTGGCCGGGCAAGGGCCCGAGCACCAGCCGCACGTAGAGCGCGGCGAGGGTGAAGGTCTTGCCGGTACCGGCACTCGCCTCGATCAGATGCTGACCGAGCAGCGGCAGCGTCGGAATATCGAGGGCCTGGCCCTGCTGGCTCTGATCCATCTCGTCACACATTGCCGCTTCCTTGTCCTGAGCGATGCCACTCCTCACGCCACTCTCCACGCCGCGCATGTCTTCCACTCCGGTATCGCTCATGACGTCGCCTTCCCGGTGGCAAGCTCCACCGCGCGTTCGCCGAGAATACCCTGCCGCACACCGATCATGCTCTCGATCAGTGGCTGATAGAGCTGCACGCTGTTGAGCACGCCGCCGGCCTGTGCAAAGGCCTCGAACTCCGGCCACAGCTCGCCCAGCGCGCCTTCCTGACGCCTGAGCGCCTGGGGGCCCTTGAAGATGTCTTCGCTGAAGCGGGTTTCCATGGCGCGCGTCAGGCTGTCGGCAAGCCAGGGCTTGTGAATGGCGGCCAGCGCCGTCTCAAGGTTTGCGCTGCCGTCAGCGGCCTGCGCCTTGAGTGCGCCGAACAGGGCATTGCGATCCTCCTCGCCCACCACCTCCCAGAGGGTGGTCGCCAGTTCCAGCGCGGCCGCCAGCGGTGCCTGCCAGCCCTGGGCATACGCCTTGACGAGGTGGCGCAGCGCGGCCTCGGCCTGCTCGATGCGCAGCGCGGGGAACAGCAGCCAGCGGTCCTCGAACACCGCAAGCCACTGATAGCCTTCACGGCTTGCGTCCTGATCACCTGCCACGTCCCCGAGGCCGGGACGCGCATTGGCCATCAGCCAGTCGAGATAGCCGGCCAGCAGACGATGCGGCTTGCCGAGCTTCTTGTAGCGCCCTTCCTTGCCGGGCTTGAGGGTGCCGAAGTGGGTCGCCTCCAGCGTGGCCAGCAGGCGGCTCTCGCCCTCGGCGTCATCGTGCAGCTGCTGACGGCTGATCAAGCGCGTGGTGAGAGTCACGCGCAGTATCTCGCCGCCATCATCCTGCATGATCAGCGGTACCTCGAGAGTGCGCGGCGGCAGCGAGAGGGCATCGCTGAGCTGGTCACGCCAGCTGGCCAACTGCTGGTCGAGACGCTTGAGACGCGGTTCGATCAAGGCGTCGGCAAAGCCCAGCGCCGGCAGCCGCCCGGCCCGGCGCAGACGTTCGGCGGCCAGCGGCAGTGACTGCCCGGCAAGCGCGGCGTCCAGCAACTCGCGAGTCAGGGTGAAGTTCTCCAGCCCGTCTGGGGCGAAGGGTTCGTTGTCTTCATCCGGCACCTCGGCATCGCGGAAGCGCACGCCGACGCGGTCCAGCCCCAGCTGCCAGGGGCGGCGCAGGAAGCGCGCCAGCGAATCAGCACCGAGGCGCAGATGGGACTCCGGCGCCTGCTCCACCAGCTGCCTCAAGGCGGTCGTTGCCGCCGAACTCACCTGGCTGTCCTCGCTGGGGTTTTCCTGATTTTTTTCAGTCATTTGAGCCTGACCCGCCACGCGATACAGGCTCGACCAGCTGGCGTCATAGCTGAACAGATCGACGGCCGCCTGGGAGGCATGGAAATAGCGCCGCGAGAACGGCTGCAGCGGGTGCTCGGTGATCAGGCGCTCACGCAGCGCCGCCTCCCGCGAACGCTTGGCGGAGTGCGGCTGCTCGGGCTCCCAGCCCAGCTCGATGTAGTCGAGCAGTTCACCGACCAGCACCGAGGGCGGCCGCTCGCCGTTGTCGCGCTGGTCACGCCCGACCCACGAGATCGACAGGCGGTCCCGCGCCGCCAGCAGCGCCTCCAGGAACAGGTAGCGATCATCGTCGCGGCGTGAGCGATCGCCCGCCTGCGGGCGGCTGGCCATCAGGTCGAAATCCTGCGGCATGCGCACCCGCGGGTAGTCGCCATCGTTCATGCCCAGCAGGTGCACTTCGCGGAAGGGAATCGCACGCATCGGCATCAGGGTGGCGAAGTTGACCCGCCCGGCGAGAAAGCGCTGGGCGAGACCGCCGCTGTCCAGCTCGCCGCGCAGCGCCTCGCGCACCACCTTGAGCGACAGGCAGCCCTCGAAACCGGCCTGCTGCCAGCCCTTGTCGAGGCGCGAGAGCGCCGCCTGCAGACGCGCCAGAATGTCGAATTCCTCGGCGCTGTCCGGGCTGAGGCTCTCTTCCCACAGCCGCTGCAGCGTGGTGGCCCAGTCCGCTGGCGTGCGCGAGGTATCCAGCCAGCGGCGCCAGCGATCCAGACTCTCGATCAGCTCGCCGACCTTGCCTGCCAGCTCGGCCTCGAGACCGGCCACTTCATCGAAGGGCACCACGCCGTCGAAGCTCAGGCCGTTCATGTCGACAAGGCCGTCCATCAGATCGTCCATCGGAGCGCCATTTTGCTCATCTCCAAGTTCCCCCTGCGCGGGACCGCCGGCCGCCGGAGAGCCAGCCTCCGGGGAGCCGGCCGCCGGGGCGCCGGTGGCGTAGCCCAGCAGCATGCGCTCGAGGCCGAAGCGCCAGCTGTTCTCGTCGAGGGGCATGAAGCCGAGCTGCTCACGGTGCTCGCCGGAGAGTCCCCAGCGCACGCCGCTGTCGGCCAGCCAGCGCCGCAGACGCTCGAGCTCGCCCTCCTCGATGGCGAAACGACGCCGGAAGGCAGCGACATCCAGCGCATCCAGCACCTCGCTGACGCCGAGGCGGCGCTCCGGCAGTTCCAGCAGCATCAGCACCAGCCCGAGCAGCGGATTGGCCTGACTGGCCACGCGGTCGGCGATGGTGAAGGGAATATGGCGCGGATTGCCCGGCGGCAGCTGACCGAACACCGCCTCGATGTAGGGGGCATATCGGTCGATGTCGGGCACCATCACCAGGATGTCGCGCGGCCGCAGCGGCTCGCCCTCGCCGCGTTTCTCGGCGTCATGGGCCCGCTCGAAGGCCGCCAGCAGGCGGTCGTGGAGGATCTCGACCTCGCGCAGCGCCGAGTGGGCGCTGACCAGACTGATGGAGTCGTCATCGGCCGCGAGCAACCGCGGACTGCCCTCAGCCAGCGCACGCTCGCCGGGGTGGACCAGCTCGAGTATCTCGTCCTGGATCTGCTGCAGCAGCGGTGCCTGCTCGGGTGGCGTGTCCTCGCTGATGCGCGGCACGAAGACGTCCAGCTCGAGATCGAAGCCGCTGTCGCGCCCCGACAGCGCACTCTCGAATTCATACAGGCTGACGATGAAGTCACGCCCCTGTGCGCCAAGCCCTGCCAGCAGCGGGTTGGCCTTGAGGTGCAACTCCTCCTCCGCCAGCCCGATCAGCGCCGGCGCCTCGGGGTGCCGGGCACGCTGTTGCGCGAGGCGCTCGCTGTCCATGCGCTGGCTGTCTGCTCGCGAACTGCGCCGCACGGCTTCGCGGTCGGAGACGATATCGCCCCAGTAATGGCGACAGGGATTGGTGATCATCAGGTAGATGTCCATCACCCCGGACAGCGCATGCAGCGCATCCAGCGTCTGGCCCGGCAACGCCGAGATACCGAACACGAACAGGCGTGGCGGCAGCGGATGACGGCGGGTCGAGGGCAGTGTCTCCAGCGCGCGCGCCGCCGCGACGAAGCGGCCATGCAGGGCGGCGCGGTGATGCTGGCGGCTGCTGGATGGCGCATCGGCCAGCACCGCTCGCCACAGTGCCGGCTGCCACTGCTGGCTGTCCGGCAGGTTGTCGGGCAGCAGATTGGCCGGCAGCTCGCTTGCGGCCTGCTGGCGCGCGAAGGCATCCCGGAAGTTGTCGTCTTCAAGCCCGCTCTCCCAACTGCGCACCCACTCGGGGCGATAGTTGAGGTACTGATCGAACAGGTCCGCCAGCTGGCAGGCCAGCTGCCACTGCTGACGTTCGGCCTCCGGGCCTTCGGGCAGCGCTGGCAATGCGCCCTCACCGACCGCCTCGATCAACTGGCCACGCTCGTCGCGACACAGGTAATCCCTGAGCGGCGCATAGCATTCGGCCTGGGATTCATCGGCCAGCAGCCCCGGCAGCAGGCGCAGCAGACGCCAGGCAAGCGGGCCCTTGTCGAAGGGCGACAGCTCGGGAATCTCGTCGCCCAGCACGCCGCCCAAAACCCCGCGATAGGCACGCCATACGAAGCTTGAGGGCAGTGGAAAATCCACCGAGGCGGCGATGCCATCGGCCTCGGCCAATGACAATCTCAGCCACTGGGCCATGCCGTTGGACTGGACGAGGAAGGTTTCCGGCACCAGCGGAGGCTGAGGCGCGGCCTTGATCACCTTGAGGGCCAGATCGCGCAGGTCCTCGAGGTGATTGGCGTGAAGAACGGTAAACATGCGGGCATCCTGCTGGGAGTGACAACCCGGCCATCGTGGCCGTGGCAAGCCGCTGCGCGGAGAGACAATGAATGGCTCTATCCTAGCGTCGCCGTGGCGCCGGCCCAAACGAAAAACGCGCACCACCCAGAGGGTGATGCGCGTTTTCAGGCAGAGGCAGGCCACAATGGCCTGCCTCTCATCCTGCGATGCCGGATACGCTGATCAGACGATGCGCATCAGTTCGCGGCCACGCGGGCTGATCGCCAGCCACAGGCCGAGCACCACGCCCATTAGCGACAGCGCCGCCACGTACCAGGTGGGCGACAGCGGCGAGACGGTCATCATCAGCGAGACCAGAATCGGCGTGAAGCCACCGAAGATGGCGTAGGCGACATTGTAGGAGAACGAAAGGCCAGTGAAGCGCACCGCCGGCGGGAAGCCGCGGATCGCGATGCTCGGCACCGCGCCGACGATGCCGACGCTGAAGCCGGTCAGGCAGTAGAGCGGCACCAGCAGGCTGGGGTCTGAGTGCATGGTGGCGAGGAAGACCCAGTAGGTGATGCCCAGCAAGGCGCTCCACAGCACCAGGGTGACGCCGGCGCCGATGCGATCGACCATGTAACCGGAGACGATGCAGCCGATGCACACCGCCACGATCGCCAGACTGTTGGCGGAGAAGGCCGCGGCGCGGCTCAGGCCTTCGAGGCCCGCGATCAGGCTCGGCGTCATCAGGATCACGACCACGATGGCAGCGGTCAGAATCCAGGTGACCGCCATCGCCACGGCAATCGCCGGACGCTGTTCCCGCAGGATCATCTTCAAGGGCAGCTCGGCGGCCAGCGCCTTCTTCTGCTGCATCTCGGCGAATACCGGCGTCTCGTGCAACCAGCGACGCAGATAGACCGAGAACAGCCCGAACACGCCGCCGATGATGAACGGAATCCGCCAGGCGAAATCACTGACCTCTTGCGGGGTGTAGACACTGTTGATGGCGCTGGCCATCAGCGAGCCGAGCAGGATGCCCCCCACCAGACCCATCGAGAGCGTGCCGCAGGCCAGGCCATTGTGACGCGGTGCGACGTGCTCGCTGACGAACACCCAGGCACCCGGCACCTCACCGCCGACCGCCGCGCCCTGGAACAGACGCAGGATGATCAGCAGCAGCGGCGCCCACATGCCGATGACGGCATAGGTCGGCAGCATGCCCATCAGCAGGGTCGGCAGCGACATCATGAAGATGGACAGCGTGAACATCTTCTTGCGGCCCAGCGTATCGCCGAAGTGGGCCATGATGATGCCACCCAGCGGGCGCGCCAGATAACCGGCGGCGAAGATGCCGAAGGTCTGCACCTGACGCAGCCACTCGGGAATGTCGGGCGGGAAGAACAGCTGGCCGACGACAGTGGCGAAGAACACGAAGATGACGAAGTCATAGAACTCGAGGGCGCCGCCGAGAGCGGACAGACCGAGCACCTTGATGTCACCACGCTTGAGCGAATTTTCGTTGGGCAAATCGTGAGCAGCGGGGGCGGAGCCCGCTGCGGGGACGGAATCGTTCATGGATCTCTGTTTAGCGGGGGCTGGTGTCCAGCGATGGTCAAGGGTGATTCACGCGTCGCACATCTTGTCTTGGAGGCTTTCAGTCGGGGAGACATCATCCTGTCGAAAGACATCATCGAATCGAGAGACATCATCCTGTCGAGAGACATCATCGAATCGAAAGACATCATCCAACCGAGAGACATCATCGGTCACGGAGCGGAAGTCGTGCTGATGATGACTGAAAGCACCGGGGTTGCCCCGGAGGCGTGGCGATCATGCGGAATCCTGCCAGCGTACGACGCATCACTGTATTGCAAAAAACACAATACAGATCGATGCAATCATGCGTCTCATGTATCGCGTCCAGAGTAGCAAAGGCGACCTTGGCTGGGTAGCGTTCGCTCACTGTTTGGCAGGGGTCTTGCGGGAAATCACGCCGACCTTGCCAAGAGTTGGCATGAAAAACCCCGGCGCCTCGAGAAGGCGGACCGGGGTGGTGGACGTCATCCTGTGCAGTTCAAGCAATGAGGGATGTGGTGGGTGTCATGCAGTGAGTCATCTTCCCGCGCCTGCCGAGCGACGCCCGAGACCTGGATTCAGGCTCAGGTTCATCGACAAGCGTCAGCAGCAGTAGCCCCAGCCTTCCAGGCGTTGGCGAATGTCCTCGACCCGCTGGCGGTTCTTGCCGAGATCGGAATGCCCTCTGCGCGAGACGCTGCGCACATGACAGACCCCCTCCTCTTCATTGCAGACGATTTCCACATCATCGACGAAGCCCAGTACGGGGGTGTGGAACTCGGCGTGCAGATAGCCGCCATCTTCGCTGACGATTTCAGCATGGCCCATCGATTCTATGATGCCGTGCAACTTCTCCATCGCACTGACGCAGCAATCCTGCGGCATCGGGAGTGGCGCGACATAATGCTTGCTGTCAGTGGCCTGGGAACTGACCCCGTTGGGGGTACTGGGGGCCGGAGCCAGCATGCCATCATGCAGGCCGAGATTGTCGGGACGAGGTGAAGCAAAAAGACCTTGGCGCATTTCGAATCCTTCCTGTCATCTCTGGGCGTCGGTAACAGCATCCTCTGTCACCAGCCTGATTGTTATCCAAGTCAGCTTGAAGACTTTGCGAAGACTGTGCGCAAGAAAGCCCCATGCGGGCTTCTCCGCTGATGTGATTCGCTGAGGCAACTCCCACACGCTGCCATCGCGTGGGCTTGTCGATGAATGACAAGGGCCTCGACTTTCAGCGTAGCGACTTTTGTCGATTTTGCCCGTGGAAGGCCTTGATCCAGATCATCTGCCTGATAATGCGCCGCACCTTGAGCGGCTTGAGTCCGTGCCCTCTTCCGCCCCAGCGAAGCCAGACCGTACACTGGGCAGCATTTCACCCGGCTCGGCTTTGTCCCATAAGCAGCCCCAGCCCCAGCCGCCGGCCAGACGACTTCGCAAGGACCCCAACGTGAGCTTCCGCTTTCTGCACACTTCCGACTGGCATCTCGGCCAGAGCTTTCACGGCCAGAGCCGTCACGTCGAGCATGCTGCCTTTCTCGACTGGCTGCTCGGGCAGCTCAAGACTCTGGCGCCGGATGCGCTGCTGATCGCCGGAGACCTGTTCGATGTGGTCAACCCGAGCCTGGCCGCCCAGGAGCTGCTCTACGACTTCATCGTGCGCGCCCACGAGCAGGACGCGGCGCTGGGGATCGTGATGATCGCCGGCAATCACGATTCCGGCTCCCGCATCGAGCTGCCGGCCGCGTTGCTGGCACGTCTCAAGACCCATGCGCTGGGGCGCGTGCGCTGGGTGGATGACTCCGCCGACGGCGGCGATGCCCACAGTCTCGACTGCCAGCATCTGCTGGTGCCCCTGCATGATCGTGACGGCAAGCGCCGCGCCCTGTGCCTGGCGGTACCCTTCCTGCGCCCAGCCGAGGTCACCGGCCTGAGCAGTGGCGAACAAACCGAGCAGGAAGGGCAAGCAGCAGGCAAGGCCGAACGCACCCGCAGCGAGGCCTACCGCGACGGCGTGGCCCGCGTGCACCAGCAGCTGGTCAGTGCTGCGCGCGCCGCCCGCCAGCCCGGCGAGGCGCTGATCGCCATGGGCCATGCCCACATGCGTGACGGCGAGGTGTCCGAGAACAGCGAGCGCCCGATCCTGATGGGCGGCGAAGAGGCGCTCTCGACCAGCCTGTTCCCCGACGACATCGCCTATGTGGCGCTGGGCCACCTGCATCGCCCGCAACGCGTGGGCGGCGAGGAGCGCATCCGCTATTGCGGCACGCCGCTGGCGATGGACTTCTCCGAGGTCGACTACGGCCACCGCATCCTCGATGTCACGCTCAACAATGAAAGCCTGGAGAAGGTCGCGGAGCATCGCGTGCCCTGCCATGTCGCGCTCACGCGCGTCGGGCCTGCGCCCCTGGCCGAGATCACCACCCAGCTCACGGCGCTGGTCGCCGAGGCGCAAGCAGATCTCGAGCCGACACGCTGGCCGTGGCTGGAAGTGACCGTGCAGCTGGAAGCCCCGCTGATCGACCTGCGCGCCCGCATCGAGGCACTGCTTGAAGGCGCGCCGCTGCGTCTGATCAAGCTGGTCACCCGCTACCCGGCCCCCAGTGTCGAGCATCGCGCGCCGAAGGGCGTGAAGCTCGATGAGCTGGGGCCGATGGGGCTGTTCGAGCGTCATTATCGCGCCACCTATGACAGTGAGCCGGACCCGGCGCTGATCGAGGATTTCGCCCAGCTGCTCGAGGAGGTCGAGGCCGCGCGCGAGACGCGCCTCGAAGGCGAGTCGGCCACCCGACCCGCTCGCAAGGCCGACAAGGCGGCTTCGATAGACAAGAAAGCTTCGGCAGACAAGGCCAAGGGAGGTCAGGCATGAAGATTCTCGCCCTGCGCCTCGACAACCTGGCGTCGCTGGCCGGCGCACATGAAGTCGACTTCGAGAAGGCGCCGCTATCCGATGCCGGCCTGTTCGCCATCACCGGCCCCACCGGGGCCGGCAAGAGCACGCTGCTCGATGCCCTGTGTCTGGCGCTCTATGGCACCACGCCGCGCCTGCGCCAGACGCCGAGTGGCGGCCAGCTGGAGGATGTCGGCGAGCATCAGTTGACGCTCAAGGACCCGCGCAGCCTGCTCCGGCGTGGCTGCGGCGAAGGCAAGGCCGAGGTGGATTTCATCGGCCGCGATGGCCTGCGCTATCGCGCCAGCTGGACGGTCAGCCGCGCGCGCAGCAAGCCCGGCGGGCGCCTGCAGAATGCCAAGCAACATCTCCAGTTGCTGCCCGCCGGCGATGACACCCTGCCGGCTCAGACCCTCAACACCACCAGCAATGACGCCAAGGCGTTGATCATCGACAGGCTGGGGCTGAATTTCGAGCAGTTCACCCGCGCCGTACTGCTGGCGCAGAGCGAGTTCAGCGCCTTCCTGCGCGCCAATGACAACGAACGCTCGGAGTTGCTGGAGAAGCTGACCGATACCGGCCATTACTCCGAGATCTCGATGGCCGCCCATGAGCGCGAGCGCGCCGCCCGCGAGGCCGTCAATGAACTGGAGCGCAAGCTGGAAGGCCAGCTGCCGGCCAGCCCGCAGGAACGCCAGGCGCTCGAGGAGGAGGTCCGCCTGCGCCAGACGGCCATGACCCGGCTCAGCGAACAGCATGATGCACTGACGGCCTATCACCAGTGGACCACCACGGCGGGCGAACTCGAACAGGCTCTGCGTCAGGCGCAGCAGGAACAGACCGAGGCTCACGCCGCCAGCAATGGGCTTTCCCGTCAGCGCGAGCAACTCAGCGCCCTGGAAGCCCTCGCGCCGATTCGCCCTGCCCTGCTGCGTCTCACGGCGATCGCGCCGCAGCATGCGCAGCTGGCCACGCAACTGGCCCAGCTGGAGCAGCAGCTTGGCGCCCTGTCACCCAGGGTTGAGCAGGCCAGAGCCGCCAGGCACACCGCCGATGAACGCATGCAGCGCTGTGAGACCTGGCGTGGCGAGCAACTGCCGAAACTTGAAGAGGCACGTCAGGTGGCCTCGCGACTGGCGCAACAACGCGAAGCACACGCCAGCCAGCAGAGTGAACAACAACGCCTGCGCGACACGCTCGGACAACATCAGCAGGAGCTGGAGGCACAGGATCGCCAGCGCCAGCAGCTGGAGCAGCAACTCCAGCAGCTGCAGGCGACGCTGGTCGACGAGTCGGGCCAGCCGCTGCGCGATGCCGAAGATTATCGTGACCAACTGCAACGTCAGCGCGATGCACTACTGGAGCTCAAGCCCGTACTCAGCGAGCAGATCAGTGGTCTGGCTCGCCGTGATGAGGTGCAGCAGCGTCTTGTCGAGCTGGAGCAGCAGCTGCCCCGGCAGCAACAGGCGTTGCGGGATGTGGCTGCCCGGCAGGTGCAGGCATTGCAGGCCCGTGATCAGGCGCGTCACGAGGAGGACGCCGAACGCCGCCAGCAGGAGCAGGAGCGTCTGGCACGCAGCGACAACGTGATGGCGCTGCGCCGTGGGCTGGTCCAGGGCGAGGAGTGCCCGGTGTGCGGCAGCCACGAGCACCCCGCCGCCGGCCAGGCCGCACCGGCCGAGGCGCTGATCGCTCAGCTGGAACAGCAGGCCCGCGAGCGTCTTGACCAGCGCCGCCAGGCCACGGCCACCGCACAGCAAGCCATGGAGACGGCCAGTCACGAGCACGCCCGCCTCGAGCAGCAGCTCGGCTATCTGCAGCAGGAACAGACTCAGCTGCACACGGAGCTGCAACGCCTGCAGCAGCAGGCGCAGAGCTGCCAGACGAATCTGGCCGAGCTTCTGGCCCGGCACTCGCTGTCAGAGCAACCCCAGCTTGCACCCTTGCCGCAGCTGCCGGCTGCCCACGCACTGCAACTGATCGAGCAGCGCCTTGGGGAACTGGACGCCCGCCAGAACACGCTGGTGACGACACTGCGTCAGCTGACGCCGCTGCGTGAGCAACGCCAGGCACTGGCAACACGCCACGCCACGCTGACGACGCAATGCCAGCATGGCGAGGCGCAGCTTCAACAGTGCAAGTCGCAGATCACTGCGCTTGCGCGCGAGATCGAGCAGCTCAGAGCCACGCTTGCCCAGCAGCTTAGCGCAGACCCCAAGCGACAGCATGCCAGCGTGAGCGACTGGTCCGACTGGATCGAGTCGCTGACCACCCGGATGCGCAACGAGCAAGAGGATGCGCGGCAGGCACTGCAGGAGTTGAGCGACCAGCAACAGCAGCTGACGCAGCAGCAGGCCAACCTGCAGCAACGCCAGACGGAGCTGCGCGAGGAGCAAGACTCGCTCGACCGCGAACGCGCCCATTGGCAGACAGCGAATCCCGGCCTGGATGACGCACGCATCGCGGAGTTGGTGGCCGTCGAGGATCACGAACTGCAGGCACTGCGCCAGCAACTGCGCAGCGCCCACGAGCGCGTCGCACGCGCGGATGCCCTGTGTGAGGAGCGCAATGCGCGTCAGCTCAAACACTGGCAGGCCGCTCGGACCTCCAGCTGGCAGACGGTACTCGAGCAGCTGGCAGGACTCGAACAGCTGGCAGCGCCCGCCGTGGAGACGTCAGGAGCAGGTACCGCTGGAGAAGGTCCGGCGAGAGAAGGCACGGCGAGAGAAGGCACCGCAGGAGACGGAGCTTCAGGTACGGAAGAGACGGGCGTCATTCGCGCCCAGGCCCAGCAGGCCCTGGCGCTGCATGCTCGCTTGCAGGCTCATGCGCAACCCTCGCAAGAAGATGCCGCTGGAGAGCCGGAGCATGCGCAGCCACAGCCCGAGGAAGACACCCACGCGCTTGGCGAGGCGTTGGCCACTTTGATCGCGGCGCTCAAGACACCGCTCACTGCCGTGCGCGAGGCCCATCAATCGGCGCAGGCGGCGATACTCAATGATGATCAGCGCCGCAGCGGCAGCGCCGAACTTGGCGAGCAGCTGGCCCGCGCTCGCGCAGTCCATGAGCGCTGGGGCGCGCTGTCGGAGCTGATCGGCAGTGCCAGTGGTGCCAAGTTCCGCACCATCGCCCAGGCCTTCAATCTCGAGCGTCTGATCGAGCATGCCAATCTGCATCTGGCCAATCTGGTTCGCCGCTATCGTCTGGCGCGCGGCGCCAGCCCGCTGGGACTGGTGGTGGTGGATACCGAGATGGGTGACGAGCTGCGCAGCGTGCATTCGCTGTCCGGCGGCGAGACCTTCCTGGTCTCGCTGGCGCTGGCGCTGGGCCTGGCGGGCATGGCCTCCGGTGAGCTGCGCATCGAATCGCTGTTCATCGATGAAGGCTTCGGCAGCCTCGACCCGGATTCGCTGGCCTTGGCGATGGAGGCGTTGGATGGCCTGCAGGCCAGCGGCCGTCGCGTCGGGGTCATCTCGCATGTGGCCGAGATGCATGAACGCATTCCAGTGCGTATCGCGGTGCGACCCTCGGGCAACGGCCAGAGCCGACTGGAGATCGAAGGCTAGCGGCGGCCAAGCGTCACGAAGCCGGGTTCAGCGTAGCCGCTTGAGGCAGCTAGGTATCGCGAAGTCGCTTGAGGCGGCGGCTGGCAAGCTGGTCCGCCAGTCGGGTCGGCTCGGGCAGCTTGGTCTTGCCCAGACAGTGCAGGGTCATCGCCAGCGCTGTGTCCAGGTTCATGCGCTGGCCCGGCGAGACGAACACCGGCTTGACCTTCGCGCGCGAGCGCAGCACGGCACCCAGCTGGCTGCGCTGTTCGCGTTTGGGCAGCTCGCTATTCTCGATGATGCCGAGCTCGCCATCCGCCTCACGCACGCGATCGGTCAGCGCGACCCAGTCGCCGCGCTCATCGCCCGGTTCACCATGCTTGCCGCACAGACGCTTCTTGGCCACGCCGAAGGATGGCAGGTCACACCACAGGCCGAGATGCGCCGCCACGCCCAGGCGGCGCGGGTGCGCGATGCCATGACCGTCCACCATCAGGCATTCGGGCGCACGCTCCAGTGACTCGAGGGCAGCGATGGCGGCGGGCAGCTCCCGAAACGACAGCAAGCCCGGAATATACGGCATGCGTGTCGGCTGGCGGATCAGCTGCTGCTCGAGGGGCTCCAGCGTCGCCAGATCCAGTGTAACCACCACCGCGCGTGTCACCTCGCCCCCATCCTCGAAGCCGATATCGACACCGGTGATGGTCGCTGGCCACTCGCCGGGGCTTGCCCCCCAGGGCGGCGCCAACGTCAGTCGAGTGGCCATTTCGCGTTGCTTGGCAACGGCGGCGGCAGGGTCGAGATTCCAATCGTGCAGTGCTGTCATCCACTCACTCATGCATTCCCTCACGGTGGTTGCGGGTCTCTCTCTCTCAGATGCTATCGATCGCCCTCACCTTCAAGCTGCTTGCCCAGTGAACGCAGCACCTCCGCCGCCTGATTGCGGAAGGTGTCCAGTCCGTTGCCGACCTCCCCCATGCTGCGTTCCAGCTGGCGTGACAGGCGATTGGAAAGCGGCTGGTCCGCGCGGGCCGTCAGCTGCTCCGGCGTCATGTCGAGCACCAGCCGGTAACGGATGTCGCCGGGCGCCGCGGCCGCCAGCGGGTCACTGACCGCCTCACGGGTGAAGCGCGCGAAGTCGATGCTGGCCGCCTTGTCACCGCCGTCAGGGCGAATCAGCAGGCGATGGATCTGACCACGCGTATCACTGAGCACATCCTCGACCTTGCCCAGCGCCTCGCCCTGCGGTGACACCACCGGCGCCAGACGCAGGGCCTCCAGCGAGACCAGCGGGACGCGAATCTCCGGCGTGGCACTGCTGGCCGGCATGCCGGATTCGGCGTGGGCCGCACTGAGTGGCAGCCAAGGGGTCGCCAGCAGAGCGCACAGCATCAGCTGGCGGGCAGGCGTGGCCTGCAGGCCACGGCGCAAGGCATCGAGTGAAGAGATCATGTGGGCATCCTCGGGAAATGATGGGCGGTGGAGCTACGCAAGCACAGAATACCAGCCCCGGTGACGCCTTTCGTCCAGGCACAAAAAAACCGGCACCTCGTGAGAGGTACCGGTCTTTTCAGAAGCCGTGGCCAGCACTGCGATCAGTGCTGACCCGACTCAGGCCTGATCAGGCGCGACGACGGTCGTCGTTGCCACCTTCACGGCGCTGCGGACGAGCGCCCGCACCGTCTTCTGCCAGTTCCAGCGGGCGGCCAGCGACGCGAGCACGCGCCATCTTGGACACGATGCTGGTCGGCAGACCGCTCGGCAGTTCCACGACACTGTGCGTGTTGCGGATGTCGATGCGACCGATGCGTGAACCTTCGATGCCGCCTTCGTTGGCGAGAGCGCCAACCAGCTGGCCCGGCTTGACGCCGTCACGATGGCCGACGGCCACACGGTAGAGCTTCATGCCTTCACGCGCGACCGGCGCGGAGTTGCGACGCTCACCGCGTTCCGGACGCTCGGTGCGCTCACCGCGCTCGGAACGCTCGTTGCGACGCGCACCCGGCTTCGGCAGAGACTGGATCGGCGTCTCTTCGGCGCGAGCCATCTTGACGAAGACAGCGGCCAGCTCGACCGGATCGTGACCTTCTTCGACCAGGCTCTGGACCAGAGCGCGGTGACCGTTGGAGCTGCTGCCCAGGGCTTCGACGACGCGAGCACGGAAGGCGGCGTCACGGTGGCCACGGATCTCTTCTTCGCTCGGCAGCTGGCGTTCGGTGATGCGCTGGCCCAGGGCCTGCTCCATCCAGCGAACCTTGCGCATTTCGCGACCGCTGACGAAGGTGATGGCGCGACCTTCACGACCGGCACGGCCAGTACGGCCAGTACGGTGGACGAAGGATTCGCTGTCACCCGGCAGGTCGTAGTTGAAGACGTGGGTGATACGCGCCACGTCCAGACCACGAGCGGCGACGTCGGTCGCGACCAGCACGTCGACCTTGCCACGCTTCAGGCGAGTCACGGTGCGCTCGCGCAGGGACTGGTCCAGATCACCGGACAGTGCTGCCGCGGAGATACCGCGAGCGATCAGCTGTTCGACGACAGTGGTACAGGCGGCACGAGTACGCACGAAGACGATGGCCGCATCGACGGTCTCGACTTCCAGCAGACGGGACAGCGCTTCCAGCTTGGCGCCGCCTTCGACACGCACCATCATCTGTTCGATGGTGGAAGCGGTACGTGATTCGGACTTGATGGCAACCTTGACCGGATCAACCAGGTAGCGGTTGACGATACGCTCGATCTCGGTCGGCAGCGTCGCGGAGAAGAAGACGCGCTGCGCTTCCTTCGGGGTATCGGCGACGACGCGCTTGACGTCATCGATGAAGCCCATGCGCAGCATCTCATCGGCTTCATCCAGCACGAGGGCTTTCAGGCCGTTCAGGTTCAGGCTCTTGCGGTCCAGGTGGTCGATGACACGACCCGGGGTGCCGACGACGATCTGCGCGCCGCTCTTGAGGCTACGCATCTGCTCGCGGTAGTCCTGACCACCGCAGAGAGTGGCCACTTCCAGGCCACGCATGAACTGACCGTAACGTGTGAAGTTGACGGCGACCTGTTGGGCCAGCTCACGGGTCGGGGCCAGCACGAGAACCTGCGGTTCACGGCGGTCGAGGTCCAGACGGGTCAACAGCGGGAGTGCAAAGGCAGCGGTCTTGCCGGTACCCGTCTGTGCCTGGCCGATCATGTCACGGCCTTCGAGCAGACTCGGGATGGTCTGAGCCTGGATCGGGGACGGAGTTTCGTAGCCCAGCTTCTCGAGAGAGGTCAGGACGGCAGGCAGCAGGGCAAGATCGCTGAAGCGATCGACGACGGAAGTCGTGGTCATGTATATCTCACACCTAAATGGCTACAAGTAAGGCTTGCAGCTGAAGAATGGGTCGGGTTGAACCGACACGAAGCGTAAGGGCTCCGTCTGGCGATGCAGTCAGGCACGAGGCGCTGGCATCATCAGAAAAAACGTACGAGTGCTGGACGTCTTGGCATGGACGGGCCCGGGTTGCTCTGAAGGTGGACGCAATTCCACTTTCAGGCACAACGCTGCGGCGACCGTACAGCAACCAGAGGCTCTTCTACTCAGAGTCTCGGGGCGCTCCATCATGCACACTGTGGACAGGGACGGGTCTTGCATCGCGGCGGCCGGACATCGATCGAATCGAGGGGTCACGGATGGCTGGGGCAAGCTACGCCACGCGGTCCGGGAGGCGCGAAATACCGGCTGATGGCCACAAGAAACGGCGATCACGTCGGGCTCGGCTACTCAGGATGGTGGGTCACTACATGCGAGGAGCTGGCATTCTAGCAGCCTCTCACGCATTCTGCATCCTTTCTTTTGACCTTGGTCGCAGGCCGGCCGCCCTCGGGCAGGCATGCGCCCCGCCATCACGACTCGCTGAACAGCCACCTGACAGGAGCCTGCATGACTGACGCGCAAGACCATGACGCCCCCTCCCCACAACATCCCGCCGAGCATGTCACCACGCTGTGGGTCGACGCCGATGCCTGTCCGCGCGCCGCGCGTGACATCCTGGTGCGCGCGGCGGAACGCACCGCGACCCCCACCTGGTTCGTCGCCAACCATCAGGTGCCGCTGCCGCGCTCGATGCACGTCAAGGCGCTGTCGGTTCCACAAGGGGCAGATGCTGCCGATCAGTTGATCGTCGAGCGCGCCCACCCCGGTGACATGGTGATCACCTCCGACCTGCCGCTGGCGCTGGAAGCGATCGAGAAAGGCGCACTGGTGATGACGACCCGCGGCGAGGCGCTGGACAGCAACAACATTCGCGCCAAGGTGCAGATGCGCGACTTCATGGAGAGCATGCGCTCCAGCGGCGAGCACACCGGCGGCCCGTCCGCCTACGGCCAGCGCGAGCAACGCGACTTCGGCAATGCACTGGACCGCTGGCTGGCGAAGATCAGACGCCCGACACCGCGCGCCTGACCCAACCGCCGCTGCTCGTCATCAACTCGGGCGCCACCAACTCGGGCGCCACCAACTCGGGCGCCATCAACTCAGGCTTCAATATCTCAGGCGTGACGGCGAATGCCCTGGCCCGGCAGACGCTCGCGGTCATGGGGAGCGTCGAGCGCCAGGCTCGGGCCGAGCGGCACGATAGCGGTGGGATTGATGGTCTGCTGACTGGCGTAATAGTGGGTCTTGATATGCGCAAGATCGCAGGTCTCGGCGATGCCCGGCCACTGATACAGCTCGCGCAGATAGTGCGAGAGATTGGGATAGTCGGCGATACGGCGCTGATTGCACTTGAAGTGCCCGAAGTAGACGGCATCGAAGCGGATCAGGGTGGTGAACAGGCGGATGTCGGCTTCGGTCAGCCATTCACCGGTAAGATAGCGCGAGTCGGCCAGCCGGCGCTCCAGTGAATCCAGGCACTCGAACAGCGCCGTGAAGTGGCGCTCGTAGACCTCCTGCCGCGTGGCGAAGCCTGTCTTGTAGACGCCATTGTTGACCTTGTCATAGACCTCGGCATTGATGGCATCGATCTCGCCGCGCAGGTCCTCCGGATAGAAGTCCAGATCATTGCCGGTCAGCGAATCGAAGGCGTCATTGAAGATGCGCACCAGCTCCGCCGACTCGTTGTTGACGATGCGACCGGTCTGCTTGTCCCACAGCGCCGGCACGGTGACACGGCCGGTGTAGTGCGGGTCGGTCAGGGTGTAGAGCTGGTGGTGATAGCGCACGCCATTGATCGGATCACCGCTGGAGCCTTCTTCCTCGAGATAGCTCCAGCCATGTTCGAGCATCAAGGGGCTGGTGTAGGACATGCCGACCAGCGGCTTGAGCCCCTTGAGAGAGCGCATGATCAGCGCGCGGTGCGCCCACGGGCAGGCCAGCGAGACATAGAGATGGAAGCGGTCTGCGCTGGCGGGCACGGCCGCTTGTCCCTGCGGCCCCTCGAGCGGGGCATCGGGCGCCACGACCCAATCCCTGAGCCGCGCGCTCTCGCGCTTGAATTCACCGCCGGTGCTGTCGGTGTCATACCAGCGATCCTGCCACTTGCCGTCGACCAGTAAGCCCATCTTGCACGCTCCTTATATGGCTGAGGGGATGCCACCAGCCTAAGAGCCAAGCGCGACAGCGCAAGCGAATTCACTGCGTGGCAACGATCGAGTTTCTCGAACGATCACGCCGCGCGCTCTTCTCAAGCCCTCACGCTTTTCAGACCCTATACGCTTTCAGGAGCGCCGCTCGCTGGCCTCCTGCTCGACGGCAGCGTGCAGCTGCGCCTTCATCGCGCGGACGGCAGGGCCCGCGCGATCATCGTCCGGCAGATAGAGCATCAGCGACACTTCGCGTTCGCCGCCATTGGCCAGCGGCAGTGGCAGCAGCCGCCCTCGGGCCAGGGCCTCGCTCATGCGGGTACGGGGTAGCCAGGCGAAGCCCAGTCCGCGTTCGGCAAGATCGACTGACGTGGCCAGGTGGCTCACCGTCCAGCGCGCCTCGGCCTTGAGCCAGCCGGCATCCATGCCGCTGGAACGGCTGCTGTCGCGCACCACCAGCTGGCGATGCTGCACGAGATCACGCAGATCCAGCGGCCGTCCGAGGGCGTGCAGCGGGTGCCCCGGCGCTGCCACGGCGATGAAGGTTTCACGCAGCAACGGGGTGCCGAGATGGCCATCCAGCATCAAGCCGCTGATCAACAGGTCCGCTTCCTTCTCCTCGAACAGCTCGCGCCCGCCGGTCAGCGTCGTCTCGTGCAGCTGGACACGCACCTGCGGGTAGGCCGTCGAGAAGGCTTCCAGCGCCCGTGCCAGCACATCCGGCGGAAACAGCTGATCCACCGCGATGGCGATCTCGCTCTCCATGCCTTCCGACAACGCATCGGCCACATCCTCGAGTGCCCGCGCATTCTCGATCAGCTGACGCGCCCGGCGCAGCAGCAATTCACCCGCCTCGGTCAGCCGGACATTGCGCCCGACCGGCTCCAGCACCTGCACGCCCAGCAAGGCCTCCAGGCGATGCACGGCGTGATTCAGGGTCGAGGGGCTCTTGTGGATCGCGGCCGCCGCGCGCGCGAAGCTGCCGTGGTCCACCACGGCGGCCAGCATCTGCCACTGAGCCAGTGTCACGCGTGACGACATCGGGATTCCTCTTGCGGGGCGTGCGGGAGTGCACGGGGCAATCGTGACATGCCAGACGCAAAAAACCAGACACCTGATACTGCAACCCGACGGGAGCAAAAGAGCATTCTGTGCTGTCAGACTCCCGACATCTGGTCGCAATCCTCGGACATCAGGACGGCATCCTCTGAAATGCAGGAGGCCAAATACGCTATTTTGCGTAACTTTACAAAATTTAACACCAAGCAGGATTTACTGCCTGAACAGCGTTTCCTAAGCAAAAATGGCGCTATTTTCGCCAGACCTCATGTTGCCG
The DNA here is from genome assembly GCF_023161745.1 of Cobetia sp. 1CM21F. NCBI lineage: Bacteria > Pseudomonadati > Pseudomonadota > Gammaproteobacteria > Oceanospirillales > Halomonadaceae > Cobetia > Cobetia sp. 1CM21F. The sequence goes on along the minus strand of NZ_JALNTQ010000003.1, from coordinate 331,691 downwards.
GTACCGCCAATTGCGCCGTCAATGATCTAAACAGGGTTGAATTACTCATACTGGACATGCGTCCAGCCTATCGAACGATGGGAACCTTGGTTAAGGTTCGAATGCCTCATTGTTGCCATCTTTTCATTTCACATAACTTTATCGGTCACATATGCTGCGAATCCTTCATTCGCTCCCTCGCGCGCACAAGTATCTTCTTTTACCTGTTGCCACCATGGTTACCGTGCTGGGTGCTCACAAGCTTCTCGAAACATTCGATGCTCCTGATGTCTCTACGGCCTCACAGTCCATCGCCATCGACCTGGCCAGTGCAAATTCCAGCACCCCGGCCAAGCTGCCGCTGGCGATTGCTGCCGCCGATGACGCTCAGTCTCCCCTGAGCCCGGCGCAGCTCGCCAATCAGACAGCGGCCAGCTCGGCCTCCGGTGACATTCCGCTGGCAGCGCTGACGCCCAGCGAGATCGTCGCCATCGATTTCGACATGCCGACGCTGCTGACGGATGCCAACTATCATCCCGACAGCCAGACGGCAGGCCCGATCGTGGCACTGGCGCCGGCGGCAGTGAAGACCGCAGAAGCCGTCATCGGCACCGCGACCGACGAACAGGCCGGCGGCACCTCCTATGACGACCTCTCCGTCGACCCGGTCGAGCTCGGCGAAAGCCCGACGCTGCAGACCGAGCTGGCGGCCGAGGAAGTCTATGTGCCCGAGTGGCAGACCTATACCGTGCAGGCCGGCGATACCTTCGCCGTGATGGCGGAGCGCTCGCTGGGCCTTGGCTACAGCGAAACCACGCGCATCCTCAAGGCGCTGCCTGACAAGCGCGTGCTGACGCATTGGCGCATCGGCGACAGCTTCGATTACAAACTGGATGAAGATGGCAACCTGCTGGCGTTGCGCATCATGAAGGACGCGCGTCGCGGCTTCATGGTCAAGCGTGAGGCCGGCGGTGAAAGCTTCAATGTCGCCAAGATCGAGAAAGCGACCCAGGCCACTCAGCGCATGTTCGCCGGTACGGTCAGTGGCAGCTTCTCCCTGTCAGCGGAAGCCACTGGCCTGGGCGTCGCGGAAGTCAGCCAGCTGACCCAGGTGCTGGGCAAGAAGATCGATTTCCGTCGCGATACGCGCAAGGGTGACAAGTTCCAGGTGCTGGTCGAGTCCGACATGATCGACGGCACCAGCATGGATTCCCGCATCCTCGCCGCACGCTATGAAGGGTCTCGCAAGTCACTGACCGTAGTGCGCAACAGCAGCGACGGCCGCTACTACACCCCTGATGGCAAGGGCCTCGACCCGGCCTTCAATCGCTATCCGCTGGCGCACAAGGCGCGCATCAGCTCGCCGTTCAACCTCAGCCGTCGCCATCCGGTGACCGGACGCATCAGCCCGCACAAGGGCACTGACTTCGCGGTGCGCATCGGCACGCCGGTGCTTTCCACCGCGGATGGCGTCGTCGAGCTGGTCGGCAATCATCCGCTGGCCGGTCGCTATCTGGTGCTGCGCATGGACAACGGCTACAAGACCCGTTATCTGCACCTGTCACGCCCGCTGGTCAAGAAAGGTGAGCGCGTGACCATGGGTGAAAAGATCGCCCTGTCAGGCAACACCGGCCGCTCCACCGGCCCGCACCTGCACTATGAGGTGATGGTCAACAACCGCCAGGTCGATGCCATGCGCGTTCAGCTGCCGAACAACAAGTCTCTGTCCGGCAAGGCGCTCGCCAACTTCAAGCGTCAGTCAGAGAACATGCTGGCCAAGCTGGAAGCCGCCGACAACACTGGCGCCATCGCCAAGGCCTCTACCCCAAGCCAGGGTGACGAGAGCTAGACGCGAACCCAGGCGCGGGCCCGCAAGCACAGGGCCTGCGTCTGACATGAAATACGCCTGACATGTAATGTGCCCGACAAAAGAAAAGGCCCCTCACCTCACGGTGGGGGGCCTTTTCTTTTGTCGGTGTCTCGGCCAGAGATCAGGTCACTTCTTCATGCCCTTGTTGGACGCCTGCTCCAGCAGCTCTTCCGCTTCGCTGCTCGCGCCCTCCTCTCGCATCTTGGCCACATCGGCATACAGACAGACGTAGGTACCGCAGGATGCACAGAACACCTTGTCGTCTGGATTGTGGACCTGCGAGACGCGGACTCGCTGGCTGCCACAGTCCGGGCACGGCTTGGGAATACGCAGTTCCTCGGAAAGATCTGACATGAAGCATTCTCCTGTTCGGTGTCTGGGCCGCTCGCCTTGAGGCTGGTCGATTGGCGTCTCCCCAAGACATGGGGCCACTCACACGGCATGCAACCCCGCTGGCGGGGAGTCGCTTGTCATTCGGCTCGAGCTACCTCACCGAGCTACCTCGCCCAGGCACTGCCCGGCACTACGCTCAGACGCAAAGCCCCGGCACGGTGGCCGGGGCTTGAGGGGCAGGCGCGAACAGACAGGTGTCACGCGGCGCTGATGCTGCCGGCAAGCGACTCATGACTGGTGCCGTGACTTGCGGTGTTGGACATGCGTGCGACGGGGCGCTCCGGCACACGGTGCTGGCCGTGTGACCTGGCGCCATCACGCGTCAGGCGGAACTCTTCCTGCAGCGCCATCTCTCGTGCCGCCAGGCGAAAATCGCCCATCGAACACAACGCATGGCCGTTGGGGCACTTGAGGATGTGATCATCCGGCAGATCACGGGCAGGCCAATCCAGCGCTTCGTTGCATTCGGGACACTGAGGGCCATTACGGGTCGGGACTGATGGGGTAAACATGCGCGAACTCCTTTTCGACGCAAAAGATGACGATGTCATGACCAGATTCTCAGTACAGAAAACATCAAGACGTGGCTCGGTTTGCGTGCGCATGATGGAGACAGATAACGACAGACTCCATTGCACTTTCGGTTAGATGCCACAATTTTATCGCTGGTCAGTCTCTGCGCTCACGGCTGCGGAAGGTATCGCGCAGAGCGCGGAACACACTTCATGGCAGCGCGACCGGCAAGAGTCTGACAGCACTATCTTACAGTCTGATAACACCTCGCGAATGACGCAGATCAAACGCATACCAGATCAGGGGGTGTCCGCCGCACCGTTCTTCAGACGGGCGTCAGACGGGTATTCATGGGCTTGAAGCCAAAAAAATCCCGACCAAAGGCCGGGAAAACACTCTCAGGCAGAACAGGACCTATCTCGGAAGCAACGCGGCTCGCCGCAGGTCGACCAGGACGCTGAACAGTCGTCAGCGGTATCACGGAAATCTCGACTCCACCTGCAGTGCCAGACATTCAGTTTCGTTGCCTAGGGCAACAAGCCCGCGACCAGGGCGAAACAACGAATCCGACTGGCACTGAGGTAAAAATTCTTGTGCGCCCTCACACGCACTGGCGAACACTGGACCTTACAGGCGCTTGCTTCAGGCCGATGCATCCAGCTGCTGGACCACCTTCTGCGCCATCAGGGCCGGGTCAATCGCAGCTCGCTTGCGGGCACTGACTTCAAGGCGATCACGCAACATGAACCAGACACCCAGAAACTCATCACATTCTGCACAACTGACGATGTCATCATCTGCCGGGGAATCTTCGAGGTGAACCCGGTTGCTGCCACAGCGTGAACACTCCATGGGAACCTTGCGTACTGTGTTCATCTCGATGCCCTCCATTGGATCCATGATGAAAACCTTGTGCTCGAAACCGGTGGAGCGGGCGGCATGACGATGTGAAAACTTGCGGCAACCTGACAAGGGATTGAAAAAGCGGCTCTGCGGCTCCATCAATGTTGTATCAGGTGATCTCCTGCCTGCCCCGCCGTGCTTCGACAGTTGCAAAGTTAGACACTTCCAAAACCGTGTACAAGTTTTAACGCGTATCAGAACGTATCTGTATAGCTAATGTAGACGCATTGGCAGGCGTTTTCGTGTGCGCTGATCAAGCGTTTACCTCTCCCCATGCGCCCGCTGTGGCACGAGAGCGCCCCGCCAGAGCCGTGTAACACTTCGCTACAAAAAAGCCTCTTTTGACGTGTAAAAACATCCTGCTCCACTCTTCAGGCAGCCAATCAGCGAGCAGAAAAAGCCTTGAACGCGCGCTGATTGCGGCATATCCACGTGCCTTGTCTCGACTTCTTGCCTTGAACGGCGTGAGCATTGATATCCATGCAATCCTTCAGCACCTCACCTCCCTGCTCGCCCCCTCTACTCGAACCCTTCGTCAGGCCCTGCTGACAGAGCGCTTGCGGGCGGCCTGTTCGCGACAGGTACGAAGCACCAGAAAGGTCACTCTCGTGGCACGACGACATTGCCCCTTTACACCTTGCATGTGACAGACAGAGGAATTCTCGTACAAGTTTTTCTTTCACCCCCTTGAAACTTGTCGGTCTCGTCAGGATCTCAGTGGGTAGGGTCATGGTTCTGGCGAATCATTTGCGCCACGAGCGAGAAGGAAGCGCTTGAGGGACCGGACCAGAAGTACCGATTCAACACGCAAGGAGTACGGCATGAGCAATATGAACCGCAAACAGATTCTGGGTGCGATCACCGCGACCACGCTGCTGTCCACTACCAGCATGGCCATGGCCAGTCCGCAGGGGCTCTACTCCGCAGATGAGCTGATGGATGCCGATGTCTACCTGCAGAACGATGACAACAACGTGATCGGTGAAGTCGAGGACATCCTGCTCGACGACAACATGCAGGTCGCCGCTCTGGTCGTCGAAAGCGATGACTCCATGGGGCTGGACGAGAACCAGTACGTCGTGGAAACGGGCAAGTTCACCCTCGAGACCGAACAGGGTGATGATCTGGATGCCCTGGAATATCGCATCCACCTCGACATGGATGTGAGCGAGTTCGAGCAGCAGCCGAACTACACCACCGACTGGTGGCAGGACACGCGCAAGAGCGCCGCAGCGGCCTGGGATGAAACCAAGAACACCGCTGCCAGCGCCTGGCAGGACACTCGTCAAGCGACCGCCAATGCGCTGACCACCGCCGGCAACGCCATCAGCGGTGCCGCCAATGACACTGAGCAGGAAATGGCAGAAGAGACTCAGTGATAGCGACCCTGCAAGAGATCACCCGAATCGGATGATCCTCGCCAATGCAGAGGAAAACGCCTCATGCCCCACGGCATGGGGCGTTCATGGTTCAGGACCACGAGAAATCACGCCATTGATGCACTGGCGGGGGGAAAGAAGGGAAAGAAAGAACAGCAAGAGAGGCCGGAGTGACAGGCACAAAAAAAGCCGCCATTGGCGACTTGTCGGGGCACTGGAGCTTTTTAGCATCAGCTGAATGTAACCCCACTGGCAGGCATGCATGGTGGGCCCAGCAGGACTTGAACCTGCGACCAATCGATTATGAGTCGAGTGCTCTAACCAACTGAGCTATGGGCCCATGCAGCGCGCATATGATAGCGAAAGCATGAGCCTCGGGAAAGCCCGAAAACTCAACAACATAGCGATTCTCCCCTCTCGGCTGCGACGCGAGATGTGCGTTGATCATCCCCGTCAGCCTGCGGCTGCGACGAGTGTCGCGAACCCTTGGAGCCGCCGCCTGTCCAATGTCCCATCTGCAGCATCGAATCTTTTCCAGGCGCTCATGGCGGGCCTCGCCCGATCAAGCCCCTGGCCATCAGGAGTCATGACATGTCATTGCCTTTCTCTCGCTGGACCCGCGCCCTGAGTCGCACGCTTGCGCGTCGCTCGACCGGCAAACCCGCCAGCCGCCTCACCACCACAGCCGCCAAAAGCCGCTTCGGCGCCCCGATCAAGGCCGCGGCACTGGCCTTCGCCATGAGTGGCATCGGTGTCAGCCTGCCGACACAGGCCGCCTGGCAGCTGGTGCCCGACAGCAGCGGCGCTACCGCGACGCTGACCGCGCAGGGCAGCCAGGGCAATGTGGAGCACGTGCATCATCTCAATGGCCTGAGCGGCACCGTGGGAGATGACGGCAAGATGAGCATTCCCTTGAGCGTCGGACAGACCGATCTGCTCGACAAGGTCGGCGAGCTGCCGCCGTGGCTGTCCGGCGTCAGCCAGATGCGCCTGGCCACGCTGACCCTGAATCTTGATCCGCTGGCCATCGCGGCGCTGGAGCCCGGTCAGACGACGCGCATGCAGGTGCCCTTCTCGGCAACCGATGGCAACCGCACCCACCGCGAGACCCTGCCACTGGAGGTCACCCGTCAGGATGCCACCCACCTGACCTTCATCAACGCCGACCCCATTTCACTGGACAGTGCAGAAGTCGCCAGGAATCAGGTCGGCAGCACCCTGCTCAACCTGCTGGGCTACGGCAAGCTGGTAGGCGACATTCCCGTCACGCTGCAGGGCGAGATGGTCGACCAGTAACCTTCAGCACAGCGCGACGCCGCCAAGCGAGCGCGACCCAATCGCGAGCCTGCGCATCGCGTCATCAGAACCGCCCCACGGGGCGGTTTTTTTGTGTCGGTAGCAGCCGAGGATGACGGCCTGCGCCAGCCAGCGAGGGCGCGCATGACGGCGATGGTCAGCCCTCATGACACCACGACATAAGAGAATAATAAAAATAATTCTCATTCATGGTTCAGAAAGCTGACATCTGAACGTCTACCCACAGGAGAGAACGACGAACAAGAATCATTCCTATATAAATCATTCCGGATGGAACACCGCGCTCATGAAAGACTCCGCCGCACATAAAGCCACTCGCTCCCTGCTGATGACCCTGCCCAGGCACCCTCTGGCACTGGCGATTGGCCTTGGCCTGCCCTTCGCCGGTCAGGCCATGGCGGCCGACCACCGTGAGTCTCAGGACGAGACCCTCGACACCATGACGGTGACCACCACAGCGGCTACCAAGACCGACACCGGCTACCTGGAAACCCCACAGGCCGTCTCCACCATCACGCGCGACGATATCGACAAGCGCGCAGCCGAGACAGTCCAGCGTGCCGCGGACTACACGCCGGGCGTCTTCACCAACCAGATCGGTGCCTCCAACCGCTATGACTATCTGGTGCTGCGTGGCTTCTCCGATGGCAGTGTCAGCAACACCTTCCTGGATGGCCTGAAGCTGATGGGCGACTCGGGCTCCTACAGCTCGATGACCATCGACCCCTACTTCCTCGACAGCATCGAGGTGGTGAAAGGGCCGTCCTCCGTTCTCTACGGTCGCTCCTCCCCGGGTGGTCTGGTCGCGATGCAGTCCAAGCGCCCCGAGTTCCAGGACTCCGGCCAGGTCCGCTTCACCGTCGGCGATGACAACGAACGCAGCGCGGCCTTCGACCTCACCGGCCCGCTGGATGACGAGAAGCGTATCGCCTATCGCCTGACCGGCCTCGCCAGTGCCGAGGACACCCAGGTCGACTCCGTCGAGGAAGAGCGTTACGCCTTCTCGCCGCAGATCACCATGGACGTCACCGACGACACCACCGTCACTCTGATGGGCTACTTCCAGAAGGACCCGGAAGGCGGTTACCACTCCGGCCTGCCCTATGAAGGCACGGTGGTCAGCTACAACGGCACCAAGCTCGGCAACGACTTCTACGAAGGTGACGAGGACTACGAAGAGTTCGATCGCACCGAACGCATGCTCGGTTACGATTTCGAGCACCGCTTCAATGACGATGTGACTGCACGCCAGAAATTCCGCTATCTGCGCTCCGATGTCGACCTCGAGCAGGTCTACGCCTATGGCTGGGCCTCGGACACCGAGCTGACCCGCTACTACTCCGGCGGCGAAGAAAGCCTGCGCGCCTGGACCGTCGACAACCAGCTGGAGAGCCGCTTCTCCACCGGCGCCTTCGATCACACCCTGCTGTTCGGTGCCGACTATCAGACGCGCACCAATGACGTGGACTGGGAATACGGCACCGCCAGCACGCTGGATGTCTCCAGCAGCAGCGATGCCGATGTCTCCATCTATGCCACCGAGAACCAGAAGCGTGAACTGGACCAGACTGGTGTCTACCTGCAGGACCAGATCAGCTGGGGTCGCTGGAACCTGGCCGCCGGCCTGCGTCAGGACTGGGTCAACATCAAGAACACCGATCGTGACTACAACACCACCAGCGAGCTGAACGACAACGAGATGAGCGGCCGTATCGGCCTGATCTACGGCTTCGACAACGGCATCTCGCCCTATGTCAGCTACTCCACGTCCTTCTCGCCGAACTCCTACACTGATGAAGACGGTGACCTGCTCGACCCGACCACCGGCAAGCAGGTCGAGGTCGGCATGAAGTACCAGCCCAACGGCACGCGTGATCAGTACAGCGTCTCGCTGTTCCGCATCAATCAGGAAAACGTCGCCTCCAAGGACCCGGAAGACAGCTACTACACCGCCTACGGCGAGATCGAGTCCCAGGGCCTGGAGCTGGAAGCCCGCACTCAGGTGACCCGCGACTTCGCGCTGCAGGCCGGTTACAGCTACACCGACGTGACCTATGCCAAGGCGGAAGATGGCACCGAAGGCAACGATGCCAACCAGGTGCCCAAGCACCAGGTCAGCGTCTGGGGTGACTACGCCTTCAATGAAGGCCCGCTCACGGGGCTGAATGCCGGCCTTGGCGTGCGCTACTACGCCGACATGTGGGCGGATTCCGAGAACACCGAGAAGGTGCCGAACTACGCGCTGGTCGATGCCCTGGTCGGCTACGACCTGAGCCAGATCGGCTGGAGCGGCACCAGCGTGCAGCTCAACGTCAGCAACCTGTTCGACAAGGAATACATCGCGTCCTGCTACAACACCAGCTACTGCTACTACGGTGCAGAGCGCAGCATGACCGCGACACTGACCTATGATTTCTGATTTCGAAAACTCCGCAGTCCGTCGATTCTGAATCGACCCGCACGACCCGCCGGCGGCAAGGATGTCGCCGGCACCATCGCCCTGAACCACTCATCGTCTGATAGCTCTGGCGTGTCCAGCACATGACACCGGGGATGCCGGCCACCGTATTTGTCCGACACAGGGGCGCTCGGTGACGACTCACTCTGCCGATGCCCACGGCAGACGTGACTGACCACGCCGACGGCTTTGCCAATGGCTTGACCCACAGCTTCACCAACAGCAACAGCTTCACCAACAACAACGACCGCAAACGCGGCACTTGATGAATGTCCTGACTGGTCCTCGCACCTGAGCCATCTGTCCCAGCTGGCTGCGAGTCTCTTCCAAGTCTTTATCTGCGAACATTCGCATAAGGTTATGTAATGCACAGCCTTCAAGATTCCGCCGCCACCTACGGCGCTGCCGCAGGATCCTCCGTGTCTGACGCCCAGACCGACGCCTGTGCGCGCTCACTGTCCAGCTCGCCGCGCGCCGCCTTGTTCTCGCCTGCCAACATGGATGCCTGGCAGACAGGCATGGACCGCATCAGCCAGCTGGTGGCCGAACAGCTCGACAGTGTTCAAAAGCCGTTCAGTGGCATCACCCCGGAGGCCCTGCGTCCGGCCTTTGCCGACCTCGATCTCGAGACGCCCCTCGAGAACCTCGAAGCCGGCCTGGAGGAGCTCAAGTCGCTCTACCTGAAGGATGCCGTCTACTTCCATCACCCCCGCTACATCGCGCACCTCAACTGCCCGGTCGTGCTGCCCGGCGTGTGGGCCGAGAGCCTGCTGGGCGCGATCAATTCCTCACTCGACACCTGGGACCAGAGCGCCGGCGGCACCCTGATCGAGCAGCGCCTGATCGACTGGACCACCGAGCGCCTGGGCCTGGGCCCGACCGCCGATGGCATCTTCACCAGCGGCGGCACCCAATCCAACCTGATGGCGCTGCTGCTGGCGCGTGACGCGGTCTGCGAGAAGCTGCCCAACCACCCCGGCAACCAGACCCACGGCCTGCCGCCGGAAGCCGGACGCCTGCGCGTCTTCGCCTCCGGCATCAGTCATTTCAGTCTGCAGAAGGCCTGTGCCCTGCTCGGCCTCGGCCACAACGCCGTCATCCCAGTCGCCGTGGATGAGCGCCGCCGCATGGACCCCGTGGCCCTGCGTGACGCCCTCGACAATGCCCGCGCCGAAGGCCTGATCCCGATGGCCGTGGTCGCCACTGCCGGTACCACCGACTTCGGCAGCATCGACCCGCTGCAGGCCATCGGTCGTGAATGCCACGCCCGCGGCATCTGGTTCCATGTCGATGGCGCCTATGGCGGCGGCCTGATCACTTCTCGCCGCCACGGTCACTGGCTCAAGGGCACCGAGATGGCCGACTCCGTCACCATCGATTACCACAAGACCTTCTTCCAGCCGGTCAGCTGCAGTGCCTGCGTGGTACGTGATCGCACCCAGCTGCGCCACGTCACCTATCACGCCGACTACCTCAACCCGGAGCTTCAGGCCCGCGAAGGCACGCCGGATCAGGTCAACAAGAGTCTGCAGACCACGCGTCGTTTCGACGCCCTGAAACTGTGGATGACACTGCGCCTGATGGGCGCCGATGCCCTCGGCGACATGCTCGATTGCGTGATCGACCTCACCCGCGAGGGCTACCAGCTGCTCGAGGCGGCGCCGGACATCGATGTCGTCCAGGCGCCGGAGCTCAGCACCCTGGTGTTCCGCTTCCATGACGCCAGTGAAGAGACCCTCAGCGCCGAGCAGTGGGACGCCTTGAACCGCGAGATCCGCAAGCGCCTGTCACGCAGCGGTGAGGCCATCGTTGCCGCCACCAAGGTCTCGGGCCGTCAGTACCTGAAGTTCACTCTTCTGAATCCGGAAACGCGCCAGGAAGACCTGGCCGCCGTGGTCGAGTTGATCCGCCAGCACGGCCAGGCGCTGGTCAAGGCGCATCAGCTGGCCGTCAGCACCACCGCCCAACCGAACCATGGCGCACCACTGGCCGACATTCCGGCCGCCAGCCGTCGCAGTCACACCACAGAAGCCAAGGAAAGCCGTCATGCATGACACCTCGAACCCTCACGTCACAGACACTCTGGAAGCGCGCGATGATGTGCTGGACTTCGTTGCCATCGGCATCGGCCCCTTCAACCTCAGCCTTGCCTGTCTGAGCGAGCCGCTGGAAGACGTCCAGGGCGTCTTCCTCGAGCGCAAGGCCGCCTTCGACTGGCACCCGGGCATGCTGCTGGAAGATGCCAGCATGCAGACGCCCTTCATGGCGGACATGGTCTCGCTGGCCGACCCGACCAGCCACTTCAGCTTCCTCAACTATCTGAAGCTGCATGACAAGCTCTACAACTTCTACATCCGCGAAGACTTCTTCCTGCTGCGTCGCGAGTACAACCAGTACTGCCAGTGGGCGGCGCGCGAGCTGAGCTGCCTGCGCTTCGATCACGACGTCCAGGACATCCAGCATGTCGGCGACATCTATGTCGTGCGCGGCACTCGCCCCAGCACCGGCGAAGCCTTCGCCTATCGCGCACGCAAGCTGGTGCTGGGCACCGGCACCCAGCCCTATCTGCCGCAAGCCGCCGATGCCGTGCGTGACGTGGTGCCGGTCGCGGGCAGCCGCGTGTGTCACAACGCCCACTATCTGGCGCGCAAGGAGGAGCTGACCTCCCAGCCGGCCATCACCATCATCGGCTCCGGCCAGAGCGCCGCCGAGATCTATCTCGACCTGCTGCGTGAGATCGACCAGCACAGCTACCAGCTCAACTGGATCACGCGCTCGCCGCGCTTCTTCCCGCTGGAATACGGCAAGCTGACGCTGGAGATGACCTCGCCGGATTACATCGATTACTTCCACGCCCTGCCGCGTGAGCAGCGCAACACCCTGCTGGCGACCCAGAAGGGCCTCTACAAGGGCATCAATCTCGAGCTGATCGACGAGATCTACGACACCCTCTACGCCAAGCAGCTGCAAGGCGTGGTGCCCACCACCCTGATGACCAATACCGAACTGACCTCGCTGAACAAGCAAGAGACCGACGGCGACTTCACGCTGGGGCTCTATCAGCGCGAACAGCAGCAGGCCTGGCGTCATGACACCAGCGCCGTGGTGCTGGCCACGGGCTATCACTACGTGGCACCGCCCTTCCTGCGCAGCATCGAGTCACGCATTCGTCGTGACGAGGAAGGCCGCTACGCCGTCGGTCGCTTCTACGCCGTCGACACGCAAAGCACCGCAGACGCTGACGGCAACGAGGGCGATCAATCACCGTTCGCCGGCGAGATCTTCGTCCAGAATGCCGAGCTGCATACCCACTCGCTGGCCGCGCCTGACCTGGGCATGGCCTGCTATCGCAACAGCTGCATCCTGCGCGCCATCACCGGTCGTGAGGTCTATACCATCGAGCGCCGCATCGCCTTCCAGAGCTTCGGCGCGCCCGGCTCTGAAAAGGGCTGTGGCAATGGCTTTACACCACTGCCCGCCGCACACCTGCCCTACGGCGAGACGGATATTCACGCCGGCACCGCCTCTACCGACGCCGTCTCTGACACCCAGGCCAACACGACTCACACCGCTGCACCGCAACACCGGGAGACCACCGCATGAACATGCCAGTCGACATCACCAGCGCCGCAAGCGCCGAACAGTCCAGCAGCGCGGCAAGTTCTCACAGTGCGGCGACCCCGTCACAACAGATATTCGGGACGACCTCACTCGCCGCGCCTGCAACGATCAATCTGCTCAGCCCGGCGCCGGGAACGCGCTTCACCCGCCGCGCGGTGGAGCTGGAACAAGCCCAGGCACGCCTGCGCAAGCCGCAGGATGACAGCACGAGCGAGCGCGCCGAATTCGCGCTGCGCCCGCTCGACCTTGCCGCCGACATGGCGATGGTGGATGAGTGGACCAGCGGTGATCGCGCCAGCTTCTGGGGCATGAGTGATGACCTAATCACCACCAAGTACGACTTCTACCAGGGCCTGGAAGACAGCCAGCACGCCCAGGGCTGGGTCGGTTTCTACAACGACCAGCCGGCCTTTCTGGTCGAACTCTATGACCCGGCGCACGACCCGCTCGGCAAGCATTACAGTGTGCAGCCCGGCGACTTCGGCATGCACTTCCTCGTCGCGCCGCGCAGCGAGGACCAGGCCCCCATCAGCGGCTTCTCGCGGGCGGTGATCGAATCGATCATGGCGATGATCTTCGCCGGCCAGTTCCGCGATGAGCATGCCGATGAAGGGAAAGATGCAGTCCGTCCCGTGTCCCGTGTGGTGGTGGAGCCGGACAGCCGCAATCGCGCCATTCACCCGCTGAATTCCGCGGTGGGCTTCGTCGATCATGGCCCGCTGGATCTCGACGGCAAGCCGGCGCGCCTGTGCTTCTGCACCCCGCAGGACTTCCGCGCCGCCCTGGCCACTCGCAGCCCGCGTCTGGACAGCGGCGTGACCGCCAACCCGGCCGCGGCCAGCCAGCATCTCACCGGCCCGGACTGGCAGCAGGCCAATCGCCTGCTGGTGCGCAAGGCACTGGCCGAGTTCAGCCACGAGCGTCTGATCCACCCGCAATGCGCCGATGACTGCGGCACCCGCACCGCCTGCCAGAGCCATGACAACTGGCATCACTTCCGCCTGCCGCTGGCAGCGCAGGTCAGCGACACGCCGCCGGTCAGCCGCCGCGCGGCGGAATATCGCTTCGTGGCGCGCCGTTTCCAGCTCGATCACTGGCTGATCGATGCCGCCTCCATCCAGCGTCTGGATGCCGACGGCAACGCCCTGCCGCTGGACGCGCGTGAGCTGATTCTGGAACTCAACGACGTGCTGGAGATTCCGCCGCGTCTGCTGCCGGTCTATCTCGAGGAGGTCAGCGCCACGCTCGCCTCCAGCGCATGGAAGATGCAGCGCGCCGTGCGCGAGAATCAGTCCGCCCGCGTGCTGGCAGGTGCCTCCTTCCAGACCCTGGAATCGGCGATGAGCGAAGGCCACCCGTGCTTCGTCGCCAACAATGGCCGCATGGGCTTCGATGCGCTGGACTATCGCGCCTACGCGCCGGAAGCCGCGCAGCCGTTCTCGCTGGTGTGGATCGCCGTGCATCGCGACAACGCCCATTACTCGGCCGTGGATGGTCTCGATCCGCGCCGTCTGCTCGAGGAAGAGCTGGGTGAAGCCGAGCTGGCACGCCTGGAACAGCAGTTGACCGAGAAGGGCCTTGCGCCCTCCGACTACCTGATGATGCCGGTGCACCCGTGGCAGTGGAGCCACAAGCTGGCGATCACCTTCGCCGCCGAGATCGCCAGCCAGCACATCGTCTGTCTCGGCCTGGGGGAGGACCGCTATCAGGCGCAGCAGTCGATCCGCACGCTCTACAACCGCAATCAGCCGAACCGTCGCTACGTGAAGGTGGCGCTGTCGATCCTCAACATGGGCTTCATGCGCGGCCTGTCGCCCTATTACATGCGTGCCACTCCGGTCATCAATCAGTGGCTGCAGGGCCTGATCGATTCGGACCCGTCCTTCGAGAAGTGGGGCTTCCGCCTGCTGCGTGAAGTCGCGGCCATCGGCTATCGCGATGATGTGCTGGAAGACGCGGACCCTGCGGCCGTCGGCTATCGCAAGATGCTGGCCAGCCTGTGGCGCGAGAGCCCGGAAGACGTCAAGGACGAGGGCGAGCGCCTGATGACCATGGCCGCGCTGCTGCATGTCGACAACGATGAGAAGGCCTTGCTGCCGGCGCTGATCGAGCGTTCCGGCATCGGCGCCGAAGCGTGGATCGACAAGTGGCTGACGGCTTACATGACGCCGCTGCTGCACTGCTACTTCAAGCACGACCTGGTGTTCATGCCACACGGCGAGAACCTGATCATGCGTCTGCGCGATGGCGTGCCATGTGGTGCGCTGATGAAGGACATCGCCGAGGAAGCGGCGCTGTTCGCCACCGAGGAGACGCGTGCTCTCGAACTGCCGGCAGGGGTCGAGCGTCTGGTGGTCGAGGTGCCGGAACCGATCCGCATCCTGTCGCTGCTCACCGATGTCTTCGACTGCATCTTCCGCTTCGCGGTACCGCTGCTGGTGCGCGAGCAGGTGATGACGGAGGAGGCCTTCTGGTCTCGCGTCGCGGCCTGCATCCATGACTATCAGGATGCCCACCCGGAGATGGCCGACAAGTTCGCGCGTCATGATCTGTTCGCACCGCGCTTCACGCTGTCGTGCCTCAACCGCCTGCAGCTGCGCAACAACCAGCAGATGGTCGATCTCACCGATCCGTCCGGCGCCCTGCAGCTCAAGGGCGAGCTGGATAACCCCATCGCGGCCTTCGCCCGCCGCTGAGCGGTGACACTTGGCGATCACCAGGTCGCGATGACCTGGTGATCGCCATGACCCGTCAGCCAAGACCCGTCAGCCAAGACCCGTCAGCCAAGACCAGCTAACTACGACCAGCTAACTACGACCAGCTAACTACGGCCAGCTAACTACGGCCAGCTAACTACGACCAAGCAGCACCGGGACCGCCCTCGTCATGCACGGGGGCGGTCCTTGGCGTGCCTGACACACAATCATTGATAATGATTCGTAACAACAATACCATTACCCTCCCATCACGACAGATCTCATTGCGAGCCGTGGATGTCCTCTCACGCCAAGCCCCCAGTTCGGCCTCATCGCGACACGGATGAGCGAACGCCTGACGCACACGGGCCAGAAGCTGAATCGCCCGCTGAGCTGCAGGCTTGTGCTGCACAGCAATACCGCCACTCGCTGGACCAGCTGTTTGCCGAGCATCGTCACGAACTGACCGGCTTTCTGGTGCGCCAGCTGGGCTCGCATGAGCTGGCGGAAGACATCAGCCATGAGGTCTATCTGCGCCTGCGCCTGACCGGCGACTGGCCTGCCAACCCGCGCGCCTGGCTGTTTCGCATCGCTCGCAATCTGATCATCGATCATCACCGCCACCAGTCCCGCGCACCGGAATTCGAATCGGTGTCCGAGGGCGATGAGCGCGTGGCGGCCGCCCATCTGGACCCGGAGAGGAGCCTGGCGCGCCGCCAGAAGCTGCAGGTCGTCGATGCGGCACTCTCCGAGCTGGCGGGCCATTTTCGCCTCGCCCTGACCTGGTATCGCCTCGAGGGCCTGACCAAGCGTGAGATCGGCGAGCGACTCGGCGTGTCCGAGCGCATGGCGGGCCGCTACGTCACCCAGGCGCAGCAGCACTGCGAGATGCGACTGGCCGCGGCGGGCTGTTATCGCAATGAAGTCAGCCGCGACTGCGCCGCCTGCCAGCAGGACACCGCGGATTCGCCGCCAGCCGTGCGCCAAACGTCAGCCGCGCCCGGCAAGGCGCGACGACGAAGCCGGCGTGCTGACATCCCGACAACAAGAGGCGATCAGCACTGATGGCCCCGCGGAGCACGGATGGGCGAACGTCTCCGCGTCATGTCGCCCAGAATGAATCGCCCTTAGCCTGACGCCCTAGCCTGACGCCCTGACCACGGATGACGATGCTTTCATGTTCACTCTCGACCACCTGCGCTTTGACCTCGGCGAGCGCTGCCTGCTCAAGACGCAGTCTCTCGATTTCGCCCCCGGCCAGGTGCATGGCCTGATTGGCCACAATGGCTCCGGCAAGTCGACACTGCTCAAGCTGCTGGCGCGTCAGAACACGCCGACCAGTGGCAAGCTGGCGCTGGACGATCGCCCGCTCTCGCAGTTCGGCAGTCGGGAATTCGCGCGGGCAGTGGCCTACCTGCCGCAGCATCTGCCGGCGGCCGAAGCGCTGACCGGCCGCGAGCTGGTCGCCTTCGGCCGTTATCCGTGGCACGGCCTGCTCGGCCGTCCCGGCCCCAAGGATGAAGAAGCCATCGAGCGCGCCATCGCGCTGACCCACACCGAAGCCTTCGCCGAACAGCAGGTCGATACCCTCTCCGGTGGCGAACGTCAGCGCGTGTGGCTGGCCATGCTGCTGGCCCAGGGCAGCCGCTATCTGCTGCTGGATGAACCGCTGGCGGCGCTGGATATCGCCCATCAGATCGAGGTGATGGAGCTGGTCTCGCACCTGAGCCACACCCTGGGGCTGGGCATCATCATCGTGCTGCACGACATCAATCTGGCGGCGCGTTACTGCGATCGCCTGGTGGCGCTGCACGGCGGCCAGGTGCTGGCTGAAGGCGCGCCCGACGCGATGATGAACCCCGTCACGCTCAAGGATATCTACGGCGTCGAGATGCAGGTGATCACCCCGCCGCAGAGCCAGCAGCAGATCGCGGTGCCGCTATGAAGTGGCTGTTGGCACTGATCAGTCTGAGCCTGCTGGCGGTGGGGTCCGCCAGCGCTGCCGCAACGGATGAGGCAGCTCGGCCACCGGCCGGCTTCGTCGATCGCCCCATCGTGGCACTGGACTGGACCCTGGCCGAGACCCTGACCGGAATCGGAGTGCGCGCCATGGGCGTGGGCCAGGTCGCGACCTACGCAAGCTGGGTGAACCAACCGGCGCTACCGCAGGGCACGCGGGACCTCGGCCTGCGCACCCAGCCGAACCTGGAGCAGCTGGCCGCCCTCGCCCCCGCCGACATCCTGATCAGCCCGATGCTGTCCAGCCTCGCGCCGCGCCTGTCGGCCATCGCGCCGGTCACCAGCATCGCCATCTATACCCCGGACGCCGATACCTGGCAGACACTGGTCAAGGCGACCCGCCAGCTGGGCAAGCTGACGCAGCGCGAGCCCCAGGCCGAACAGCTGATTCGCCTGAGCACCGCTCGCCTGGCGGGTTACAACGCCGCGCTGCGCCAGCAGGCGGCACGCAAGGGTCAATCGCCCCTGCCGCTGTTGATGGTGCAATTCATGGATGATCGCCATGTGCGCATCTTCGGCGACAACAGCCTGTTCCAGGCCGTGATCGAGCGCATGGGCATCGACAACGCCTGGCAAGGGGACACCAACGCCTGGGGCTTCGCCACCGTCAGTCTCGAGAAGCTGGTGACGCTAAAGGGGCGCATGGTGGTGGTGGAACCGTTGCCGCCCGGCGGACACCAGGCACTGGCACATAACGGTCTGTGGCAGGCAATGCCCGGCGTGCGCGAGAACAGCCAGGCCTCGGCGCCGCTGTTCCTGCCGCCGGTCTGGAGCTTCGGCGCCCTGCCCTCGGCCAATCGTTTCGCCGCACTGCTCGCCAGCCATCTGATTGATGATGAGGCGACACTTGAGGGGGAGACCACCGATGGCAACCACTGAGCAGGCCATGAGCACTCGCCCCGCATCAAACCATCGCCCGCTGCACCTCACGCCGGGCCGGGCCTGCAGCCTGTTGGCCCTGGCCCTGGTGGTGCTGGGCAGCCTCGCGCTCAACCGTGAAGGCCTGAGCCTGATGCAGGGCCTGACCGCACTGTGGGCCTCGCCCGACTTCAGCGCTACGGCCAGTCTCGGCCAGGCAGACAGTGCACTGCTTTCTGCGCAGCTGGTGGCGCATGTCAGCTGGTGGCCGCGTCTGGTCTGCGCGCTGCTGGCCGGTGGCGCGCTGGGCATGGCCGGCGTGCTGATGCAGCAGGTGCTGCGCAATCCACTGGCCGCGCCCACCACCCTCGGCGTCGCCAGTGGCGCGAGTCTGGCGATGATGCTGGCGACGCTGTTCGCCCCGGCGCTGATGGCTGGCACGGGCGTCTCAGCCGGCATGGGGGATGACGGCTTCCAGCTGGGCCGTGAATGGGTCGCGCTGGCCGGCGGCCTGGCCGCCATGGGGCTGGTGTTCGCGCTGGCCTGGGCGCGAGGCATGTCGCCGACCGTGGTGGTGCTGGCAGGGCTGGTGGTCAACCTCTATATCGGCGCGTTGGGCATGGTGCTGTTGCTGTTCAATCAGGAGGCTCTGCACGGCACCCTGGTATGGGGCGCAGGCTCGCTGGCCCAGAACAGCTGGGATGGCGTGATCACGCTGCTCACCCGCCTGCTGCCGGGCATGTTGCTGGCGCTGGTGCTGATGCGCCCGCTGGCGGTGCTGGATCTCGACGAGGCCAACGCCAGAAGCCTGGGCGTCTCGCTGCGCAAGCTGCGCCTGATGAGTCTGGGACTGGCGGTATTTCTCAGCGCCTGCGTGGTCAGCGTGCTGGGCATCATCGGCTTCATCGGTCTGGCCGCGCCGGCCTGTGTGCGTCTGATGGGGGCGCGCCGCCTGGGCCAGCGCCTGCTATGGGCACCATTGTTCGGGGCGCTGCTGCTGGCGGTGACGGACCAGGTGGTCGCCAGCCTCGATGGCCTGCTGCCCAACCTGATTCCGACCGGCGCGATGACGGCGGCCCTCGGCGCGCCGCTGCTGCTGTGGCTGATTCCGCGCCTCAAGATGGCGCAGGGGGCTGGCCCCGCCAGTCATCACGGCATGTCACTGACGCATCGTCACCCCCGCCCCGACCGCCTGCTCGGCTGGCTGCTGGCCGGGGTCTGCGTGGCCCTGATGCTGGCACTGCTGGTCGGCAATGGCGCCGATGGCTGGACCCTGGGCAGTGACATGCTCGAACAGTTGCTGACCGGCCAGACCAGCGTGCTGGACTTCCGCCTGCCACGAGTACTGGCGGCGGCAGGCGCCGGCGTGCTGCTGGCCCTGGCCGGCACCCTGTTGCAGCGCCTGACCAGCAACCCGATGGCCAGCCCCGAGATTCTCGGCATCAGCGGCGGTACCGCCATCGCCCTGATGCTGACGCTGCTGCTGGTCCCGGCGCCGGGGCAACTGACCCTGCTGGGCGCAGGCATCTGCGGGGCGCTGGCCTGTCTGGCACTACTGGTGGTGCTCAATCATCGCAGTGGCTTCATTCCCGAACGCGTGCTGCTGTGCGGGGTGGCGATCACGGCGCTCTACGATGCGGTGCGCGGCATCATCCTCGCCGATGGCGACCCGCGCGGTCAGCAGATTCTGGCCTGGCTGTCCGGCTCCACCTATTACGTGGGTCTCTCCGCGGCGGTCGGCGTGCTCGCGCTGGCGGTCATCGCGGTCCTGCTGGTGCGTCCGCTGGCGCGCTGGCTGGATATCCTGCCGCTGGGCATGGCGAGCGCCAGTGCGCTGGGCATCGGCGTGACCCGCGCCCGCCTGGTGCTGTTGGGTGCGGTGGCGGTGCTGACCGCGCTGGCGACCCTGATCGTCGGCCCGCTGTCCTTCGTCGGCCTGCTGGCCCCGCATCTGGCGCGCCTGCTGGGCCTGAGCCGCGCCCGCGAGCACATGCTCGGCGCGGTGCTGTGCGGCGCGCTGTTGATGGTGCTGGCCGACTGGCTGGGCCGCCAGCTGCTGTCGCCCTACGAGATTCCCGCCGGCCTGATGGCCTCGCTGATCGGCGGCAGCTACTTCCTGTGGAGCCTGCGCAGAAGCTGACGCGCATACGCACACGCACAAACGACGAAGCCCGCCACCGAAAGGTCGCGGGCTTCGTCATTGGTGGAGTCTGTGAGGTTCATGAACAACAGAGTGAGCTGACGGACGCAGCCCGGGCTCAGTTGCCGAACACCACCGTGCGCTTGTCATGCAGGAAGACACGACGCTCGAGGTGATAACGCACGCCGCGCGACAGGGTCAGGCACTCGATATCACGGCCCTTGGCGATCAGATCTTCGGGATAGTGGGCGTGATCCACCGTCTCGACGCCCTGGGTGATGATCGGCCCTTCATCGAGATCATCATTGATGTAGTGCGCGGTGGCACCAACCAGCTTGACGCCCTTCTCGTAGGCCTGGTGATAGGGGCGCGCGCCCTTGAAGCCCGGCAGCAGCGAGTGGTGGATGTTGATCGCCCGCCCCGAGAGCTTCTCGCACATGTCGCTCGACAGCACCTGCATGTAGCGCGCCAGAATCACCAGCTCAGCCCCGGTGTCCTGCACGATCTGCCATACCCTGGCCTCCTGCTCGGCCTTGGTCTCGGCGGTGATCGGCAGGTGGTGATACGGCAGGCCATGCCACTCGGCCAGCGGTGCCATGTCCGGATGGTTGGAGATGACGGCGGTGATGTCCATCGGCAGCTGGCCGATGCGATGCCGGTAGAGCAGGTCGTTCAGGCAGTGGTCCGAGCGCGAGACCATGATGACCACCTTCATGCGCTCATCCGGCGCACTCAGGCTGACGTCCATCTCGAAGTCGGCGGCACGCGTGCCCAGGCCCTGCTCGAAACTCGCGGCATCGAAGCCATCATCGAGGGCACCGGCCTCGGTCTGCGGACGAAATTCGGCCCGGATGAAGAAGCGCCCCGACAGGCGGTCATCGAAGGAATTGAGCTCGGTGATATAGCAGCCCTGCTCGCGCAGGTAGCGTGTCACGACGTCCACCGTGCCGATGCGGCTGGGACATTGGGCGGTCAGAATCCAGGTATCACGCATACGTAGGTGCCTGTCATGTAAGGATTATCTATTGTTGGAAGCAGCAACGTCAGGGTTGCATCCGAGGCCCTGCGCGACAAACCAATATTATTGAGGCGGGCTTCAGTATTTCTGAAGCCCGCCTCCTGGCCCGGGCAAGGCCCCTGGCAGTCGATTCAGGTCATGGCGTGCGCCTGTGACAGACCTCTCTCCAGACGCAGATCTCTCCAGACGCAGACCTCTCTCTCCAGACGCAGAATCAGCCCTTGATGCAGACCCCGAATTCCTCGCTGGCATCCAGCAGCCAGCGGCCGAGGTAATCGGCGAAGCTTCTGCGCACCACCAGCTCGAATTCGCTCTCGCTGACGCGGCGCAGCACCAGTGTCGCCTTGGCGAACACCGCCGGCACGCCACGTCCGACCGGGAAGGCACGCGGGTGCACATCGGTGGGCGTCGACTTCATCAGCACCTGACGCGCCTGGTCGCCACTCAGCGAGATGACGGTCTGACCACCGCTGACGTTGACCACCTGATAGCGACCGGCCAACGCCTCATGCAGCGCCTTCTCGACAGTGAAGGCTTCCTCGCCGGGCACCAGGATCAGCCACTCATCCGGTGACAGCCACTGGATCGAGCGCCCCCCCTCATTCTGATGGAGGGTCGCCGGCGTCAACGGCAGCGCCAGACCCAGCGCCGCCTCGACACCCTCGGCGAAGCCCGGCTGCGCGGGGTCACCGCGCAGCGTCAGGTGACCGAGAAACGCCTTCTCCTGCAGCACGACGCCGGCATCGCCGTCATCGCGGGCCGTGAACAGATGCGCCAACGGCGAACGGGCGCACTGAGCGTGGACCTCGGGCGTCGGGCGCTGGTCGATCACCGACGTCTGGGAACTAGTCATGTCCTGCGGCTGCGCATCGACGGCGGCACCCGCTTGCGGGTCGAGTGTGGTGGCATCAGACATGCTGGCGCTCCCCTTTCTTGTCGTAGAACACCGGTGAGGTGATTTCGGCTTCCAGCGTCGTACCATCGGCCTGCGGCAGGAACACCGTCTCGCCGATGCGCTTGGCACCGCCCTTGACCACCGCCAGCGCGAAGCCATGTCCCAGCGTCGGGCTGTAGTAGCTGGAGGTCACGTGGCCGACCATTGGCATCGGGATGGCGTGATCGGGGTCGAAGACGATCTGCGAGCCTTCCGGCAGCACGATGCGCTCATCGCCGGCCTTCTTGCGCGTCGGAATCAGGCCGACCATCTGCTTGCGGTCGTCGCGGCGGGTATCCGGACGCGACAGCGCACGCTTGCCGATCCAGGAATACGGCTTGTTGTAGCCGACACACCACTGCATGCCGAGATCTTCCGGGGTGATCGAGCCATCGGTGTCCTGACCGACGATGATGAAGCCCTTCTCGGCGCGCAGCACGTGCATGGTTTCGGTGCCGTAGGGCGTGAGGCCGTACTTCTTGCCGCATTCGAACAGGCGCTTCCAGACATGCAGCCCGTAGTTGGCCGGCACGTTGAGCTCGTAGGACAGCTCGCCGGTGAAGGAGATGCGGAAGATGCGCCCGGGAATGTCGGCGATCAGCCCTTCACGCACTTCCATGAACTTGAAGCTGTCGCGATCGAGGTCGATGTCGGTCAGTTCGCCGACCAGCGCACGCGCCTCGGGGCCGGTGACGGTCAGGGTCGCCCAGTGATCGGTGACGCTGGTCATCTGCACGTCCAGTTCCGGCCATTCGGTCTGGTGCCACAGCTCCAGCCATTCCAGGATCGAGGCCGCGCCACCGGTGGTGGTGGTCATCAGGAAGTGGTCTTCGGCCAGACAGGTGGTGACACCGTCGTCCATCACCATGCCGTCGTCGTGACACATCAGGCCGTAACGCGCCTTGCCGACGCCCAGCTTGGCCCAGGCGTTGGTGTAGATGCGGTTGAGGAATTCGCGCGCATCGCGACCGGTGATGTCAATCTTGCCCAGGGTCGAGGCGTCCAGCACGCCGACCTTCTCGCGCACCGCCAGACACTCGCGCTCGACCGCGGCATGCATGTCCTCACTGCCCTGCGGGTAGTACCAGGGACGCTTCCACTGGCCGACATCCTCGAACTTGGCGCCCTGCGCTACGTGCCATTCGTGCATCGCGGTGTAGCGGATCGGATCGAACAGCTCGTTGCAGTGACGACCGACGATGGCACCGAAGGTCACCGGCGTGTAGTTGGGGCGGAACACGGTGGTACCGGTGTCGGGGATGGTCTGCCCCAGACAGCGCGCGGCGACCGCCATGCCGTTGATGTTGCCCAGCTTGCCCTGATCGGTGCCGAAGCCCATCGCGGTGTAGCGCTTGACGTGCTCGATGGACTCGAAGCCTTCGCGGGTGGCGAGTTCGATACCGGCGGCGGTGACGTCGTTCTGCAGATCGACGAACTGCTTGGGCGCGCGTGCGGTGGGCTTGTCATGCGGCACCTGATAGAGCGGCAGCATCGGCGTTTCCGCAAGCTCGGAGACCGCAGGCACCTCGGCCTGGGCGGTCTCGAACTCGCAGGCTTCCACCGCGGCGACACCGCTGGCGTAAGCCGCGACCAGCACATCTTCCAGCGCGAAGCTGCCATTGGCGGCGCCGCAGGCATCGAAGCCCTTGAGCATCGGTGCGCCCAGCGCGGGCAGGAAGCCGTGGATCTCGTCGCTCCATACCGGACGCGCACCGGTGTGCGCCGCCAGGTGAACCACCGGGCTGTAGCCGCCGGAGCTTGCGATGGTGTCGCAGGCGAGCTCTTCCACTGCCCCCGTCACGCTGAAGGAATCGATATCGATGGCCGCAATGCGCGCGCCTGTCACGCGGCGTTCGCCCTTGGCTTCGATCACGGCGGCGCCGGCGATGATGCGGATGCCCGCGGCACGCGCCGCCTCGACCATCACGCCGGATGGCGTCGGACGCGCATCGGCGATCGCGACCACTTCACGACCGGCCGCCGCCCAGGCAAGCGCCGCGCGATAGGCGTGGTCGTTGTTGACCGACAGCACCAGCTTGTCACCGGCGGCGACGCCGTAACGGGTCAGATAGGTGGTGACGGCACCGGCCAGCAGGTTGCCCGGCACATCGTTGTGGCTGTAGACCAGCGGCCGCTCATGGGCGCCGGTGGCCATGATGACGCGATGGGCACGCACGCGGTGCAGGCGGGAGCGTGCCTGACGCGCACCACGGGCATTCAAGGGCGCGAGATCGGCCTGATGCTCGGTACGGCGCTCGTGCAGGGTCACGAAGTTATGATCGTGGTAGCCATTGGCGGTGGTGCGCGGCAGCAACTGCACATCCTCACAGGCTTCGAGTTCCGCAAGCACCGCGTCACGCCATTCGATGGCAGGCTTGCCGTCCAGGGTCTGATCGAGGCAGTCCGCCGACATGGAGAGCAGCGAGCCACCCAGCTCTTCCTGCTCATCACACAGGATGACGCGCGCGCCGCTGCGGGCCGCGACCAGCGCCGCCATCAGGCCTGCCGGGCCGGAGCCGATCACCAGCACATCGGTGTGCTGATGCAGGTGATCATAGATGTCCGGGTCCTCCTCGAGCGGAGAACGCCCGAGACCGGCAGCCTTGCGGATGTACTTCTCGTAGGTCATCCACAGCGAGGCCGGCGCCATGAAGGTCTTGTAGTAGAAGCCCGGCGGCATGAACTTGCCGCCCAGCTTGCCGACCTGCGGCAGGAAGCGGCTCATCAGGTCCTTCTGCGCCTTGACCCAGCCGCTGACGGCGTGGGCTTCCAGGCCGTCGTAGAGCGCCTGCTGGGTAGCACGCACGTTGGGCACCTGACCCGCTTCGGTGCTGCCCAGCTGCAGGATGGCATTGGGCTCTTCGGCACCGGCGGCGACCAGGCCGCGCGGACGCGCATACTTGAAGCTGGCGTTGAGCACATCGAGGCCGTTGGCCATCAGTGCCGAGGCGAGGGTATCGCCTGCCAGGCCCTGATAGCGCTTGCCATTGAAGGTGAAGGCCAGCGGCGTGGCGCGGTCGATGCGTCCACCCGAGGCGAGACGGCGCGGGGCAGCGGCGGTCTGGTTGTCTTGCTGGCTCATGCGCTCACCCCCTTGGCTTGCGTGGTCGGATCGGCTTTCGTCTCACCGGTGATGGTGGGCTGCTCGCCCATGCGATAGGTCTCGAGAATCTCGTAAGTCACGGTGTGGCGGGTGATGTTGAAATACTTGCGACAGCCCACGGCGTGAATCCACAGCTCGTGGTGGACGCCACGCGGGTTGTTGCGGAAGAACAGATAATCCCCCCACTCGGCATCGGAGCAGGCTTCGGGGTCCTTCGGGCGCTCGATATGCGCCTGGCCCTTGACGTGGAATTCCTCTTCCTCGCGCAGCTCGCCGCAGTAGGGACAGAAGATATGCATCATGGTCGGTCGTCTCCTGACGGCAGGTTCAGTGCGCGACGCCAGCGGCGCCGTGTTCGTCGATCAGCTTGCCCGTGTTGAAACGGTCATAGGAGAAGGGTTCTGCCAGCGGATGGGTGCGCCCCTTGGCCAGTGTCCAGGCAAAGACGTTGCCGGAACCCGGCGTGGCCTTGAAGCCACCGGTACCCCAACCGCAGTTGAAATAGAGCCCCTTCACGGGCGTCTTGGAAATGATCGGGCAGGCGTCCGGGCAGGTGTCGACGATGCCGCCCCACTGACGGTTCATGCGTACCCGCGAGAAGATCGGGAACATCTCGACGATGGCCTGCAGGGTGTGCTCGATGGTCGGGTAGCTGCCACGCTGGCCGTAACCCACGTAGCCGTCGATGCCGGCACCGATGACCAGGTCGCCCTTGTCCGACTGGCTGACATAGCCGTGGACGTGGTTGGACATCACCACGGTATCGAGAATCGGCTTGAGCGGCTCGGAGACCAGCGCCTGCAGCGGGTGGGATTCCAGCGGCAGGCGGAAGCCGGCCTTCTCGGCCATCACGCCGGAGTTGCCGGCGGTGACCACGCCGACACGCTTGGCACCGATGAAGCCGCGCGAGGTTTCCACCCCGACGATGGCGCCATCCTGCTTGCGGAAGCCGGTGACCTCGGTCTGCTGGATCAGGTCGACGCCGAGACTGTCGGCACCGCGCGCGAAGCCCCAGGCCACGGCGTCGTGACGCGCCACGCCACCGCGCGGCTGCCAGGAGGCGCCGAGAATCGGGTAGCGTGCGCGGCTCGAGCAGTCCATCGCCGGTACCAGTTCCTGCACCTGCTGGGCGTCCAGCACCTCGCCATCGATGCCCTGCAGACGGTTGGCATTCACGCGGCGCTGGATGTCACGCATGTCCTGCAGGGTGTGGCCCAGGTTGAGCACGCCACGCTGGGAGAACATCACGTTGTAGTTGAGATCCTGGGACAGGCCTTCCCACAGCTTCATGGAGTG
This sequence comes from Cobetia sp. 1CM21F, assembly GCF_023161745.1. Taxonomy (NCBI): domain Bacteria; kingdom Pseudomonadati; phylum Pseudomonadota; class Gammaproteobacteria; order Oceanospirillales; family Halomonadaceae; genus Cobetia; species Cobetia sp. 1CM21F. Next base: position 305,194 of record NZ_JALNTQ010000003.1, on the reverse strand, counting down.
CTCGTAGAGCGCCGCCGCCTCGTCCCACAGATAGTTGGAGCGCACCAGGGTGGTGTTGCGCGCGGTGTTGCCGCCGCCCAACCAGCCCTTCTCGATCACCGCGACATTGGTGATGCCGTGCTCCTTGGCCAGGTAGTAGGCCGTGGCCAGACCATGCCCGCCGCCACCGACGATGACGACGTCGTATTCCTTCTTGGGTTCTGGGCTACGCCAGACCTTCTGCCAGTTCTCATGGTGGCTGAGCGCATGCTTGACCAGCCCGAATCCCGAGTAACGCTGCATTTGCCACCCTCCTCACATCTTTGCCACCGCAAGCGCTGTCCGGTGCTCTCGACCGAGTGATGTCTGTTGTTGTCACCCGAGTGATGTCTCTGCGCTTGCGGCATGTGTCGTTGTTATCGTTGTCTCTCGCCAGCGCCTTGTTCAGGCAAGCGCGGCGGGGTCGGTCACGCTGTTCGATGCGTAGACCGGGAAGCGGGCACAGACTTCCTCGACCTTGCCGCGCACCTCGGCTTCCACCTTGGCGCTCTCGCCGGTGGACAGCGCATCGAGCAGATCACAGATCCAGCCGGCCAGTGCCTCGCATTCCGCTTCGCCGAAGCCGCGCGTGGTGGCGGCCGGGGTGCCGATGCGCAGCCCGGATGTCACGAAGGGGCTCTGCGGGTCATTCGGCACGCTGTTCTTGTTGACGGTGATGTGGGCGCGGCCCAGTGAGGCATCCGCGTCCTTGCCGGTCACGCCTTGGCGGATCAGCGAGACGAGGAACAGGTGGTCATCGGTACCGCCGGAGACCACGTCATAGCCGCGCGCCATGAAGACCTCGGCCATCACGCGGGCATTGGCGATCACGCGGGCCTGATAGCTGACGAAGTCCTGGCTCATCGCTTCCTTGAAGGCCGCGGCCTTGGCGGCGATGACGTGCATCAGCGGGCCGCCCTGCTGGCCGGGGAAGACGGCGCCATTGAGCTTCTTGTGCAGCGCTTCATCACCGGTGGCGGAGAGAATCAGGCCACCGCGCGGGCCGCGCAGCGTCTTGTGCGTGGTGGTGGTGACGACATGGGCGTAGGGCAGCGGGCTTGGGTAGTGACCCGCCGCGACCAGACCGGCCACGTGGGCCATGTCGACCATCAGCCAGGCGCCGATCTCGTCGGCGATATCGCGGAAGCGACGCCAGTTGACCACCCGCGAGTAGGCGGAGAAGCCGGCGATGATCATCTTAGGCTTGTGCTCACGCGCCAGACGCTCCATCTCCTCGTAGTCCAGCTCGCCGCTTTCGGTCAGGCCGTACTGGATGGCGTTGTAGTGCTTGCCGGAGAAGTTGGGCGCCGCGCCGTGGGTCAGGTGACCGCCATGCGCCAGGCTCATGCCGAGGATGGTGTCACCCGGCGAGACGAGTGCCATGAACACGGCCGCGTTGGCCTGGGCGCCGGAGTGCGGCTGCACGTTGGCGTAGTCACAGCCGAACAGCGCACAGGCGCGCTCGATGGCCAGTGTCTCGACCTTGTCGACGAATTCGCAGCCGCCGTAGTAGCGCTTGCCGGGATAGCCTTCGGCGTACTTGTTGGTCAGCTGGCTGCCCTGAGCCTCCATCACCAGCGGGCTTGCATAGTTCTCGGAGGCGATCAGCTCGATATGCGCTTCCTGACGCGCTGTCTCTTCGAGGATGGCCTCGGCCAGTGCAGGGTCGAGTCTGGCCAGTCGGTCATCACGGGTGTAGCCATGTTGCTGAGACATTGCGCGCCTCCGGTAAGCGGATCGTTGTTGTTGGAATGGTTCGATGAAGGGTGATCAGTGATCGTCTGTTCGCTCAAATCCTGTCGAGTCAGCCGGCGCCAAGGCCTTGAGTGGCTGTCTTGACCCGATACTAGCCCTGCCCCCCTGCGGCAAACTGCTTGTCAGCGTCACCCCGCAGCGCGAATGCGACATCGGCAGGCAAAAGCGACATCTCGACGGCCCGCGCAGAGCTGCTGCGAATAGTGGCTGCCCGCCACTGGCGCTACACCGAAGCCCCTGCGGGCAGGTATGCTAGACACCGATATCGTGCGATCAGGCGCCGAATGACGACTGATCCATGCAAGCGCGCGCCTGGTGAAGGGAGTTGAGAATATGCTGATGGAATTGCTGGCGGTGATGGCACCGGTACTGTGTGGCGCCGCCATCGGCTTCTTCTGGGTCAGGCTGGGCAACGACTACCCGATGGCCTTCGTCACCCGGCTGGTGCTCTACATCGGCACGCCGGCGCTGATCCTCAATGCGCTGGGCAGCGCCGAGATCGACAACTCGAGCTTTTTGCGCACGGGCCTGGCGACGCTGTCCGTGATGGCCCTGCTGCTGGCGCTGAGCTGGCCCTTCGCGCGCCTGATCGGCAAGCCCTGGAAGGTCGCGGTGGCGCCGTTGCTGTTCTCCAACGTCGGCAACATGGGCCTGCCCGTCTCGCTCTACGCCTTCGGCCAGGCCGGCTTCGCCTACGCCATCACCATCATGGTCACCATGTCGCTGCTGCAGTTCACCCTCGGCGCCTGGCTTGCCAGCACCAGCGGCAACCCGCTGCGCAGCGTGGTGCGCTCGCCGACCATCTGGGCCAGCATCGTCGCCACCCTCATGCTGCTCTGCGATGTGCACATGCCGCGCTTCGTCGCCAACAGCCTGGAGCTGATCTCCGGCTTCACCGTGCCGCTGATGCTGATCACCCTGGGCGTGTCGCTGGCCAGCATTCGCGTCAAGAATCTGGCCGCGGGCGTGGGCTTCAGTGTCCTGCGCATTCCCTTTGCCGCCCTGTGTGCCTGGGGGATCGGCACCCTGCTGGACCTGCCCCCGCTGGCACTGCACGTGTTGACCATGCAGATGGCCATGCCGGTGGCGGTCTACAACTACATGTTCGCCCAGAAGGCCGGGCGTGAGCCGGAGTACGTGGCTACGCTGGTGTTCTGCTCGACGCTCGCCGCCTTCCTCTATCTGCCCATGCTGCTGGCGGCGATGGGGGCGACACTGGGCTGACCCGATGGAAGCCGCCCGAGCCTTTCCGCAGTGAATGACAGGCACAAAAAAACCACGCGAGCCTGAGCTTGCGTGGTCGTGTGACACCTTCCTGCGGAAACTGCCGTGCCGTGAAGAAGACGGTATTGCACCATCCCGATATTGAGCAGCACGGCGCTTCCTGTTGCGACGATCAGCCTTGTAGTCCTGCTGGCACCCGCTCCCGGCCTGGAGGTGGCGCACCGTTCCCCTGTGTCATCATTGCCCTTTTGACCAAACCCGTGACTGGAGTGGCAGTCGTGGACCTGACGTGAACGCTCTCCGCTCTCGACCCGCAGCTGAAGAGGGCATGCAGCCCAACGGGGCCTTGTGCTTATGGCACCAGGGCGAACCCTGGCGTGGCCTGGCGGGACTTCCCGCAGAGCCCCCTGCACTGCATGCGCTCATTCACGTGGCAACATCTGAAGGGTAGCCCCGAAGTCGTCTGCACCTCCAGATGGTTTGTGCCGTCTTCCTGCGCGAGTCGACTTGCTCATGAACCTGAGCATGAAGTCTTAGAGTACTCATCCCGAGCAGACTGTCAGCGCACCTCGGGCGTGGCGGCTTGCAGTCCCGCCAGGCCCTCGGCCTGCTGCTGACGCAGCTGGGCCAGCGTTGTCACGGCATGTCCCCTGGCTTGCCATTCGGCGCGCTCGGCATCATCGGCCCGGATGATGAAGCGTCCAAGCAGGGTGTAGAGCAGCCCCAGCAACGGTGACAGCCAGCAGGCGAAGGCCAGCGGAATGTAAAGCAGCCCCTCCATGCCCGCGCCACCGGCCATCAGCCCCAGCGAACTGACCACCACCGCGCCGCCGGCATTCCAGGGAATCAGCGGCGAGATCAGCGTGCCGCCCTCTTCCAGTGAGCGCGACAGGTTGAGCGTCGAATATCCCTCACCCCGATAGATCGGCGCGTACATGCGACCCGGCAGAGCGATGGAGAGGTAGGGGTCGCCCGCGATGACATTGGTCAGCGCCGCCGTGGAACTGGCCGCGACCTGCAGACCGAAGATACCGCGCACCTTGACCAGCACCGCGGCACACAGCGCCTCCAGACAGCCGATGATTTCCAGCAAGCCCCCGAAGGCCAGTGCGATCATCACCAGCAGGATGACCCAGGCCATCGACATGATGCCGCCGCGATTGAGCAGGCTGTCGATCTCGCTCACGCCGGTGCTCAGGGCGTAGCCGCCCTGCATATAGCCGAACAGTGCCTTGACCGCCTCGCCCTGTACGCCGAATGCCACGACCGCCCCGGCCAGCACCCCGACGAACAGCGCCGGGAGTGCCGGCATGCGCGCGATCGCCAGCGCCATCACCAGCAGCGGCGGCATCAGTACCCACAGATTGAAGGTGAAGTGCCCGGAAAGCCCTTCGGTGATGGCGGTGATGCGCTCGAGATCCAGCACCTGACCGGCGGCGAGCAGGTTGCCGGCGATCAGATAGATCACCAGCGCGATCAGCATGGCGGGAATGGTGGTCGGCATCATGTTGCGGATGTGCGCGAACAGATTCACGCCCGTCACCGCAGGGGCCAGATTGGTGGTATCCGACAGCGGCGAGACCTTGTCACCGAAGAAGGCGCCGGACACCACCGCACCGGCGGTCCACCACGGCGGAATGCCGAAGCCGGCCCCGATGCCCATCAGCGCAAGCCCCACCGTGCCCACGGTGCCCCAGCTGGTGCCCAGCGCCACCGAGACCACCGCGCACAGCAGCATGGCCGCCGCCAGGAAGTATTCCGGCGAGACCAGCTTGAGCCCGTAGTAGATGATCATCGGTACGCTGCCGGAGGCGATCCATACCCCGACCGTCATGCCGACCAGAATCAGGATCGCGATGGAAGGCAGGCCGACACGCACGATGCGCATCATGCCCTCTTCCATCGCCGACCAGCCGTGGCCCAGCTTCCAGCCGATCAGCGCCGTGATGGCGACACCGCATACCAGCGGCACATGCGGGGTGAACTCGCCGAACACGAACAGTTGCAATGCAAGAACGGCCAGGGTGGCCACGATAGGCAGGCAGGCCATCTTGAGCGATGGCCGTAGTGGGGTCTTCACATCCCGAGTCATGTCTTGCTCCATTAGTTAGTTGTACTTTTTGTACCCCTAACGCTAATGGGACCCGGGAAGTCGCGGCTGACTGACTGCGTCATCCAACCGCGCGAATGCGACATGTCCTCTCATTTAGCCAGCGCATTTATCCAGCGCATTTATCCAGCGCCTGCGCCCGCCCGTGAATATCGCTCGCGAAAGCCAGCAGGGCGGGAGGCCAGGTTGTGGATCAGTAATCGATCACCACATCGCCATTGGGCACGCTGCAGCAGGACAGGATGAAGCCTTCGGCGACGTCTTCATCGGTGATGCCGCCGTTGTGTTCCATCTCGACCTCGCCCGAGACCTTCTGCACCCGGCAGGTGCCGCAGATGCCCATGCCGCAGGCCTTGGGAATATGCAGACCGAGCTTGGCGGCGGCGGCGTGGACGGTCTCGCCCGGGGCGATCTGCACCGACTTGCCGGTGGTGGAGAACTCGACCCGCGTGAGATCGGAGCGGTCCAGCTCATCGGCCAGCACCTCGGCCTGTTCGGCCTGCTCGATGGCCTCTTCCTCGACATCGACCGGCGTGGCACCGAAGGATTCCTCGTGATAGCGGCTCATGTCGAAGCCGTGGCTGCGCAGCAGATGCTTGACCGCATTCATGTAGGGCGTGGGGCCACAGCAGAAGATCTCGCGCTCCATGAAGTCCGGCGCGATCATCTCGAGCATCGCGTCGGTGAGATAGCCGCGATAGCCGGACCAGGTCTGGCCGGTCTCGAAGCGCTCGCAGATGACGTGCATGTTGAACTCCGGCACGCGGGAATCCATGAACTCGAGCTGACGCCAGAAGATGATGTCGCGCGGGCTGCGCGCACTGTGCACGAAGGAGATGTCCACGTTGGCATTGGTATCGAAGTACCAGCGCGCCATCGACATCAAGGGCGTGATGCCCACGCCACCGGACAGCATCAGAATGCGCTCCGCCGGGTAGTCGATGCAGTTGAAGTTGCCGACCGGGCCGTGCACCGCCAGCACATCGCCTTCATTGAGGTTGTCGTGCAGCCAGTTGGAGACCAGCCCGCCCGGCACGCGCTTGACGGTGATCGAGAAGCTGTAGGGCACCGACGGTGAGCTGGAGATGGTGTAGGAGCGCATGATCTGCTGGGCATCGATCTCGAGCTCCAGGGTCACGAACTGCCCCGGCTTGAAGAAGAACATCACCGGCTGTTCGGCCATGAAACAGAAGGTGCGGACGTCCCAGGTTTCCTGAATAACCTTCACGCAGCGCACGCTATGTCGACCGTTGGTCCAGGTCTGCGTCGTAACCGGATTGAAGTTGCTGAGAGTGGTGCTCATGAAGGCCTCGCTGGGCATGTTGTTCTTGGAGACATGTTCTTGAAGAGACAGTGTCAGGCCACCCTGCGCTGCGTGCGCGGCCAACGGTGGGACATGCTCAGGATTGTCGAGTCAGTGCCCGGCAAGCATTTATCCGTGCACGACAGAAACATGCCCGATCACTCCAATCACGCCCCGCAGCGCCCTGCCCCCGCCTCATCGCTACGTCTGTCTGTGCCTCAAAGCCCCTGCGCAGACGACCGGCGTCGGAAATACATCATTGAGCGTCGCCATCAGACATAAGTCGCGACTTGACCTCAGCCACACTGCGCTCCATGCGTGGCAATGCCCTTCAGACGTCATGCGGGCTGCCTGAACTTCCACGCTGACTATCCTGTCGAGCGAGCGGCACTCTGCCTGCGCCGCCCTCGACACCCGAACCGACCAGGACGGAATGACGCACCGCGCGATGCATCGGCACTCCCTCATGGGGCCCCGATGTCGCCCCGCGGTGCTGCCCGGCAATGGTCTGTTCACTCGTTCCCTCTGTCCCGGCTTCACAACAACAATGATCAGCACACTCACTCAACCCAAGGCGACCCTGCTCCCGGCGCCTACCGACCGTGCGAGGACACCGCGATGAGCGACTTACTGGAACACGCTCAGGATCAGCAGCGTCAGGCTGTGCGCGAGGCCGCCGCGCGGCTTCTAGAGGCCCGCAGTCCCGGCTACACCCTGCCCCAGCCCTTCTACAATGATCAGCGCCTGTTCGATCTCGACATGAAGGAGATCTTCGAGCGCGAGTGGCTGTTTGCCGGCCTCAGCAGCGAGATCCCGCTCAAGGGCAACTTCATGACCATGGACGTGGGCAACAGCCCGATCATCATCGTGCGCGGTGACAACGGGGCCATCCATGCCTTCCATAACGTCTGTCGCCATCGCGGGTCCCGCCTGTGCAGCACCGAGCGCGGCAAGGTCGCCAAGCTGGTGTGCGGCTATCACAAGTGGACCTATGAGCTGGATGGTCGCCTGCTGTTCGCCGGTTCCGACATGGGCACCACCTTCGATACCAGTGAATACGGCCTGCATCCCGTCCACGTGCGCTCAGCCGGCGGCATGCTGTTCATCAACCTCGCCGAGCAGCCCGAGAACTGCGAGCCGTTCTTCAAGACGCTGGAGTTCTACCTCAAGCCCTACGACATGGAGAACGTCAAGGTCGCGGCCAGCTCCTCCATCATCGAGGAAGGCAACTGGAAGCTGGTGATCGAGAACAATCGCGAGTGCTATCACTGCGATGGCTCCCACCCGGAGCTGCTCAACACCCTGCAGGAATTCGATGACACCGATGACCCGCGTGCCACCGAGGCCTACAAGGCGCTGGTCGCGAAGAAGCAGGCCGACTGGGATGCCGAGAAGGTGCCCTATCAGCTGGTGCGCTTCGGTCGCCGCAATCGCATGACGCGCACGCCGCTGCTGGAAGGCACCGTCTCGATGACCACGGACGGCACCCCGGCGTGCAAGAAGCTGCTGGGTCGCCTGCAAAGCCCCGACATGGGCTCGCTGCGCATCCTCAACCTGCCCAATTCCTGGAACCACTTCATGGGCGATCATGCCGTGGTCTTCCAGGTCGACCCGATCGGCCCCCTCAAGACCCGCGTGACCACCAAATGGCTGGTGCACAAGGACGCGGTGGAAGGTGTCGACTACGACCTGGCGAAGCTGCGCAAGGTGTGGGATGCCACCAATGATCAGGACCGTCAGCTGGTGGAAGAGAACCAGCGCGGCGTCAACTCCAGCGCCTATCAGCCCGGCCCCTACTCGGCGACCTTCGAGTTCGGTGTCGTCGACTTCGTCGACTGGTATGCCGAGCGCATGCAGGAAGCGCTCAAGGAACAGCAGGAGCCGCATCTGCAGCTGGCCTGAGGGTTTGTGAGCTTCTACTAAAAGACAGGCAAGAAAAAAACCCGCCACCGGCAAGCCGGTGGCGGGTTTTTTTGGCTTTCACCCGGGCAACACGCCGAAGGCGGGTCACCCGAGAGGTACTACGGCTGGATTACAGCTGCGTGTCCAGGCTCATCATCAGGCTGAGCGCCATGACGATGATGATGGAGAAGCCGAACAGCTTGCGTGCCCAGGAGGCATCAGGCTGATCCTTGAGGCGCCAGGCGGCCAGATACAGCCACCAGCCGCCCGTGACGGTCGCGACTACCAGATACCAGATGCCGGTATATCCCCACAGTGTCAGCAACAGCGACACCGGGATGAAGCCGGCAATGTACCCCGTCACTACACGCTTGGCATGCTCCATGCCTCGCGCTACCGGGAGTACCGGAATATTGGCGGCCCGATAGTCATCGACACGAAACATGGCAATCGCATAGGAATGCGGCATCTGCCACATACTGAAGATGATCAACAGCAGCAGCGCCCCCATGTCCGCCTGACCGGTGACGGCCAGGTAGCCGACCACTGGCGGCGCAGCGCCGGACAGTGAGCCGATGAGGGTGCCATACACCGAGCCACGCTTGAGCCACATGCTGTAGGCCCCGACGTAGATCACGAAGCCCAGCCCCACGGCGATCATCGCCATGAGATTGGTCATCGCGGCCAGAAGCCAGAAGCCTGCAAGGCCCAGCACGCTGCCGAAGACGAAGGCCCCCTTCAGCGAGATGTCGCCCTGCACCAGAGCACGGCCCTGGGTACGTGCCATGTGGCGGTCGATATCGCGATCGATGCAGTTGTTGAACACACAGCCTGAGGCCACGATCAACGCCACCCCGACCAGGGTGGCGATGAACAGCGCCCAATCCACCTCACCACCGGAAGCGAGAAAGAAGCCGCCGCTGACGGTGATCAGGTTGCCGAAGATAATGCCCGGCTTGGTGGTACGCAGGTAGTCCTTGATCATCAGGCTCACGCTATCAGATGGGCATCATGTTCTGATTCAGCTCGATCATGATCCACATGGAACCACCAACGACGATTGCCACGATCACCACGGTGAACAGCATGGCCATGACATTCCAGCTCTGCTCCTTGGAGCCGTCCAGGTGCAGGAAGAAGTACAGCTGCACGAAGACCTGAGCGATGGCGAAACCGTAGATGGCCCAGATCACGCCGACACCCGGATCGTCCATCATCATCACCATCCCGAACGGGATGATGGTCAGGATGATGGAGAGAATCAGACCGGTCACGTACTGCTTGACGCTGCCGTGATTGTCGTTGTGGTCGTTGTTGGAATGGCTCATAGCATCACTCCTGTGAGATAGACGACGGTGAAGACGCAGATCCAGATGACGTCCAGGAAGTGCCAGAACAGGCTGAGCATCATCAGACGACCGCGATGCACTTCCGTCAGGCCTTTCTGCTTGACCTGGAAGATCAGCAGCGCCATCCAGATCAGACCGACGGTCACGTGCAGACCGTGGGTGCCGACCAGGGTGAAGAAGGCAGACAGGAACGCGGACTTGTCCGGACCATGGCCGTTCACGATCAGGTGGTGGAACTCATAGATTTCCATCGCGATGAAGCCTGCGCCACAGGCGAAGGTGATCATCAGCCACTTGATCACCGCGGAGCTGTCTCCGCGGTTCATGCCCAGCATCGCCAGGCCGTAGGTGAAGCTCGAGGCCAGCAGCAGCGCGGTCTCGACCAGCACGAAGTCCAGCTCGAAGATCTCGGCGCCCGTCGGGCCACCGGCATAGGCCTGGCTCAGTACCACGTAGCCCGCGAACAGCATCGCGAACAGGATGCAGTCGCTCAGCAGATAGAGCCAGAAACCGAAGACCTTCAGGCCGTTGGTATCGTGATGCTCGTGATCGTCATGGGCGTCATGCGCCCCATCGTGAGATGTCATTGCATTATTCGCCATGATTACCCCTGAACCACTGTGTCGTTAGGTGTGCGGGCGCTGGGCAGGGCGCGACGCTCGCGACCCTCACGCTCGACACGCTCCACTTCCTCGACGGACACGTAGTAGTCGATGTCGTAGTTGAAGGAGCGCACGATGAAGGTGGCGATCATGCCGACCAGCCCGACCACGGCCATCCACCAGATGTGCCAGATCAGTGCGAAACCGAACACCAGGCTGAAGGCGGAGATGATGACGCCAGCAGCGGCGTTGCGCGGCATGTGGATCGGCGCATAAGGCTTCTTGGCCTCCTGCTCGATGCCACGTTCCTTCATTTCCCAGAACTCGTCGAGCTCGGAAACCTGCGGCTCGTGAGCGAAGTTGTAGAACGGTGCCGGTGAAGTGGTGCTCCACTCCAGGGTACGACCGCCCCAGATATCGCCGGTGGTGTCCTGCAGCTGCTTGCGGTTCTTGATGCTGACCGCGATCTGGATCACGGTGCACGCGATACCGATCAGGATCAGGACAGCACCGATGAAGGCGACGACCAGGTACGGTACCCACAGCGGGTTGTCGACGTGCTGCAGACGACGGGTCATGCCCATGAAGCCGAGGATGTACAGCGGCATGAAGGCGAGGTAGAAGCCAGTGATCCAGAACCAGAAGGAACGCTTGCCCCACTTCTCGCACAGCATGAAGCCGGTCGCTTTCGGGAACCAGTAGGTGATACCGGCCATCGCACCGAAGACCACGCCGCCGATGATGACGTTGTGGAAGTGAGCGATCAGGAACAGCGAGTTGTGCAGTACGTAGTTGGCGCCCGGAACGGCCAGCAGAACGCCGGTCATGCCACCGATGGTGAAGGTGACGATGAAGCCCAGGGTCCACAGCACCGGAGAGGTCATTTCGACGCGACCGCGGTACATGGTGAACAGCCAGTTGAAGATCTTCACACCTGTCGGGATCGAGATGATCATCGTCGCGATACCGAAGAAGGCGTTCACGTCAGCGCCGGCACCCATGGTGAAGAAGTGGTGCAGCCAGACGATGAACGACAGGACGGTGATGACGAGAGTCGCCCACACCAGCGAGGTGTAACCGAACAGCTTCTTCTTGGAGAAGGTGGAGATGACTTCGGAGAACACACCGAAGACCGGCAGCACCAGGATGTACACCTCAGGATGGCCCCAGGCCCAGATGAGGTTGACGTACATCATCATGTTTCCACCAAGGTCATTGGTGAAGAAGTGGAAGTCGAGGTAGCGATCGAGCGTCAGCATCGCGATGGTAGCGGTCAGAATCGGGAAGGCCGCGACGATCAGGACGTTGGCACACAGTGCGGTCCAGGTGAAGACCGGCATTTTCATCAGGGACATGCCCGGCGCACGCATCTTGAGGATGGTGGCGATGAAGTTGACACCTGTCAGCAGGGTACCGACACCGGAGATCTGCAATGACCAGATCCAGTAATCCACCCCGACTCCGGGACTGTAATTGGCCCCCGACAACGGCGGATAGGCCAGCCAGCCAGTCTTGGCGAACTCACCCAGACCCAGAGAGATGTTGACCAGCAGCGCGCCGACCACGAACAGCCAGAAGCTGAGCGAGTTCAGGAACGGGAAGGCCACGTCACGTGCGCCGATCTGCAGCGGCACGACAACGTTGATCAGACCGATGACCAGCGGCATCGCCACGAAGAAGATCATGATCACGCCGTGGGCGGTGAAGATCTGGTCGTAGTGATCCGGGGGCAGATAGCCGTGCCCGCCGGAGGAGGCCAGCATCTGCTGGGAACGCATCATGATCGCATCGGAGAAACCACGGATCAGCATCACCAACGCGACGATGATGTACATCATGCCGATCTTCTTGTGATCGACAGAGGTGAACCACTCATTCCACAGGTAGGCCCACTTTTTCTTTACCGTGATGAAGCCGAACAGGGCTGCACCACCGAGGATTACCGCCGCGAGCACGATCACAATGATCGGGTCGTGATACGGAATCGCCTCTAATGTGAGTTTTCCAAGCATTGCTTATTCCTCGGTTGCCATCGCAGATTCAGCGTGACCAGAAGCGTCATGATCGGACATGCCGTGTTCGGCGCTGTCGTGATGCATTCCACCCTTCTTCATGTGGCGCATCTGATCATCGCTCATGCCCAGCTCCATGCCGTCCATGTAGGGCGCCATGATCTGCTCATACAGGTTCGGCTTGACCTGACCATAGAAGGTCGGGGCAACGTCCTCGCTCGGCTCCTTGAGAGCGGCAAGACCAGCGTCATCCAGCACCTTGCTGCTGCCGCGTGCCTTCTCGATCCAGGCGTCGAAGTCGCCTTCGCTCATGACATGCGCCTTGAAGTGCATGTCGGCGAAGCCGGCGCCGCTATAGCTGGCAGAGATACCGTCGTAGGTACCCACTTCACTGCCGATCAGGTGCAGACGGTTTTCCATCCCCGCCATTGCATAGATCTGGCTACCGAGCTGCGGGACGAAGAACGAGTTCATCACCGTGTCGGATGTGATGTGGAAGCGAACCTGACGATCCACCGGCATGGCCAGTTCATTGACCGTCGCGATGCCCTGCTCCGGATAGATGAACAACCACTTCCAGTCCATGGACACGACCTGCACCTCGATCGGCTCACCGCCGTCGACGATCTCGGCACGCGGGTCCAGCTCATGCGTGCTCTTCCAGGTCAGGATGCCCAGAGCGAGGATGATCAGGCACGGAATGCCCCAGACCACGATCTCGATCTTGGTGGAATGCGCCCAGTTGGGCGTGTAGGTCGCCTTGCTCTGCTTGGTATCGCGATAGCGCCAGGCGAACCACAGCGTCATGAAGATGACCGGGATAACAACCACGAGCATCAGGTAGGTAGCAGTCAGGATCAGCGACTTTTCGGATTCACCGATAGGCCCCTTGGGATCGAAGAGTACGGCGTCACAGCCGGACAGCATCAATAATCCCGCGAGGATAGGGAGTCCCCGCAGAGCCCCCCGCATTAGGCTTTTTCTCATCTCACGACCTCGTTGGAACACGCCATGGCGTCATGACGAGCCCACATGTGGAACACAGCGTTCGAAGAAATGACCAACAGGAAGCCGTCGATCTTTCGAACGAAATCAGAAGATTTCCCGCAGGCGGGCACAGGATAGAGAAAAGACAGGGGGGCTGACTACGGGGCAGGATGACGCACCAGGGGCCACATGCGGATGACTTCGGCCATCCGGTGCGCGCCAATCATGCCTTGAGCGGCATGAGTTCTCTCACGCTCGAGGGAGGTTAAGGCAGCGGGATCGGGTGGCGAAGCCGACACTCACGGCAATGATGTCGCGACAGTGCATGCCTTGCAGGGCCAGACAGCTCGTCATTCACCGGCCTTCTCCGCGATGCCAGCCGCCCTGCCCTGCTTGATGATGCCCGTGAGAATCACGACCTTGTCGCGCCACAATTCAGTGCATCCCCACAGATGTCCTCGCCATCGGCGCACCAGGTGGCGTCGAAGCAACCACTACCGCCACACGATACTGCGCAATAAAAGCCCAATAAATGGCTACCACTTGAAATAAAATGCCAAAAATTGTGCCAATGAGCCTTTCAAAAGTTGCTGAAGTACTCCCCCAACCCGGGCGAGAGAGGCATTTTCCCGACATGATACTTGTATGAGGCCGGCGTTCATTGACGAGAAAACATGCATCATTATCGATCATGACCTGACAGGTAAATGCACCATGATGCGTCTCACATGATGCTGGCATTCCCGATCAACAGGGGACACTTTTTCGCAACCTTGGCATGCCATTCTCATGATCAACGCCGAACCAAATGGCCTGATGAGTGTCATTTTCCGCCATTCATTTACGCGGACTCACCACCTTTTTGCCAGATGACGCCCAGCCTTCCATCATAAAAAATACACAAATAAACACAACCCAGAAACCACCTGGTTACCAATTTTGCACAAAAATCCGGTTTCCCGCCCCCATTGTGTGACTTGAGTCAGACAAGGAATGAACTCGACCGCGGCGTCAGGAACAACATCCTCGAAAAAGGTCAAGACCTGCGACAATTGACCACACCAAAAATAGGGACAATGATCTGGGAGAATTTCCCGGGGCCTTTTTCACGCCCAGCGGCCAGACAGGCCACTCTTCACCAGCACCACCGGGCTGTGGTCAGACGCGATTCGCGTTCCCCATCAGCGATGATGCGCGGCCGCCACTCGCCGCGATGGGCAGATTCTCGAGCTCTCGGTCTAGCGGGCTCTGGGCCTGGCGGGCCCTCACTCTCTCCAATGTCAGGCGCCGTGCGACATGCTGCCTGCGCGGGTCGAGAGCCATGCTCTGCAACGCCCGCTCTGCGATGACAGCTCTGCGACGAAAGCTCTACAACAACAGCCCTGCGATGACAGCTCTATAACATCGGCCCTACAACCAGAGCCCTGCAATGAGACCCTCACCATGACTGCCTCCTCGACCACGCATTCCCTCATCGCCGCCGACCAGCTTCCCGCAGGCATCCTCTATCGCCTGTTCTCGGGCAGCATCGCGCCCCGGCCGATCGCCTGGGTCTCGACCATCGATGCGGCAGGCAACACCAACCTCGCGCCCTTCTCGTTCTTCACCATCGCCAGCATCAATCCGCCGGTGCTCGCCTTCAGCCCGCTGCGCAATGGCGAAGGCAAGACCAAGGACACCCTCAACAACCTCGGGCAGGTGGCGGAGTGCGTCATTCACATCGGTGGCGAGGCGATGAGCGAGGCGCTCAATCTCACCAGCGCCAGTCTCGCGGCCGACGAGGATGAGTTCACCCACGCGGGCCTGAACAAGGTGGCCATGCCGCCGCTGGCGGTTCCGCGCGTGGAAGGCGCCCCGATCGCCTTCGGCTGTCGGCTGCGCGACATCATCTCGTTCGGTGATCAGCCGCTGGCCGGTTCACTGGTGCTGGCCGAGGTGGTGGTGATGCATGCCGACGCAGCGGTCTGGGATGGGCGGCATGTCGACAATGAGGTGCTGCGTGCCATCGGGCGCATGGCCGGCAGTGACTATGCACGCACGGATAGCCTGTTCAGCCTACAGCGCCCCGAATGAGTTTCCGGCTCGGACAAGAACCCATAAACCTTAATACAATCAATGCCTTTCAGCGCATGACAAGGATGGCTCAAGGTTTGACGACGTCATCTGCAACTGGCAGAAAGGCGCATGTTGCACAAGGCTTCAGACCAAGGTCTGAACGCTTCCACCAGGCGGGACAAGGTCCCTCATTCTGACTCGAGATGCCCACAGGAGCGGCTATCGAAAGAAAACATACGAGGTAACTCCATGTCATCGAATCCGTATGTGACGGATTACCAGATCGGTCAGGACAATGTTCAGCGACTCGGGCTGGATGTCCACAAGCCGGTCTTCACCATCAGTGCGCTGCTGATCGTGGGCTTCATCCTGTTCACGCTGCTGATGCCCGAGTCGGCCGAGTCGGCACTGGGCGGCGCCAAGGCATGGTCCATCACCCATGGTGATTGGCTGTTCATGCTCTCCAGCAACTTCTTCATCCTGTTCTGCCTGCTGCTGGTCCTGCACCCGGTCAGCCGCCTGCGTCTGGGCGGACGCGACGCCAAGCCGGAATTCAGCCGGATGGCCTGGTTCGCGATGCTGTTCGCGGCCGGCATGGGCACCGGCCTGATGTTCTGGGGGGTCGCCGAGCCAGTGGCGTACTACACCGACTGGTCCGGCACGCCATTGAACGCACCACCGCGCACGCCGGAAGGCGCGACGGCGGCACTCTCGGCCACCGTCTTCCACTACGGGCTTCACCCCTGGGCCATGTATGCCGTGATCGGCCTGTCGTTGGCCTTCTTCGCCTACAACAAGGGCCTGCCGCTGACGCTGCGCTCGGTGTTCTACCCCTTGCTGGGTGAGCGAGTATGGGGCTGGAGCGGCCATATCATCGATATCGTCGCGGTGCTCGCCACCCTGTTCGGCCTTGCCACCTCTCTGGGGCTGGGCGCGGCCCAGGCGGCCTCGGGTCTGGACCATCTGTTCGGCATCGGCGATGGGCTGGTCAGTCAGGTCGGCGTGATCGTGGCGGTCACGCTCGCGGCCATCTACTCGGTGAGTCGCGGTCTGGATGGCGGCGTCAAACGCCTCTCCAATCTCAACATGATGCTGGCCGCGCTGCTGGTGGTGTTCCTGTTCATCGTCGGCCCGACCATGGACATCATCACCGGACTCGGCACCACCAGCGCCGGCTATCTGGAATATCTGCTGCCGCTCTCCAACTGGATCGATCGCCCCGACGAAGGCTGGTTCCATAGCTGGACCATCTTCTACTGGGCCTGGTGGATTTCCTGGTCGCCGTTCGTCGGCATGTTCATCGCACGTATCTCGCGCGGACGCAGCGTGCGCGAATTCGTCACCGCCGTGCTGGTGGTACCGACCCTGGTCACCATCGTGTGGATGACCGTCTTCGGCGGCACCGCACTGGAAGAGGCACGAGCCGCCGGCAGCGAGCTGGCCCAGGGCATCGATACTCCCTCGATGGCCATGTTCCAGATGTTCGACAGCCTGCCGCTGTCCTCCATCACCTCCTGCGTCGCCATCGTGCTGGTGCTGGTGTTCTTCGTGACCTCTTCCGACTCCGGCTCGCTGGTGATCGATTCCATCACCGCCGGTGGCAAGCAGGATGCCCCGACGCGCCAGCGCATCTTCTGGGCAGCGGCCGGCGGTCTGATCGCCTGTGCCCTGCTGTATGGCGGTGGCAGCACCGCACTGAGTGCGCTGCAGGCGGGCGCCATCTCCACGGGACTGCCCTTCACGGTGGTGCTGCTGGTGATGTGCTTCTCGCTGTTCCGCGGTCTGCGCTGGGAAAAGCGCGAATACGACCGCGCCAACGCATCGACCTGAGCCACTGCACGCAGTGAAAAGAGGCGAGTGAGCCCCCACGCAAAAGGGCCTGTCAGTCGACAGGCCCTTTTGTTCATCTGGCAATCAGTGTCAGTGCGCGGCGCGCAATCTTTCAGGAGTGCCGCGCCTAGCGCAGCCCCGGCAGCAGATACTTGTCCAGCGCCTGGCGCACAGAGGGCAGCAGGATATCGGAGTGCATCACCAGCTCGCGCACCAGTTCCTGCAGGCCCGGCACGCCCACCTCGGCATGCTTTCTGAGTGCCATGCGCGCGCAGGTGTCCGCGCAGGCATGCTCGGAAATCTGCACGCCCAGCGCCACCAGCCGCTCACGAAAGTCTTCGTGATCAATCAGCTCCACGATCATCATCGTCATTCTCCTTGCTCGCTGACGGCGGGCATTGTCATTGGTATTGACCCACTCTGTTCTGAGCATAGCCCTTGTGAGGATAGCCGAAATGCGCGGCGGGCTGTCTCCGACATTCTGGTCAGACCGGGGCGCCCTCTGCGTGCCTGCCCACGCCACTGGCGTAGGCATTTGCGTCAGGCGCGTCTGGCTCGGTTGCGGTCAATTGCCTCGATCTATCCGCTCGGTCCAGCCCGCTTGCCATGTCCACTTCACATGTCCGCTTCAGCCATCCACACCCGCCGAGGCGGGTTCGGCTCTGGCCAGACGGCAGGCGGCGTACTTGAACTCCGGAATCTTGCCCACCGGATCAAGCGCCGGGTTGGTCAACAGGTTGGCGGCGGCCTCGGCGTAGCAGAATGGCACGAAGACCATGCCGGCCGGCGTCAGCGGATCGGCACGGGTGGCAAGAGTGATCTGGCCACGTCGCGTGGTGATCGAGAGCGGCTCGCCCGGCGTGATGCCCAGGCGCTCCAGCTCCACCGGATTGAGCGTGGCCACGGCGGCCGGCTCGAGATTGTCGAGTACCGCCGCGCGGCGCGTCATCGAGCCGGTATGCCAGTGTTCGAGCTGACGGCCGGTGGTCAACACCGTCGGATAGTCGTCATCCAGCGTCTCATCCGGCGGCGTGGGCCAGGTCGGCACGAAGCGGGCACGGCCACTGGCGCGCGGGAAGCCCTCGCCGAACACCACATCCTCACCCTCGCCCCCCGGCGTCAGGCACGGATAGGTCACCGAGTTCTCCTCGGACAGCCGCGCCCAGTCGATGTTGTCGAGGGAATCCATGCCCTTTTGCATCTCGGCGTAGATCTCCTCCGGCCCGGCGTAATCCCAGTCAAGCCCCATGCGCCGCGCCAGCTGCTGGGTGATCCACCAGTCCGGCCTGGCCTCGCCCGGGGCGCGCAGTGCCGCCCGCCCACGCTGCACCTGCCGGTTGGTATTGGTGACGCTGCCGTCCTTCTCCGGCCAGGCGTACGAAGGCAGCACCACATCGGCGAACTGCGCCGTCTCGGTGACGAAGATGTCCTGCACCACCAGGTGCTCCAGATGCGCCAGCGCGCTGCGCGCATGCTCGAGATCCGGGTCCGACATCGCCGGATTCTCGCCGAGAATGTACATGCCGCGGATCTGATCGGCGTGGATGGCGTGCATGATCTCCACCACCGTCAGGCCCGGCGTCGCCGAGAGCGGGGTCTGCCACAACGCTTCCAGTCGCTCGCGCGCCGCCGTGTCGCCCACCGGCTGATAGTCGGGGAACACCATCGGAATCATCCCGGCATCCGAGGCACCCTGGACGTTGTTCTGGCCACGCAGCGGGTGCAGGCCGGTGCCTTCACGCCCGACATGACCACACACCAGCGCCAGCGCGATCAGGCAGCGCGCATTGTCGGTGCCGTGGGTGTGCTGCGAGATGCCCATGCCCCAGAAGATCATCGCGCGCCTGGCGGTCGCGTACTCGCGGGCCACGGCGCGAATCTCTTCTGCCGCCACGCCACACAGCGGCGACATCGCCTCCGGCGTCAGCGCCGCGACATGCTCCGCCAGCGCGGCGAAGTCCTCGGTGTGTGCCTCGATATAGGCCTGATTGGCCAGCCCCTCGGTGATGATGACGTTGAGCATGGCATTGAACAGCGCCACGTCCGCCCCCGGCGTGAACTGGATCGAGCGATGCGCCTGACGACGCAGCGCCAGCGCGCGCGGGTCGATCACCACGATGCGCGTACCACGCTTGGCGGCGCGCTTGAAGAAGGTCGCCGCCACCGGATGATTGACGCCCGGGTTGCAGCCGGTCAGCACGATCAGATCGGACTGCTCGGCCTGCATGAAGGAGGCGCTCACGCCGCCTGAGCCGACGCCTTCCATCAGCGCCGCCACCGAACTTGCATGACACAGGCGCGTGCAGTGATCGACATGATTGGAGCCGAAACCGGTACGCACCAGCTTCTGGAACAGCCACGCCTCCTCGTTGGTGCACTTGGCGCTGCCGAAGCCCGCCAGGCTGTCGGGGCCATGCGCGCGCTTGAGGCGCATGAGCCCCTCGGCCGCGACCTCGAGGGCCTCGTCCCAGCTGGCCTCACGGAAGTGGGTCAGCGGATGGGCGGGGTCAAAGTTCGCATCCAGCCCCTTGGCCACGCCGTCACGGCGGATCAGGGGGCGGATCAGACGCTCCGGATGGCGTGGATAATCGAAGCCGAAGCGCCCCTTCACGCACAGCCGGCCGTGGTTGGAGGGCCCATCGCGGCCACTGACCGCGATGATGTTGTCCAGCCGCGTATCCGCAACGCGCTGTCGGCGCTGATCAGACTGATGGGAGTCAGCGCCCGCCATGCCCTGCTGGGCATCCGCCAGGGTCGCGACCGGCTGACCCTCGACACTCAACGCCTCGCCGCTGCCACGGCTGACCTGATACTCCAGCTGACAGCCCACGCCGCAGTACGGGCAGATGGAGGCGACGCGCTCATCGACGGCGGCGCTGTCGCCGAAGCCCTGCTCATCCACCTGGGTGGCGGGCATCAGGGCGCCGGTCGGGCAGGCCTGCACGCACTCGCCACAGGCGACGCAGGTGCTGTCGCCCATCGGGTCCTCGAGATCGAACACGATGCGCGTATTGCTGCCGCGCCCCGCCAGCCCGATCACGTCATTGACCTGCACCTCGCGACAGGCGCGCACGCACAGACCGCAGCTGATGCAGGCATCATGATTGACCGCCATCGCGGTATGGGAGTGATCGAGAGCGCTGGCCTGCGTCGGCAACCACTCCTCCACCGTATCCCCCAGCCACTCGCGGACCGTCTCGCGGGCGCCGCCCAGGGTCTCGCGCGCGTGCCCGACATCCACCGCCAGCAGCTCGGCCATCGCCATGAAGTGGCTGCTGACATCGGGGTTGTGCGCCTCGGCGGGCATGTCGGCGGCGAGCAACTCCACCACCATCGCGCGCGCCTCGCCGGCACGCCGTGAACTGGCACTGCGTACCACCATGCCCGCCCGCGCCTCGCGGATGCAGCTGGCAGCGAGAGTGCGCTCGCCATCGATCTCGACCATGCAGGCGCGACAGTTGCCATCGCCGCGATAATCCGGCGCTTCGCTGTAGCAGAGGTGGGGAATCGTCTCGCCGGAACGCTTGGCGATCTTCCATAGCGTCTCGCCGGGATAGGCCGTCACCTCGGCACCATCCAGCGTGATGGTGAAGCCATCCTCGCGCAGCGGCTGATCATCCGAGGATGAGTTGCCCAATCCTGTCAGCGCGTTCATGCCTCACCTCCCGTGGCGTCAGCCGCATGGCTCGTGGCGATCAAGCGCACCCCGCTGCTGGCGAGGGTCTCCCGGAAGTCCTTGAGCAGGCCGAGTACCGGATTGGGCGCGGCCTGACCAAGCCCGCAGATCGAGGCATCCATCATCACCTGCGACAAGCGCGTCAGCAGCGTCTCATCCCACTCATCACCGCTGAGCGCCGCCAGCATCTGGCGCGTGCCGACACGACACGGCGTGCACTGGCCGCAGGACTCGTCCATGAAGAAACTCATCAGATTGCGCGCCACCGCCGCCAGATCGTCCTTATCCGACAGCACCACCACCGCGGCCGAGCCGATGAAGCAGCCGTGGGCCTGCAGGGTGTCAAAATCCAGCGGCAGGTCCGCCTTGCTGGCCGGCAGAATGCCGCCGGAGGCCCCGCCGGGCAGGTAGGCACGCAGGCGATGGCCGTCGGCCATGCCGCCGCCGTATTCCTCGACCAGCTCGCTGAGCGTGATGCCAGCCGGTGCCAGATACATGCCCGGGCGTCTGACGCGCCCGGAGAGCGAGAAGCTGCGCAGCCCCTGACGTCCCTGACGCCCGGCCGCGACGTAGTGGTCATGGCCTTCGCGATGGAGCCGCGCGATCCAATAGACCGTCTCGACGTTGTTGACCAGGGTCGGGCGACCGAACAGCCCGCACTGGGCCACGAAGGGCGGACGCTGACGCGGCTTGCCGGGCTTGCCTTCCAGCGACTCGATCAGTGCCGATTCCTCGCCACAGATATAGGCACCGGCGCCACGCCGCAGCTGGATATAGCCCGGCGCGACGAGGCCTGCGGCTTCCAGCTCCGCGATGCAGTCCCGCAGCACCTCATTCAGGGTCGGGTACTCGTCGCGCAGATAGAGGTAGAGCGCCTCGGCCTCGATGGCATGCGCACTGGCCAGCGCGCCCTCGAGGAAGGTGTGCGGCTCACGCTCCAGATAGCAGCGGTCCTTGAAGGTGCCGGGTTCGCCTTCATCGGCGTTGATCACGCAATAGCGCGGCCCCGCCTCGGCGCGCACGAAGCCCCACTTGCGAAACGTCGGGAAGCCCGCCCCGCCCAGGCCACGCAGTCCGGCCTGCTCGATCATCTGCGCCAGGTCCTCGATGCTGACCTCACCGCCATCCAGCGCGGCGAGCAGCCCATAACCGCCACTGGCGCGATATTCCGCCAGCCGCGGATAGTCGAGACTCGCAGCCGGCGCGGCATGCACATGACCTTCGGCAATCGCCGCCGTGACGCCTTCCACGCTGGCGTGGCCGAGATGGTAATGCCCGACCTCCGCCACCGGCGCACTGTCGCAGCGTCCCATGCAGGGCGCACGCAGCACGCGCACCTGTTCGGGGTCCAGCCCCGAGGCGAGACCGGTGCGCAAGGCTTCGGAGCCGGCCAGCTGACAGGACAGCGAATCACAGACGCGCACGGTCAGTGCCGCGGGCGGCGTCTCGCCATCGCGAACCACGGTGAAATGGGCATAGAAGGTGGCTGTCTCGTAGACCTCGGCCATCGGCAGGCGCATCCACTCGGCCAGCGCGCGCAGATGGGCCAGCGTCAGGTAGCCGACCTCATCATTGAGCACATGCAGATATTCGAGCAGAAGGTCACGCTGCGCCGGGGCATCGCCCAGCAGGCGCTGTACCTCGGCCCAGGCCTCGGCATCCAGCGGACGGCCGCGCAACTGGCTGCGCGAACGGCGGCGAGCGACAGGTGTCGGCTCGGTCAGGGTCTCAGGCGTCATGGCGGCACCACGGTGTTGTTATTGGGCGGGAGCAGGCAAGTACTGGCGTATCGCGCGAGGAGTGAAGTCTCGGGCGCGAAAGTGGTGCGCGGTCAGGGAGTACGCACCACTTTCCTTCACTGTAGATCGCAATCTACAAAGCGGGCACACCTGCGACAACCGCTCTGAGCGCTGAATCGCCCCCTGTGTCAGTCACGCATATGCCGGCGTCGTATCCAGCTAACTCGCTCTCGCCCAGCCCTCACACAATCACGAGGGCCGGTGGCGACCTGTCCCGCAGTCAGACTCGCCACCGCGCTCCGGATTGCCATTCCACCCCCTTCCCACATCGCAGCCCCGGGAGACACCCACGACAACACCTCGCTTCACGCCAGCTGCCCTGCCCGGCTGGCGACACCAATAACAACATGAGGTCACCAAATGTCATCGAATCCGTATGACACGGACTACGAGATCGGCCAGGACAATGTCCAGGTCATGGGTCTCGATGTTCACAACCCCGTCTTCGCGATCAGCGCCGTGCTGATCGTCAGCTTCATCCTGTTTGCCATCCTCTTCCCAGCGGGCGCGGAAAGTGCCCTGGGCGGCGCCAAGGCCTGGTCCATCGCACATGGCGACTGGCTGTTCATGCTGGCCGGCAACCTCTTCGTGCTGTTCTGCCTGCTGCTGATCGTGCACCCGGTGGGCAAGCTGCGCCTGGGCGGTCAGAAGGCGAAGCCCGAGTTCTCGACACGCTCCTGGTTCGCGATGCTGTTCGCCGCTGGCATGGGCATCGGGTTGATGTTCTGGAGCGTCGCCGAACCGGTGGCCTACTACACCGACTGGTACGGCACGCCACTGAACGCACCCGCCGGGACGCCGGAAGGAGCACGCGCCGCGCTGGGCGCCACCATGTATCACTGGGGCCTGCATCCCTGGGCCATCTACGCCGTGGTCGGGCTGTCGCTGGCCTTCTTCACCTACAACAAGGGCCTGCCGCTGACCATCCGCTCGGCGTTCTACCCGCTACTCGGTGAGCGCACTTGGGGCTGGATGGGGCATATCGTCGATATCCTCGCCGTGCTGGCGACCATCTTCGGTCTGGCGACTTCGCTGGGGCTGGGCTCCGCTCAGGCAGCATCGGGGCTGGACTACCTGTTCGGCGTCGGCGATGGCCTGCCGACCCAGATCGCGATCATCATCCTGGTGACGCTGGTGGCCATCTACTCGGTCAGTCGTGGCCTGGATGGCGGCGTGAAGCTGCTTTCCAATATCAACATGATCATCGCCGCTGTCCTGATCATCTTCATCCTCATCTTCGGGCCGACACTCGCCATTCTCATGGGCCTGGGCACCACCACCCTCAGCTATGTGGAATATCTGCTGCCGCTGTCCAACTGGATCGGCCGCCCCGATGAAAGCTGGTTCCACGGCTGGACCGTCTTCTACTGGGCGTGGTGGATTTCCTGGTCACCGTTCGTCGGCATGTTCATCGCACGTGTCTCGCGCGGCCGCACCGTACGCGAATTCGTCACCGCCGTGCTGCTGGTGCCGACACTCGTCACCATCGTGTGGATGTCCGTCTTCGGTGGTACCGCACTGGAACAGGCCATCAATGGCGTAGGCGCGCTGGCCAATGGCATCGATTCCGTGTCGCTGGCCATGTTCCAGATGCTCGACAACCTGCCGCTGTCCGGTGTGGCGTCCTTCATCGCCATCCTGTTGGTACTGGTGTTCTTCGTGACCTCCTCGGATTCCGGTTCGCTGGTGATCGATTCGATCACCGCCGGCGGCAAGATCGACGCACCGATCAGCCAGCGCATGTTCTGGGCAGCGATGGAAGGCCTGATCGCCGGTGCCCTGCTCTATGGCGGCGGAAGCGCTGCGCTGGGCTCGCTGCAGGCGGGCGCCATCGCCACGGGGCTGCCGTTCACGCTGGTACTGCTGGTGATGTGCTATTCGCTGTTCCGTGGCCTGATGCAGGAAAAGAAGGCACAGGACATGCTCATTCGTCCGGTCGCCGGCGCCTGACATGCGGCGCTGACCATAGCTTTACTGACCATAGCTTTACTGACCAAAGCTTTACTGACCAAGGCGGTACTGACTGACAGGCCGCAGGACATGGGCACAAAAAAACGCCGCCCCCGGTAACCGGGGGCGGCGTTTTCATTGGATGACCCGAACGTCATCCAGGCGAGATCAGGAGTTTTCCTGAGCCAGCTTCTGCACCTTCTTCATCAGGTCCGGGTCGTTCTGGACCGCTTGACCGATGGAGTTGAAGGTGGCGACTTCCAGACCGGAGTCTTCGACAGCGCTGACC
This sequence comes from Cobetia sp. 1CM21F, assembly GCF_023161745.1. Classification (NCBI taxonomy): domain Bacteria; kingdom Pseudomonadati; phylum Pseudomonadota; class Gammaproteobacteria; order Oceanospirillales; family Halomonadaceae; genus Cobetia; species Cobetia sp. 1CM21F. The sequence goes on along the minus strand of NZ_JALNTQ010000003.1, from coordinate 280,333 downwards.
ATCTCGTCGTTGGCTTCCTGACGCACGCTCTGCTTGGCAGTCTCGTCGTCGGCTTTCTGCAGCTTGCCGGCGAATTCCTGAGAGATGCGTGCGATGTCCTGAGAGGCCGCAGCGAACTGTTCCAGCTGAGCGTCAGTGAAATCGCCAGCCTGAGCCTGTGCCGCCTGGGCAGTAGACTGACCCTGGGCCGGTGCGTCAGCAGCGAACGCCGGTGCCGACATCATGCCCGCGGAAATCAGGGCAGCCGTCATGTATGCAGTCATCCGTTTCATTGCAGCCTCCAGCAGTGATCAATAAGTGTTTGCCCTAACTCAGACGGGCCTGACGACAGGATGTTCATTTTTTCATGCAACTCTTTGAAAACATTCTGTATCGCCAGAGTTACATGAGTCGCAGATCAGCAACGTAAAAACCGCGGGGCCGCGCATGGCGGGCGTCATGACGGCTGGACGCGCATACAGCTTGCACCACGATCGTGAAAATATCTGCAGCAAGCCGCGTGAAGTCTGCCCACCACGCACTCGACCCGCCCTCGATACAGACATGCCTCTGCGCTCGCTACGCGCTCTAGACAGGCATGCCACCTGTTGCCGCCGCTATCGGCATGTCGCCATTGACCTTTTCACAGACTGAATGAGGGCGGCATGTCGTGAAGTACCACATAAATCGCGCGCCAACGGGCAGCAAACTCTCGGCGACTGTCTTAGTCTTGAAGGAGAGGCTGTCATCCAGGTGTGCCATTCTCCTGTACAACCTGCTTCTGCAGCCCAGGCTGGCACACCCAGCTCATAACATTCGTTGCCGGAGGACTGCCATGTCCACGCACATACCATCCACGCAGAGACTGTCCAAGCAGAGACTGTCCTCGCAGGTACTGTCCACATACGTACCGCCCGCGCTGCCTCGACGGCTCTCGCATAACAGGCTGACGCCGGGCCTGATGAACCTCTTGTTGCTGGCCCTGCTGCCGGCCCTGCTGCTGAGCTCGCCGGTACATGCCATCAGCCTGCTGGATTCGGACGCCGACCTGAACGCGCCCGCCGAGACATCCACTGGTGCACCGCCGCCCCCGACCTCGCCGGGCACCGCGGAGACCACCATGACCGCCGCCAATGTCGACCCCGCCGCCAACCCGCTGCTGGGCGAGACCTGGAACCGACGCTCGCTGGTGCTGATCGCGCCGGATGAGCAGGACCGGGACCTCGAGCGTCAGCGCGAGGAACTGCGTGCCACGCGTGGCGAGATGCAGCAACGCGACATGACGCTCTATACGCTGATGGGCACGCGCGGCATCCACGATGGCGTGCCGATGAGCTTCGAGGAGGTGCGTGCCCTGCGTGATGCCATGCAACTGCGCGAGGGCGCGCCCTTCACCGTCATCCTGATGGGCAAGGACGGCGGCAAGAAGATGCAGCAGGAAGGCTTCGTCTCCCCCGACCAGATCTATCAGGTGATCGACAACATGCCGATGCGCCAGCGCGAAGCCAGTCAGGCAGCGCGCAAGCTCCCCCAGGGCACCGACGAGCACACCTCGCCTGAACCCTTGAACGATGAGGACTGGCAGTGGGAGGAGTGACCTTTCTGTGAGAAACGACCTTCTGTGAGGAGCGACCTTCTGTAAGGAGCGACCTTCTGTAAGGAGCGACCTTCTGTGAGGAGCGACCTTCTGTGAGGAGCGACCTTCTGTGATGCATGAAAAAGCCCCTGCCAGCCGAGCTGACAGGGGCTTTTTACCGTCTGCGCGGCTTCAGCGCAGTACGCCTTCCTCACGCAGCAGCTTGAGGATTTCCGCCGCGCCCTCCTCGGCGCTTACGCCTTCCAGCCGCTTGCCACCACCCCCTTCGGCCTTGGCGGCCGCGGCCTTGAAGCGGTCCCGCGCGCTGGTCGCCTTGATGCGCTTCAAGCGCTTGGGACGCTTGCGAGCCGGGGCCACGCCGAAGGCCTCAGCCTGCGCATCATGGACAAGCTCGCCGCTGGCCAGTGAGGAAAGCTCACCGCGCCGCGCCTGCGCGAAGGCCGACTGACGCGCCGCCGGCGCCGCGGAATCGACACTGACAAGCGCCGGCAGCTTCACGCGCAACCGTCGCCGCTGACCACGTGGCAGCGCCTGCAAGGCGGTGAGATGCGCGCCATCGCAGCTCTCGATCGCGACGATACCCTCCACCAGCGGCCAGCCAAGACTCTCCGCCAGCAGATGCGGCAGCAGGCCGCTGCCCTCGCCGGTCTCGCCCTGGCCGCCACACACCACCAGCTGCGGAGCCACCTGCTTGAGGCGCGTGACCAGCAGCGGCCAGACATCGATGACCGGTTGATCAGCAGCCTTGAGCGAATCAGCAGCCTTGAGCGGGTCAGCGCCGAGAGCATCCGGCGTCACCAGCGTCAACGCCTCAAGCCCCATGCCCAGATAACCACGCAGTGCCTGATCCTGTTCGCTGCCGGGCACGATCTCGCTGCCACTGGCATGCCAGGCGCTGAGGCTTACGGCACCGGGTGCCGACTGTCGCTCCAGCGCCAGACACAGCTCCAGGGCGCGGGCGTCCTGCTCGGCGCGCCGCAGACGCCCCGAAACCGGGTGCTGCCCCAGCGACACCAGACTCACGACCTCAAGCGGCGCCGAGGCCTGCTGCGCAACAGATGAACGATCTGCCTTCATGTCCTTCTCCTTTCCCCTGTCGCAGGCGCGAGTTCAGGCCGCGTCGGCGGCAAGCGTGGCGGATGACGTACTGGATGACGCCGAGGCCGCGGCAGGCACCTGACCCGCCGACGAGGCATCACCGCCGGCACTGCGTTCGGCCTCGAGCTGCTGACAGAGACTGGCGAGAATCGCCCCGGCGTCACCGATCACCGAAAGATCGGCACGCTTGACCATGTCACAGCCGCCATCGGTGTTGATGGCCACCACCTTGTCGCAGCGCTGGATGCCCTGCAGATGCTGGATGGCCCCCGAGATGCCCACCGCGACATAGACCCGCGCCGTCACCCAGGTACCGGTGGCACCGACCTGGCGGGCACGCGGCATGAAGCCGTCATCCACCGCCACCCGCGAGGCGCCTTCGGTGGCCCCCAGCAAGCTGGCGGCGCGGTGGAAGCCATCCCAATCGTGGATGCCGTTGCCCGCCGAGAGAATGAATTCGGCCTCGCCCAGCGCGATCGCGGAGGGGTCGACGGCCACCGGGCCAAGATCTTCGATCACGTCTGGCACGGCGTGCGCGGCACTGGCCGCCTCCCACTCGAGCGGCAGCGCGGCGTGGCGCACATCTTCCACCGGCTCGGCGCATTCCGCCTCGCACAGCACGATACGGGTCAGCGGGCGGGTCAGGTCCTGCTGACCATTGCCGCTGCGCCCGGTGACGCTCACCCCGGCAAGCTCGCCACGCCCGATGGCGGCAAGCTCGCCGTCGAGCTGATAGGCATTGCCGCTGGGCCGCGCCAGCGCATCGCCCTGGCACAGCAGGCGCGCACCGAGACGTCGGCCGCGTTCGCCGCCGCCAGTGCGGGATTCCGGCAGCAACCACAGCCGTGGTGCCAGCTTGCCATCGATGGCCTCAAGCTCCGCCAGCTGGGCCAGCGGCGCATAACCATCGTGGAGGGTATCGGCAAAATGCAGCCAGCGATCGGCACCCGCCGCGCCGAGCCCGACACTGTCGGCGGCGTCACCATCCTCACGCAGCGTGCCGAAAGTAACGGCCAGTACCGCACCCTGATGGGCGGGGTCGGCATCGGCGATCTGACGCGCCAGCCCCAGCACATCGCGGTCGTGACTCGAGAGTCGCCCACCGGTCATGTCCGGCACCACCGCGATCAGGAAGGCGGGTGATGCGATCTCGACCAGCGGCAGCACGCGCGCCTTGGCCACGACCGCGGGCTGGCCAGCACCCGCCGCGGCAGGCCCGGAGCGGCCACTGCGGTCGATGCGTTTGCGGCCATTGGCGGCGATGAAGTGGCCGACATGCGGGTCGCGACGCATCACGCCCTTCGGGCCCATCCAGCGTTCCTGAGGGACTGCCGCGCCGCGGCCCAGCGCCTGCAGCGCGATGAGATGCTGCGGGTGCAGGCGATTGCGTGCCTGCTGCTCCAGGCGCGGGTCACGGCGTGGCAACGCCTCTCGATGGGATACCGGTGGGCGCTCGGTTGCTTGTGGATCGACGGGAATCGTCATGCCGCCACCTCCGCGTCAGTGGGCTGCGTGGTCGACGCCGCCAAGCCTTGCGCGGACGCTTCCAGTACCAGCGCCCGCGCCATCAGTTCCGCCAGATCCAGCACCTGGGGTTCGGCTTCACCGGCCGGAGCCACCACGCCTTCCAGCATCGCGGTGCACTGCGGGCAGCCGACCGCCACCACCTCGGCGCCGGTCTCGCGCACATCGCCCATGCGCATGTCGGGGATACGCTGCTTGCCGGGGATGTCCGTCACCGGCGCGCCACCGCCACCGCCGCAACAGCGCGAGCGGAAACCGGAGCGCTGCATCTCGCGCACTTCCAGCCCCAGCGCCGCCAGCAAGCTGCGCGGCGCCTCGAATTCACCGTTGTAGCGCCCCAGATAGCAGGGGTCGTGCCAGGTGACCGCGCCGAGCGTCGCCAGTCTGGTGGCATCGAGGCTCAGGCGACCGGCCGCCAGCAGCTCGTTCATGTAGCTGGTGTGGTGGTTGACGAGGTAGTCGCCACCGAAGGCGGCATATTCACGACCCAGCACATGGAAGCTGTGCGGATCGCAGGTGATGATGCGCGCGAAGCGATACTTCGACAGGGTGGCGATATTGCGCGTGGCCAGCGACTGGAAGGTCGCCTCATCCCCCAGGCGGCGCGCCACGTCGCCACTGTCACGTTCTTCCGCACCGAGGATGGCGAAATCGACCCTGGCGGCGCGCAGCACCTGCACGAAGGCGCGCAGCGTGCGCTGATTGCGCATGTCGAAGGCGCCATCGCCCAGCCACAGCAGCGCTTCCACCGGACGCGGATCACGCGCTGCCTCGCGGGCGGCCTGCAGCTCGGCGATGCGCGGCAGGTCGAGATCCGCCGCCCAATGCAGACGCGCATCGAGCGCGAAGCCGCCCGGATTGTCGGTGGCGATGAGGTTGTCGAGCACCTCGACGCCCTTGCCCGGCGTCGCGCCCTGCTCCAGCGTCATGTGACGGCGCATGTCGACGATGGCATCGACGTGCTCGATCATCATCGGGCACTCCTCGACGCAGGCGCGACAGGTGGTGCAGGCCCACAGGGTTTCCGGCTCGACCAGTACCTTGAACTCGTGGATCAGCTTGTCGCCATCTGTCGCCTCACCCGCAGCGCCCGGTGCCGCCTTGATCTGGATCGGCCCGGATGACGCTGCCTGAGTTGCCGGGCGAGCATGCGGAGAGGCCCCGACGATGGTCTGCTGCGGGCCGCCGCCATGCTGGCCGGGCGCGCGCCTGGGCTCATCGCCCGGATAGGGCGAGCCGGCGTAGGCAGCATCGCTGCCACCGGCCATGCCGACCACCATGTCCTGGATCAGCTTCTTGGGATTGAGCGGCTGACCGGCCGCGAACGCCGGGCACACCGCTTCACAGCGCCCGCATTGCACGCAGGCATCGAAGCCCAGCAGCTGACGCCAGTTGAAATCGGACGGCTTGCCGACACCCAGCGGTGCCTCGGGGTTGGTCAGGTCCAGCGGCAGCAGCGCGCTGTCGCGGATGCCCGCACTGTCACGAGTGCTGAAACGTGCCGGACGCCGATGGAAGGCCAGATGCAGCGCGCCGGCGAAGGCATGCTTCATCGGCCCGGTGATGCGCGAGCCGCCGCCGGTCATGCCGACGATCATCTCGAGCAGTCCCCAGGCGATGCCTGCTACCAGCACCAGCCCGAGGATGCCGCCGGAGATCATGCCGCCGACGCCTTCCGGCAGCACCAGTGACAGACTCATCACGAACAGGCTGGCGGAGAACACCAGCAGGCTCTTGGGCAGACGCATCCACGGACCACGCGACAGGCGTGCCGGCGGGTCGAGGCGACGACGACGCACGAACAGCGCGCCACCGAACATCGCGCCACTGGCCAGCAGCAGCAAGACGCCCAGCCAGGCGGAGTCGATGCCGAAGCCGTAGACCACCACCATCAGCAGCGCCGCGGCCACGAAGCCACCCCCGGTGGCGACGTGGGTGTTGGCCATGTAGCGGTCCCGCGCGACCACGTGGTGCAGGTCCACCCCGTAGCGGCGCGGTACCTTGGCAAGGCTCGCGATCAGCTCTCCCACACTCATGGACGTGGCGTCCGCCCGCCCCTGGCGCCACAGGCCGATGCGCTTGACCGCGCCGATGGCAGCCAGCGCCAGCGCGGTGAAGATCAATACCGACAAGATCGTGTCATTCATGCTGCTCACCCTCTTTCTTCAAGCCCGCTGTCGACCGGACGACTGCCGAGCCGGCGGCATAGGCGCGGCCGGCTCGGCAGATCACGTCATCAGAAGTCCTTGCACAGACGCAGGGCGTCATAGATGGCGGCGTGGGTGTTGCGCGGTGCGTTGCAGTCACCGAGGCGGAACAGCAGATAATCATTGCCCTCGGTGGCCTGGCTCAGGCACGGCTGCGGCTTGATGGCGTAGAGCGACTCGACGTCGATCTGGCCCTTGTTGAGTGAGCCATCCTTGAAGGCGTAGTAGAGCGCCTCATCCGGACGCACGCCGTTCTCGACCACGATCTGATCGACGACGCGCTCTTCCAGCGTGCCGGTGTATTCGTTCTCGAGCACCGCCACCAGGCCCTCGCCTTCGCGGTAGACCTCATGCAGCACCATGTCGGAGGTCATCACGACTTCCTTGGCATACAGGCTGCGGTAATAGGTCGGGAAGGTGGTGCCGCCGACCGCCGCACCCGGCTTGATGTCGTCGGTGACGATCTCGACCCTGGCGCCCTTGTCGGCCAGATAGTCGGCCACCGAGACCCCGGAGAACTCGCAGATGCTGTCATAGATCAGCACATTGCTGCCCGGCGCGACGCGCCCGTCCAGCACGTCCCATGAAGAGACGATCAGGCTCTTGGCCGGGTCTTCGTCATAGCCCCAGGACGCGAACTGGTCCATGAACGGACGACCGCCCACCGCGAGGATCACCACATCGCCGCGCAGGTCACGGATGGTGGCCTCATCGGCCCGCGTGCCCAGGCGCAGGTCGACCTTCAGGCGTGCCAGTTCCAGCTGATACCAGCGCGTGATGCCGGCGATCTGATCGCGCTGCGGCGCCTTGGCCGCGATGGTGATCTGGCCGCCCAGCTCGTCACGGGCCTCGAACAGCGTCACGTCGTGGCCGCGTTCGGCACACACGCGAGCTGCCTCCATGCCGGCCGGACCGCCGCCGACGATGACGACCTTGCGCACCGGGCCGCTGGTCTTCTCGATCTGATGCGGCAGGCCCATGTATTCGCGCGAGGTGGCGGCATTCTGGATACACAGCACGTCGAGGCCCTGATACTGGCGGTCGATGCAGTAGTTGGCGCCGACGCACTGCTTGATCTGGTCGAGCTGGCCCATCTTGATCTTGGCGATGATGTGCGGGTCGGCGATGTGGGCGCGGGTCATGCCGACCATGTCGACATAGCCGCCTTCCAGAATGCGCTCGGCCTGGTTGGGGTCCTTGATGTTCTGGGCGTGGATCACCGGAATCGAGACGACTTCCTTGATGCCGGAGGCCAGGTGCAGGAAGGGTTCCGGCGGGTAGGACATGTTGGGAATGACGTTGGCGAGGCTGTTGTGGGTATCACAGCCGGAGCCGATCACGCCGAAGAAGTCGAGCAGACCGGTGGCGTCGTAATAGGCCGCGATCTGCTTCATGTCGTCGTGGGACAGGCCATCGGGATGGAATTCATCGCCACAGATGCGCATGCCGACCACGAAGTCGTCGCCGACCTCGGCGCGCACCGCCTTGAGCACCTCGAGACCGAACTTCATGCGCCCCTCGAAGCTGCCGCCCCACTCATCGGTGCGCTTGTTGACACGCGGGCTCCAGAACTGGTCGATCAGGTGCTGGTGCACGGCGGACAGCTCGACGCCATCCAGGCCGCCTTCCTTGGCGCGCCGCGCCGCCTGGGCGAAATCGGCGATGATGCGCTGGATCTCCTCCACCTCGATGGTCTTGCAGGTGGAGCGATGGACCGGCTCGCGGATGCCGGACGGTGACATCAGCGAGGTCCAGTCGAAGCCGTCCCAGCGCGAGCGACGCCCCATGTGGGTGATCTGGATCATGATCTTGCCGCCATGCTTGTGCACGGCATCGGCCAGATTCTGGAAATGCGGAATGATGCGGTCGGTCGACAGATTGACGGAGCTCCACCAGCCCTGCGGGCTGTCGATGGAGACCACCGAGGAGCCACCACAGATGCACAGGCCACACCCGCCCTTGGCCTTCTCTTCGTAGTAGCGCACGTAGCGCTCGGTGGTCATGCCGCCATCGGTGGCATACACCTCGGCGTGGGCGGTACTGACGACGCGGTTGCGGATGGTCAGCTTGCCGATCTCGATCGGCTGGAAGAGTGCGTCGAATGCCATGGTGAGAGCTCCTCGCCGGGGAGAGCGCCGCCTCGTCACGCTGGCCTGGCCTGCCCGCCGCCACGAGTCGTTGCTGGTGGCGGCGGGGTTGGCGTCAGGCGTCTTGCATGTCAGGAAAGGCGGCGCTCAGGCGTTGCGTTGTCGTTGTTGTGGGTGGTGAGTGTCGTGACAGAGAGATGCTCGGGCAGGCGGCTTGTGCTGTTGCCTTTTGCCTGGGCCGGGCCTGGGCCTTGACCCGAGCCATGGAATAGAGAGTGGCGGATCCGAAAACGTCACACTGTTCCGGGAGCGACCTCGAAATACCCCACGTCACAGCCTTCCTCACCGCCGCTCTGGGTCTGCACGGCGACGGTGCGCAGCTCGCTGCCACGCGCGGCCAGAATCTGGTCCATCGCGCCGGCGAACCAGCCGGTGAACATGTACTCGAGCCTGGTGCCGGTCTTGCCCTGCTGATAGACGAAGCAGGAGTGTTCCAGGCGCACCTTGCAGGTACCGCGCTCCAGATCGATCTCCTCGGTGATGAACAGACCCCAGCCACGCTGCGACAAGCGCTTCATGTAGTGCTCGAAGACTTCCACGCCGACCAGGCCATGCAGCTCGGCTTCCTTCTCGCACCAGTGCCAGGCGCTCTTGTAGCCGGCGTGATAGAGAATCTCGGCGTATTTCTCCACGCCCAGCGCCTCTTCCACCGCGACATGGTTGTTGATGAAGAAGTGGCGCGGCACGTACAGCATCGGCAGCGCATCGGACGTCCAGACGCCAGTCTCGCTATCCACTTCGATCGGCAGTTCAGGGGCCATCTTGCTCATGTCGGTGTCCTCCAAAGGGGGCTTGAGGGAATTGCAAAAGAGAGATCAGGAAAGAAAGATCAGGAAAGCGCGATCAATAAAGGGCACAGGCAGCCAGACTCAGCCGCCCCAGACATTTTCCAGCGTGCGCAGCCAGTTCTCGCCCATGATCTTGCGTACCTGATGCTCGCTCATGCCGCGACGCAGCAGCGCCTCGGTCAGATTGGGGAACTCGCCGATGGTGCGGATGCCTTCCGGATTGACGATCTTGCCGAAGTTGGTGAGACGGCGGGCGTAGCCCTTGTCGTGGGTCAGCCACTCGAAGAAGTCCTGGCCGTGACCCTGGGTGAAGTCGGTGCCGATGCCGATGGCATCCTCGCCGACCAGGTTCATCACGTATTCGATGGCCTCGACGTAGTCGTCGACGGTGGCGTTGACGCCGGCCTTGAGGAAGGGGGTGAACATGGTGACGCCGACGAAGCCGCCGTGTTCGGCGATGAAGCGCAGCTCGGCATCGGACTTGTTGCGCGGGTGGTCCTTGAGACCGGCCGGCGCGCAGTGGGAATAGCAGACAGGCACCTTGGACTCGAGGATGACTTCCTCGGAGGTCTTCGAGCCGACGTGGGAGAGATCACACATCACGCCGACGCGGTTCATCTCGGCGACCATCTCGCGGCCAAAGCCGGACAGGCCGCCGTCGCGCTCGTAGCAGCCGGTGCCGACCAGATTCTGGGTGTTGTAGCACATCTGCACGATGCCCACGCCGAGCTGCTTGAAGACATCGACATAGCCGATCTGGTCTTCATAGGCGTTGGCATTCTGGAAGCCGTAGATGATGCCGGTCTTGCCGGCGGCCTTGGCGGCGCGGATGTCGGCGGCCGTGCGCGCCACGCAGACCAGATCACTGCTCTCGGCGATCAGCTGGTTGCTCTTGACGATGTTGTTGACGGTCGCCTGGAAGCCTTCCCAGACCGAGACAGTGCAGTTGGCAGCGGTCAGACCGCCCTTGCGCATGTCCTCGAACAGCTCGCGCTGCCACTTGGCGATCACCAGACCATCGATGACGATGCTGTCATCGTGCAGGGCGCGGGCCGCATCGGACCCACCGAAGGAGGAGGAGAATTCGGACATCATGTCGCTCCGGCGCTGGGCAGGCGGCTCTGGAAGTCAGGTCACTGCCCGTACCCGGCGGACAGGGCCTGCCGGAACACGATCTCCAGCAGGCTGTGCCAGCATAGTCCTGCCCTCTTTCCCCTCTGACGCCAGATGCGACCCGTGGCTATCGAATCGCGTCAGGGCTGTCGTTTCTGAAACGACGACGCCCCGACTCGAGAGAGCCGGGGCGTCGTGGGACAGCCGATGGTGTAGCGTCAAGCCGGTCAATGCGCGGGGGACAGCTCCTTCAGCGAAGGCAGCAGGTCCCAGCTCAGCCAGCCACGCGGCTGCTCCAGACGCTTCAAGTAGCCCATGCCGAGATTGGTCATCTGACGGCGCGTCCAGCTGGCACGGCGCTGGATATAGGCCGAGGGCTTGCCGGCATTGAAGCGGATCGGGTTGGGCAATACCGCCGCCAGCAGACTGGCCTGGTAGGCGGAAAGGCTGGCGGCATCGGTATTGAAGTGATGCTCGGCCGCTGCCTCGACGCCGAAGACCCCCGGCCCCCATTCGGCGACATTCAGGTAGACCTCGAGAATGCGCTCCTTGGGCCAGATCATCTCGATCAGGATGGTGAACCAGACCTCCAGCCCCTTGCGCACCCAGCTGCGACCGTTCCACAGGAAGACATTCTTGGCGGTCTGCTGGCTGATGGTACTGGCGCCACGCAGGCGCTCACCGGCCAGCCGCGCATCGATGGCCTTGACGATCTGATCGACATCGAAGCCGTAGTGATCAGGGAATTTCTGGTCTTCCGAGGCGATCACCGCCAGACGGGCATTGTTGGAAATCTGCTCCATCGGCACCCAGTCATGCTGCAGCGCCATCGGCTCGCCGGTGACCAGGCCATAGCCCCACTTCTCCAGCATCACCATCGACACCGGCAGCGGCACGAAGCGCAGCAATACCACCAGGCCGATGCAGGCCACCATCCAGCAGGCGATGACCTTGAATGCCCACACCGCCAGCCAGCGCAGGCGCTCCATCGGGCGCATGCCGGCACGCGGCGCCGGGCGGCGTGTCGCCCCGCGCCGCACACCCGCCACACGCTCCGTGCCTTCCTGCCTGCGTTGCTGTCCTCGTGCCATCCCTTGCCGTCCCCTGTCGTGCGTGTCGTGGCTCGCCGCCGAGCCATTGTCGTGTCAGCCACTGCTTCCTGGTGCCTTCGAGTGTACCAGAGCGTGCCGGTGGCTCCTGTGAAAACGACAACGCCCCTGCCTGAGCGGCAGAGGCGTTGGACATTGCGGGAAGCTGGTGTCAGTCGGCGGCGTCAGCCCTGCAGGCGCACGCTGGCGTAGGTCGGCTCACCGCGCGCATTGGCCAGTGCCAGAATCGCCGAGGAGACGGGGGACTCGCTGGCCGGTTGCAGGGGCGCATTGCCGACCATGCTCTGGCCGATCGACTGGTGCAGCAGCCCTTCCAGACTGGCGACACCGGTCAGCTGGTGATCGCCATCGGCGCGACACGGCACCTCCAGCACGCTGACACTGCGCTCGCCACCGATGCGCTCGTCACGCGGCGGCATGCCGAAGTACTCGCGGTAGCACTTGGAGAAGTGCGGCGTGGACACGAAGCCGCAGGCCGAGGCCACCTCGATGATCGACAGCGCCGTCTGCTTGAGCAGCTGACGCGCGCGGGTCAGGCGCAGCTTGAGGTAGTAGCGCGACGGCGAGCAGTGCAGATACCGCTGGAACAGCCGCTCCAGCTGACGGCGCGAGACATCGACATAGTGCGCCAGCTCGTCCAGGCCGATGGGCTCTTCCAGATTGGCCTCCATCAGCGCGACGATTTCCAGAAGCTTGGGCTGGGTGGTGCCCAGCACATGCTTGAGCGGCACGCGCTGCTGGTCCTGCTCGCCACGCACGCGATCGCAGATGAACATCTCGGAGATGCCCGCCGCCAGTTCGCGGCCATGCTCGCGACCGATCATGGTCAGCATCATGTCCATCGGCGCGGTACCGCCGGAGGCCGTGGCGCGGTCCTGATCGATGGAGAACAGTCGTGTGGTCAGCGGCACGCGCGGGAAGGCTTCCTGCATCGCGGCCAGACACTCCCAATGGATGCTGGTCTCATGGCCTTCGAGCAGCCCCGCCTGGGCCAGCGCCCAGCTGCCGGTGCAGACGGCACCCAGCTTGCGGCCGGCACGCGCCTGGGCCTGCAGCCAGCTGACATGCGGACGATGCACGGAGCGCTGAATGCCGACGCCACCGCACACGATGACGATATCCAGCGGCGGGCAGGCCTCGGTGGAGGTATCGGGCGTGACCTGCAGGCCATCGCTGGCACGCACGGGGGCGCCTTCCAGCGTCACGGTATACCAGCGGTACAGCTCGCGTCCGGCCAGCTGGTTGGCCATGCGCAGCGGTTCCACCGCCGAGGCCAGCGAGATGAGCGTGAAGCTGTCGAGCAGCAGGAAGCCGATGGTCTGCGGCTGGCGCGTCTCGCCGGCTATTCCTGCAGCGGATGAGTGAGCTTCGTACGGGCGGGCGAAACGGCCACTGGTCAATGCCATGAGGGGAGTCCTTCTCTATATCTGCTTGAGTGGCAGACCGGGGCCTCGTGGTGCCCTCTCCCGTGACCTGATGAGGCCGGCGGGGGTCCGCAGTATTATCGTTATTGGGTCTCAGCAGGGAGCGAACCCTGAGGGGTCGGCTCCAGCAGCGACGACATCGGCGATCGGCCCCATCAGGGGGAGGTCAATAAGCGACCTCTGCAATTCCGATAGCGTCAGGGATGTCGTGATTCACTGCCTGGACGTCGTGCGTTGTCCACCTCTCGACAGTAAACCATCGCGCCTGCCTGGCGCAGTGACTTTATCGCCGCTGTGCAGCAAATCATCGTTGCCGTACGGCACAGAATAACGCCTGAGTTGGCTGCCACTGACGCAGCATAAGCAAACGCCACCAGAACGGGCCTTCATGCCTGAAGGTTCTGAAAGACTCTGCTTCTCATGACGAAAAAACGACAGTCCCGCTATCCATCAATCGATAGCGGGACTGTCGTTTCTGTCTTTCACGCAGTGTCTCTGCTCGGCGAGCGATCAGCTGCGATTGGCACTTTCATACCTCAACGCCTGAGGCTCACCTCAAAGCAGGTGTTTCGCGTGCCTTTCATTTCTACCAGCGACCACACTCACACCTCAAAGCAGGTGTTTCGCGTGCCTTTTCATTTCTACCGGCGACCACACTCACACCTCAAAGGAGGTGTTTCGCGTGGTAGGTCAAATGCTCATCGATGAAGCTGGCCATGAAGAAGTAGCTGTGGTCGTAGCCGGGCTGACGACGCAGGACCAGCGGGTGATCCAGCTCGGCGCAGACCGCCTCCAGGCGCTCCGGCTTGAGCTGCTCCTCGAGGAACTCATCACTCTCGCCCTGCTCGACGAACAGCTCCTGACGCGCGGCGCCGCTCTTGCTCGCCTGCTTGACCAGCTCGCAGGTGTCCCACTGCGCCCACTGGGCGCGGTCATCGCCGAGATAGCCGCTGAAGGCTTTCTCGCCCCACGGGCAGGCCATCGGATTGACGATCGGCGCGAAGGCCGAGACCGAACGATAGCGGCCCGGATTCTTCAGCGCGCAGATCAAGGCGCCATGGCCGCCCATGGAGTGACCGGAGATGGACTCACGCTCGCCATCCACCGGGAAGTGCCGCTTGACGAGCGCCGGCAGCTCATCGGTGACGTAGTCATACATGCGGTAATGACGCGCCCACGGCTCGCGGGTGGCATTGACGTAGAAGCCTGCGCCACTGCCGAAGTCGTAGCTGTCGTCTTCGCCGTCCAGATTGACGCCGCGCGGACTGGTGTCCGGGCAGATCAGGGCGATGCCCAGCTCCGCCGCCTTCTTCTGCGCGCCGGCCTTCTGCATGAAGTTCTCGTCGGTGCAGGTCAGCCCCGACAGCCACCACAGCATCGGCACCGGGCCTTGTTCGGCCTGGGGCGGCAGATAGATGGCGAACACCATGTCGCAATCCAGGCTGCCACTGCGGTGACGGTAACGCTTGAGCCAGCCGCCATGCACCTTGTTGGCGCTGACCAGCTCGAGTTGTTCGGTCGCGGTCATCATGCTCTCCCTTGTGATATCGCCCATGAAAACGGCGTCGGCAAGCCGACGCCGTTTCGCGTTCCAGACCTCACCGGGCAACACGCGTTTCCCTGTTGCCCGGCGGCAGTTCAGCCTCGGATCAGAAGCTCAGCACGGTACGGATCGACTTGCCTTCGTGCAGCAGATCGAAGGATTCGTTGATCTTCTCGAACGGCATCTGGTGAGTGATGAAGTCGTCCAGATTGATCGCGCCGTCCATGTAACGCTCGACGTAGCCCGGCAGTTCGGTACGGCCCTTGACGCCACCGAAGGCGGAGCCTTTCCAGACGCGCCCGGTCACCAGCTGGAACGGACGGGTGGAGATCTCTTCACCGGCACCGGCGACGCCGATGATGATGGATTCGCCCCAGCCCTTGTGCGCGCATTCGAGCGCCGCACGCATGACATTGACGTTGCCGATGCACTCGAAGGAGTAGTCGACGCCGCCGTCGGTCATGTCGACGATGGCTTCCTGGACCGGCACGGACAGCTTGCTCGGGTTGACGAAGTCAGTGGCGCCGAACTTGCGGGCCAGGTCGAACTTGTCTTCATTGATGTCGATGGCGATGATGCGCGACGCCTTGGCCATCACCGCGCCCTGGATGGCGGCCAGACCGATGGCGCCGAGGCCGAAGATGGCCACGGTGGAACCCGGCTCGACCTTGGCGGTGTTCATCACCGCACCGATACCGGTGGTGACGCCACAGCCCAGCAGGCAGATCTTGTCCAGCGGCGCTTCCTTGGACACCTTGGCCAGCGAGACTTCCGGCACCACGGTGTATTCAGAGAAGGTCGAGGTGCCCATGTAGTGGTGCAGCATCTTGCCATCGAGAGAGAAGCGCGAGGTGCCGTCCGGCATCAGGCCGCGACCCTGGGTGGCACGCACGGCGCTGCACAGGTTGGTCTTGCCGGAGAGGCAGAACTTGCACTTGCCGCATTCCGCGGTGTAGAGCGGAATGACGTGGTCGCCCGGTACCAGGCCAGTCACGCCCTCGCCCACTTCCTCGACGATACCGGCGCCTTCGTGGCCCAGCACGGACGGGAACAGGCCTTCCGGATCTGCGCCGGACAGGGTGAACGCATCGGTGTGGCAGACGGCGGTATTGACGATGCGCACCAGCACCTCGCCGGCCTTCGGCCCTTCGACGTCGATCTCGACCAGTTCCAGCGGCTTGCCGGCTTCCAGCGCAATCGCAGCACGTGATTTCATGAATCTCTCCTAGTGAGCATCAATAGCGGTAAACTGGCTGCCAATCTCATGTCCCCTGGCGTCGTGACGATCATCACGCAGGGCACGCTGAAAGGTAGCAGCACCTGACAGGTTGCATGGATGAGTCGCCCGAGGGACTCCCCACGCGACAGGCACTGGGCTCGTCCTTGCGGTTCATCCTTGCGGGCTTGGCATGGAACACAGTCTACGCAGTCATGCGGGTGGGATTAAGCCGTCGGCACTCAGATGATTATTGCCACTCAACAACAATGAAAGAGGAGCCAGCATGCAGCGCTGGGACCGTATCGAAGCCTTCGTGGAAGTCGTCAGAATCGGCTCATTTTCCGGTGCCGCCCGTCATCTCGGGGTGTCCAGCTCACATGTCAGTCGTCTGATCAGCCAGCTGGAAGCCCAGCTCGACACCCAGTTGCTCTACCGCACCACCCGTCAGACGCGTCTCACCGATGCCGGACAGGTGTATTTCGAGCACTGTCATCACCTCTTCGATGGCTTCCGCGCCGCCGAACAGGCCATCGGTGACTTTCATGCCCGCCCCAGCGGCGTGCTCAAGCTGACCAGCGCCACCACCTTCGGCGAGCGCTACGTCGCGCCGCTGGTCAACGACTTCCAGCTGCTGCACCCGCAACTGGAAGTGCAGATGCACTTCACCAACCGTCCGGTGGAACTGATCGACGAGGGCTTCGACGTCGCCATCCGCATGGGCGTGCTCAAGGACTCCTCGCTGATCGCAAGGCGACTGGTGGACCGCCGCGAATTCGTCGTCGCCTCGCATGACTACTTCCAGCAGGCGCCGCGCCCGCACACCCTGGCCGAGCTCTCCAGTCACCGCTGTCTGGCCGGTTCCAAGCGCGAGTGGCTGTTCGAGGTCGAGGGCCAGCGCCGCGAGGTGCGCATCACCGGCAGCTGGCAGGCCAACTCCGGCCCGGCACTGCTGGACGCCACGCTCAAGGGCCTTGGCCTTGCCCAGATTCCCGACTATTACGTCGCGCCCCACCTGGCCAGCGGCAAGCTGATCTCGGTGCTCGATGAGTACCAGGTGCGCGATACCGGGGTGTGGATCGTCTATCCCCGCCATCGTCACCTCTCGCCCAAGGTGCGCCAGTTCGTCGACTTCATGGTCGAGCGCTTCGAGCACGGCATTCCCGGACTCGTGGGCTGACACCCCCGACAGACGATAGACGATAGACGACAAACGATAGACGACAGACGGGCTGCCGATGGGCAGCCCGTCTGTCGTTGTACTCACCGTGTTCACCAGCGGCGTCAGGCGCGTTGCGCTCCGCTGCCCGGCACCGCCTCCGGCAGGTGCACCGGCGGCGCCTTGACCAGCAACTTGCTGGCCACGAAGTAGACCAGCGCCCCCAGCAGCGAGCCGGTGAACCAGCCGTAGTCGTAGAACCAGGACAGTCCGGGCTGCGAGAAGCTGATCACCGTCAGTCCCACCGGCACGAAGAAGGCGATGAAGCCCGCCGGATTGAAGGCCGGATAGGTGCTGCCATCCAGATAGAGTGCCGGCAGATCAAAGGACTGACGACGGATCACGAAGTAGTCGACGATCATGATCCCCGCGATCGGCCCCAGCAGACTCGAATAGCCCAGCAACCAGTTGGAATAGAGGCTCTCGAGACTGACGTCCGAGACGATCCAGCCCATCTTCTTGATCAGCTCGAAGCCCATCAGCAGCACCCCGACCAGCCCGGTCAGCAGCACGCCGCGCGTCTGGTTGATCAATTTCGGCGCGATGTTCTGGAAGTCATTGGTCGGCGAGACGATGTTGGCCGCGGTATTGGTGGAGAGCGTCGCGATGATGATCAGCACCATGGCGATGGCGACCCAGCCGGGGCTGTCGATGCGACCGATCAGGTTGACCGGGTCGGAGATGGTCTCGCCCACCAGCGAGCTGGACGCCGCGGTCAGCACCACGCCGAGCGCGGCGAAGAAGAACATCGTCAGCGGCAGGCCGATGATCTGACCGACGATCTGGTCCTTCTGGCTCTTCGCGTAACGGCTGAAGTCAGGAATGTTCAGCGACAGCGTCGCCCAGAAGCCGACCATCGCGGTCAGGCCCGCCATGAAGTAGCTGGCCACGCCATCGCCTTCGGGACGATTCGGCGGCTGGGCCAGCAGCTCGCTGATCGAGGTATGCGGCAGCGCCCACACCATCAGGCCGACACCCACCGCCAGCAGCAAGGGCGCGGAGAGCGTCTCCAGCCACTTGATGGATTCCGCGCCGCGAATCACCACGAACAGGTTGAGCGCCCAGAACACGAAGAAGCCGATGACCTCACCTACCCCGCCCAGCGCCTTCCAGTCGGCCGAGAGGCTCGACAGCAGCAGGTGGATCGCCAGCCCGCCGAACATCGTCTGGATACCGAACCAGCCACAGGCGACCACCGCGCGAATCATGCATGGCACGTTGGAGCCGATGATGCCGAAGGAGGAGCGCAGCACCACCGGGAAAGGGATCCCGAAGCGCGTGCCGGGGAAGGCGTTGAGGGTCAGCGGAATCAGCACCACCAGGTTGGCGACCAGAATCGTGAACAGCGCCTCGCCGACGCTCAGGCCGAAGTAAGCGGTCAGGACGCCACCCAGGGTGTAGGTCGGCACGCAGATCGACATGCCGACCCACAGTGCGGCGATGTTCCAGCGCGACCAGGTGCGTTCGGCACTCTTGGTCGGCGCGATATCCTCGTTGTAACGCGGGCTGCGGGCGACATCCTGTGCCACCACCAGCTCGATCATTTCCTCATTGCTGCGCACCATGTGCGAGCGCGTCTGTGTCGGGGCCATGAGTCCTCACCTGTTCAGCTGTTGTTATTGTTGAGGGTGATGCACTGCGCTTGCCTTATGTCACTTGTCGTTTCTTGTCTTCCTTACCTTCTCCGTCGCTTTCCTGGCTCCTCTTCGCACCTCCCCGTTCGGCACACATCATCAGGCACACTTCATTCGGCACTGCATGCAGAAGATTCTGATGCAGAAGATTCTGCGGCAGACGAATCTGCGGCAGACGAATCTATGGCAGGCCGTGTAGAAGAAACACCTTGCGCAGTTCGTGTGCAAAACCCTGTGGCAAATCGCATGCCGCCGGCCGGATTATTGCCGACAAATCAAACCTGTCTTGCAAGACAACTTGAGATGCAATGGCGCGTATTTTCATGCATGACGCCTGTCAGGTGGCGACAAGCCGTGTTCGCGCCAACTGTCAGTATGGTCAGGTTCCAAGCTGGTGCAAGGCGGTCTTGCGCAATGCCCCCGCAGACGATCACAAGCCACTGTTGTGCATCGTCTTTTCCCTTGAAAATCACGTGAACCACGCTGATTCTGCAGGCACCACAATGGTGAAACATGGCCTTTTAATGAATAAAAACTCTTTGATAACAACAAGATAAATCCAAAAGACTTTATTTGACACTTCATCTTGCCGAACGCGGGAACACTGTCTAATGTTCATTAAGCTGACTGGTGAGACAGGATTTAAATCGGACCTTTCCTGACCCATGACGCCTGCCAACGGCATGCAGACTTGCCAGGCAGGCGGCGTGTTTTTCCTGGGGCCATTTCGCGCTATCCCTGCTCACCCGTTCAGCCCACCAGCACTCATTGAAGACAACAACAACCGGCGCCAAGCGCCCGATGAGGAAGACATGTCGAACGATTCCCGCATCTCCTATACCGAGGATGCCGGCAAGCTGCGCTGCGCCGTCATCCAGATGGGACTCAACGTCTCCACCGACCTCGAGCCCGCGCAGATCCGTGATGCCATGAACGAGGCCCACCTGCCGCTGATCGATCAGGCCGGTGAGGCAGGCGTCAAGATCCTGTGCTTCCAGGAAGTCTTCAATCAGCCCTATTTCTGCCCGAGCCAGGACGCCAAGTGGTATGCCGCCGCCGAGCGCGTGCCCGACGGCCCCACCGTCACCCTGATGCAGCAGTACGCGAAGAAGCATCAGATGGTGATCATCGTGCCCATCTACGAGGAAGTGCAGCCGGGGGTGTACTACAACACCGCCGCCGTCATCGATGCCGACGGCAGCTATCTGGGCAAGTATCACAAGACCCACATCCCGCAGGTAGCGGGCTTCTGGGAGAAATTCTTCTTCAAGCCGGGCAAGTCCGACTGGCCGGTCTTCGACACCGCCTACGGGCGCATCGGCGTCTACATCTGCTACGACCGCCACTTCCCGGAAGGCTGGCGCGCATTGGCGCTCAACGGCGCCGAGATCATCTTCAATCCCTCCGCCACCGTCGCGGGCCTCTCCCAATACCTGTGGGAGCTGGAGCAACCCGCCTCCGCCGCCGCCAATGGCTGCTACATCGCCGCCATCAACCGCGTCGGCCATGAACAGCCCTGGGATATCGGCGAGTTCTACGGCTCCTCCTACTTCGTGAATCCGCGCGGCCAGATCGAAGCCCAGGCCAGCGCCACCGAGGATGAGCTGCTGATCCACGACCTCGACATGGCGATGGTGCGCGAGGTGCGCAACAACTGGCAGTTCTTCCGCGACCGTCGCCCGGACGCCTATACCCGCCTCACCGACGGCGAGTGACGGACTGACGACCCGCACGACAACAACAAGACGACCTGACACTCAATGCCGGACAAGGCCGCGCGATGCGGCCGGGAGAGACTCATGGCAATCCTGATCAAGGGCGGCAGCATCCAGACCCACGAAGAGCGCTACACCGCCGATGTGCTGTGTGACGGCGAGACCATCACCGCCATCGGCACCGACCTGGACGTCCCGGACGACTGCGAAGTGATCGACGCCAGCGGCTGTCTGGTGATGCCTGGCGGCATCGACCCGCACACCCACATGCAGCTGCCCTTCATGGGCACCGTGGCCAGCGAGGACTTCCAGACCGGCACCGCCGCGGCGCTGGCCGGCGGCACCACCATGATCATCGATTTCGTGATCCCCTCCCCGCAGCAGCCGCTGATGGAGGCCTATCACACCTGGCGCGAATGGGCCGAGAAGTCGTGCTGCGACTACAGCTTCCACGTCGCCGTCACCTGGTGGGACGAGAGTGTCAGTCAGGACATGGCGACGCTGGTCGCCGATTACGGCGTCAACAGCTTCAAGCACTTCATGGCCTACAAGAACGCCATCATGGCGCCGGACGACACCCTCGTCTCGAGCTTCGCGCGCTGTCTGGAACTGGGCGCGATTCCCACCGTGCATGCCGAGAACGGCGAGCTGGTCTATCACCTGCAGCAGAAGCTGCTGGCCGACGGCATCACCGGCCCGGAGGCACATCCGCTGTCGCGCCCGCCGCAGGTCGAGGGCGAAGCCGCCAGCCGCGCCATCCGCATCGCCGGCACCCTGGGCACGCCGGTGTATCTGGTCCACGTCTCCACCGCCGATGCGCTGGAGGAGATCCGCTACGCCCGCGAGCACGGTCAGCCGGTCTACGGCGAGGTGCTGGCAGGCCATCTGCTGATCGATGAAGAGGTCTATCAGAACAAGAGCTGGGAATTCGCGGCCGGCCACGTGATGAGCCCGCCGTTCCGCTCGCTGGAGCACCGTCAGGCACTGTGGGGCGGCATCCAGTCCGGTGACCTGCAGACCACCGCCACCGATCACTGCTGCTTCTGCGCCGAGCAGAAGGAGATGGGCAAGGACGACTTCTCGAAGATTCCCAACGGCACCGCCGGGGTCGAGGACCGCATGGCGATGCTGTGGCACGAAGGCGTCAACACCGGGCGCTTCTCCGCCGAGGACTTCGTCGGCCTGACCTCCACCAATGCGGCCAAGATCTTCAATCTCTATCCGCGCAAGGGCGCGATCCGCGTCGGCAGCGACGCCGACATCGTGGTCTGGGACCCCAACGCCGAACGCACCATCTCGGCCAAGACCCACCACCAGAACATCGACTTCAACATCTTCGAAGGCCGCACCGTCAAGGGCATTCCGCGTCACACCATCAGCCGCGGCGACTGGGCATGGCGCGATGGCGAACTGCATGCCAAGCGCGGCCATGGCCAGTATGTCGAGCGTCCGGCCTACCCCAGCGTGTTCGACCAGCTCAAGGCCCGCGCCGAGAGCAACGTCGTCAGCGCCGTGGATCGCAGCTGACGGACGGCGAACGGCCCACCCGAGACCAGTACGAAACGGCTGAGACCAGTACGAAACGGCTGAACGACGGCCTGGCGGCGCACCTGACGCGCTGTCAGTCCCTTGGCACTGCCAAACAAGCCGCTGCCAACCAAGAAGCGCAACCCGACTCGCCTGCAAGACCAACAACAACGACCCCGCGCCTGAGCGCGGGCAGGAGCCACACCGTGACCACATCCTCCACTCCTTCCCACTGGGCCCCGAGCGGGCTCGCGGAAGAGGCGCTGAGTGCGCGTTTCACAGACCTGCATCCGGCGCTCAGCAAGCGTCAGGCCTTCATCGAGAGCTCGCGCTGTCTGTACTGCTACGATGCACCCTGCATCAAGGCCTGCCCGACCAGCATCGACATCCCGACCTTCATTCGCCGTATCCACGATGACAATCTCGAAGGCGCCGCCAGCGAGATTCTCGATGCCAATATCCTCGGTGGCAGCTGCGCCCGCGTCTGCCCCACCGAGATCCTCTGCGAGCAGTCCTGCGTGCGCAATCAGGGCGATGAGTGCCAGCCGGTGCTGATCGGCCTGCTGCAGCGCCATGCGCTGGACAACGCCCAGTTCGAAGCCCATCCGTTCACGCGTGGCGCCAGCACCGGCCGGCGTATCGCGGTGGTCGGCGCCGGGCCTGCGGGGCTTTCCTGCGCCCATCGTCTGGCACGTTTCGGCCACGACGTGGTGATCTTCGAGGCCGAGGAAAAGGCCGGCGGCCTCAACGAATACGGCATCGCCCGCTACAAGCTGACCGATGACTTCGCCGCCCGCGAAGTCGAATTCCTGCTCGAGATCGGCGGCATCGAGATCCGCCACGGTCAGCGCCTTGGCGACAACCTGGCACTGGCCTCCCTGACACGCGAATTCGACAGCGTCTTCCTGGGCCTCGGCCTTGGTACCAGCCATGCCCTCGGCCTGACTGGCGAGGATGCCAGCGGCCTGATGGCGGCCACCGACTTCATCAAGGTGCTGCGTCAGAGTGGCGAGCTGAACGCGCTGGCGGTGCCCAGACATGCCGTGGTGATCGGCGCCGGCAACACCGCCATCGATATCGCCGTGCAGGCCAGGCGCCTCGGCGCGCAGACGGTGGACCTGGTCTATCGGCGTGGCGAGGAGCAGATGTCCGCCACCCATCACGAGCAGGAAATCGCGCGCGCCAATGGCGTGATGATCCACACCTGGGCGCGCCCGCTGGCGATCGATGTGGCAAACGATAGTGGTGGAAGCGAAGAAGGTGATGACGCCGCGCTCAGCGCGATGCAGTTCGCGCGCACGCGGGTCGAGGATGGCCGCCTCGTCGATACCGGCGAGACCTTCACGCTGGCCTGCGATGGGGTCTTCACCGCCATCGGCCAGGGCTTCGATGACGCGAGCCTGAGCGACGCCCATGCCGCAGGGCTGGCCCGCGAGGGGGCCAGGATAGAAGTGGACGAGATGCTGCGCACCAGTCTGCCCGGCGTCTATGCCGGCGGCGACTGCATCGCCCGCGGGCAGGACCTCACCGTACAAGCCGTCGCCCACGGCAAGCTGGCCGCCGAGGCCATCCATCACGATCTGATGCTCAAGGTGGAGGCCGCCTGATGACCATTCATACCCCGCTCAATGACGACAACGCCCGCCCGGCAGGTTCTGACTCAAGTGCTGGATCAAGCGGCGATCACGTCGCCAGCTACAAGGCCGATCTGTCGGTCAACTTCGCCGGCATCCGTGCCCCCAACCCCTTCTGGCTGGCCAGCGCCCCGCCCACTGACAAGGCCTACAACGTGGTACGCGCCTTCGAGGCCGGCTGGGGAGGCGTGGTCTGGAAGACGCTGGGCGAAGACCCGGCCGCGGTGAACGTCTCCTCCCGCTACTCGGCGCACTATGGCCCGAATGGCGAGGTCAGCGGCTTCAACAACATCGAGCTGATCACCGACCGCTCGCTGGAGATCAACCTGCGCGAGATCACCCAGGTCAAGAAGGACTGGCCGGACCGCGCGCTGATCGTCTCGCTGATGGTGCCGTGTGAGGAAGAGGCCTGGAAGACCATCCTGCCGCAGGTCGAGGCCACCGGCTGTGACGGCATCGAACTCAACTTCGGCTGCCCCCATGGCATGCCGGAACGCGGCATGGGGGCGGCGGTGGGCCAGGTGCCGGAGTATGTCGAGCAGGTCACGCGCTGGTGCAAGACCTACAGCTCGCTGCCGGTGATCGTCAAACTGACACCCAACATCACCGACGTGCGTGAACCGGCCAAGGCCGCCTGGCGGGGTGGCGCCGATGCCGTCTCGCTGATCAACACCATCAACTCCATCACCCATCTGGATCTCGACCGCATGGTCGCGCATCCCATCGTCGGTGACCGCAGCACCCACGGCGGCTATTGCGGCAGCGCCGTGAAGCCCATCGCGCTGAACATGGTGGCCGAGATAGCGCGCACGCCGGAAACCGCCAATCTGCCGATCTCCGGCATCGGCGGCATCTCCAACTGGGAAGATGCCGCGGAATTCATCGCCCTCGGCGCGGGCAGCGTGCAGGTGTGCACGGCGGCGATGCTGCACGGCTTCCGCATCGTCGAGGAGATGAAGGACGGCCTGGGACGCTGGATGGACAGCAAGGGCTATCAGCGTATCGATGAGTTCTCGCGCGCGGCGGTGCCCAACACCACCGACTGGAAGCAGCTGGACATGAACTATCAGGTGATCGCCCGCATCGACCAGGACAAGTGCATCGGCTGCGGACGCTGTTACATCGCCTGCGAGGACACCTCGCACCAGGCCATCATGCATCTGGCCAAGGACAACGGCACCGCCCGCTATGAGGTGAAGGACGCCGACTGCGTGGGCTGCAACCTGTGCGAGATCACCTGCCCAGTCGAGGACTGCATCACCATGGAAGTGCAGGACACCGGCAAGCCGTACATGAATTGGATGGAGGACCCGCGCAATCCGCATCGCGCGGCCTGATCGCCTGATGCGGCGCTGATCCTGAACAGGAGCGGAGAGAAACAACGAGAAACAGATGGAATCAAAAAAGGGGCTGCCAGCAATGGCAGCCCCTTCTTCATTGGCTTTATGACCCACTAGTGATGAGCATTGTTAGCCTAAAGATAATTAGTTCATAAAGCCACCTGCTGACTCAGGCGGACAAACCGACGCCCTTCAGCAGCACCCGCGTCACGTTCTGCACCGCCTGCTCGAATTCCCGATCACTCAGCGCCTTGCCCTGATTGAGCACCGCGATCTGGTGATCGAAGTCGGCGTAGTGCTGGGTGCTGGCCCAGATCATGTACAGGTAGGCAGAGGCATCGACGTTGTCGATGCGGCCCTCGCCGATCCACTGGCGCAGACGTGACTTCTTCATCTCGGCCCACTCGTCGAGCCACACCGTCAGCTCTTCGCCCAGCACCGGCGCACCCTGCATGATCTCGCTGGCCCACACCTTGGAGCCATAGGGGCGCTGGCGCGAGTGCATCATCTTGGCGCGAATGTAGGTGGAGAGCACCAGCTGCGGGTCGTCGTAGGCCTCGAAGCACAGCGCATCTTCCTTCCACAGCGCCAGCAGACCATCGAGCACCGCGCGATACAGCGCTTCCTTGGTGCTGAAGTAGTAATGCAGATTGGACTTGGGCAGCTCTACCTCGGCGGCAATATCGACCATGCTGGCGCCGACATAGCCCTTGAGAGCGAAGATCTTTTCGGCGGCGAGCAGGATGCGGCCGACATTATCCTTGCGAATCTGAGACTTGCGAGTGGTCATGCGATCCCCTGACGCGGTGCTGGCAGTGCGATGAGAATATCACAACCGCACTGCCAACATGTCTGAGCCGTCAGGTTTGCCCTGTCATCCGGCAAAGGAGATGGCGACTTATCTACAAGTGCTGTGCAATCCCGCGCCAGCGCGGACCGGCAAGAACCGCGCCCGCGACGTCACTCGAAGACCGCGCCATCGATGAAGCCATCCGCTGGCATCGGCACCTGGCCCGCCTCGCCGCTCAGCCACCAGGGCGCCGGATGCGTGCCTTCACTGCGCTCATCCGCCACCGGCACCACCATGCCCAGCTTGCGGGCCGCCGTGCGGTAAAGATCCGGTCGCACACAACGTGTCAGCGTCGCCTCGAGATCCTCGTCATTGAAACCCTGCAGATGCCCCCAGCGCTGCATCTGGGCGATGTACCAGCGCGTCTGGGAACGCCACGGGAAGTTGGCCGCGTAGCGATGGAAGATGGTCCAGCCGGGATTGTGCTGCTGGAAGTCGTCCACCGACTGCTCGACATCGACATCCTCCAGACCGCGCGTCACCACGCTCATCGGCACCTCCGGCATGCCCTCGTCGTGCAGCCACTCGGCGGCCTTGGCCCGATTGCCGGGGCGGTCCAGCCAGGCGCAGGCATTGAGCAGCGCGCGAATCAGCGCCTGATGCGCCAGCGGATGCTGCTCCGCCCAGTCCTCGCGCACGCCCAGCACCTTTTCCTGCCCGAAGCGCCAGATATCGTGACTGCCCGCCACCACCTGCCCCATGCCCTGCGCCGCCGCCAGGCTGTTCCAGGGCTCACCGACACAGAAGCCATCCAGCGCACCGCTGGCCAGCTGCGCCGCCATCAGCGGCGGCGCCACGGCACGCATCTCGACGTCGCGGTCCGGATTGATGCCACCGGCCGCCAGCCAGTAACGCAACAGATAGCGGTGCGAAGAGAACGGGTGCACGCTGGCCAGTTTGAGCAACGGCTCGCCACGCTGCTTGCGCTCGTGCACATGCGCCGCCAGCGCCTTCGCGACCTGCAACGGACTGGAGAGGTCGTGGCCGTCCTCGCCGAGGGTGGCCATCAGCGCGCGCGACAGCGTGATGGAGTTGCCACCCAGATTGAGCGTCATGGCACTGATCACCGGCGTGGCGCGGCCATCCAGGCCCAGGGTCGAGGTCAGCGGCATCAGCGCCAGCATCTGCGCACCCTGCAGCACGCCGGTCTGCAGGTCATCACGCAACGCCGCCCACGAGGGTTGCCACTTGAGTGTCACCGCCAGCCCCTCCTCGCGGAAAAGCCCCAACTGCTCAGCGACCACGAAGGGCGCGGCATCATTGAGTGGCATCAGGCCCAGCGTCAGCTGATGGCCATTCAGGGGTACATCTGTGGGCATCACGCACACCTCTTGAACGATCGAGAGAGAAGGACAGTACGGCGACCGGCTCAGCGCCGACGCGCGGCCTTGAGCAGCTCATCGGCCAGCTCATGCAGGGCCAGGCGCCGGTTCATGGCGGTCTTGCGCAGGTATTGGTAGGCGGCATCTTCACTGAGCCCGCGCGTCTCCATCACCACGGCCTTGGCACGATCGACGCTGCGCCGCTGCACCAATGTGGTCTGGGTACGGTTGAGCTCCCCCTTGAGCGCACGGTGCGCCTCGAAGCTGGTGATGGCGACCTCGACCATGCTGCGCACCATCGCTGGCATGACGTGGTCCACCACATAGGCCGAGACACCGGCGCCGGCCGCTTCGCGCACGAGGTCTGGCGCATCTTCACTGGCCAGCATGATCATCGGCTTGGGATAGCGTCGCCCCAGCTGGCCGAGATGCTCCAGGGTGTCGCGGCTGGGCAGGTCGGCGTCGATGATCACCGCATCGGGCTGATGCTGCTCGACCAGCGCGTGCAGGTCCTCGTGCTCGTCAACGCGCAGCGCCACCTCGAAGCCGGCGCTCAATAGCGCCTGCTCCAGCGCGGCGGAGCGCTCACTGCGGACATCGACGATCAGCACGGTCACGGGCATGTCAGGTTTCCTTGGGTCGGGCATGAGACTTGCCGTACACCCAAGCAGGATTCGTGCCGCAATCTGGTGCAACCCTGCGGCCAAAGGCCTTCAGAGCGGCCGAGCCGAAAGCGTCGCTGCACTGCAATGAGGCACGCGCCTTGCCGACCCTCCCAGCGCCATTCGCGTGCGCCAGACTGGTACCTCTCGCCTTGCTGACGCACCGCCAGCGCGCATCGAGCGGACATCCAGCCCGGGATACCGCCTGCGCATGCCAACCCACCTCCCTCGCCAAGCCATTGATCTTCTGGGACTTGTCCCGCCCACACCCCCGCAACTGGCGCACTACTTGCTTTGATCCTGTCACTTGCCGCACAGACGCTCTGCTGCCGGCAACCATGGCATCACCGACTGCTGCCATCGCTATCCATGACGTGGACCAGGCTCTTCGGAGTACGAGTGCGTCGAACCAGGCCCCTCAATGACGAGGCGCCCTTGCTGTCGTTCATTCACAGCCGTTCGACCACTCGCCGAGCACACCTGACTTCGTGCCCGGCACCGACGCTGAATCAGGAGCCCACTCATGGATATCCGCAACAAGGCCAGCCGCATCCGGCTGTTCAGCTTCAACACCCCGCAAATGCGCGCCTTCCACATGTCGTGGTTCGCCTTCCACGTCTGCTTCTTCGGCTGGTTCGGCATAGCGCCGCTGATGGCAGTGGTGCGTGACGACCTCGGCCTGACCAAGACCCAGATCGGCAACACTATCATCGCCTCCGTCGCCATCACGGTGATCGTGCGCCTCGCCATCGGCGTGCTGTGTGATCGCATCGGGCCACGCAAGGCCTACACCTGGCTGCTGTGCCTCGGCTCGCTGCCGGTGATGTGCATCGGCTTCGCCGACAGCTTCGAATCCTTCTTCCTGGCCCGTCTGGCCATCGGTGCCATCGGCGCCTCCTTCGTCATCACCCAGTACCACACCTCCGTGATGTTCGGCCCCAACGTGGTCGGCACCGCCAACGCCACTACCGCTGGCTGGGGCAACCTGGGCGGCGGCACCACCCAGATGCTGATGCCGCTGGTGATGGCCGGCCTGCTGATGCTGGGCGTCGAGCAGACCCTGGGCTGGCGTCTGGCGATGGTCGTGCCGGGCATCGTGCTGTTCCTGACCGGTATCGCCTACTACTTCTTCACCCAGGATGCGCCGGACGGCAACTTCAGCGAGCTGCGTGAGCGTGGTGAGCTGCCCAAGGCCGAGAAGGAATACAGCATGCGCGCCACCTTCGGCGCGGCAGCACGCGACATCCGTGTCTGGGCCCTGTTCCTCGTCTATGGCGCCTGCTTCGGGGTCGAGCTGACCATCAACAACGTCGCCGCCATCTACTTCTTCGATCACTTCGATCTCGACCTCGCCACCGCCGGTCTCATCGCGGGCCTGTTCGGCCTGATGAACCTGTTCGCCCGCACCCTGGGCGGCGTGTTTTCTGATCTCTTCGCCCGCCAGTCCGGCCTCAAGGGCCGCGTGCGCTGGCTGTTCATCGCGCTGCTGTGTGAAGGCGTGGCGCTGGTCGGCTTCGCCCAGATGGAAACCCTCGCGGTGGCCATCGGCATCATGCTGGTCTTCAGCCTCTTCGTGCAGATGGCGGAAGGCGCGACCTTCGGTATCGTGCCCTTCGTCAACCGCAAGGCACTCGGCGCGGTCGCCGGTATCGTCGGTGCGGGCGGCAACGCGGGCGCTGTCGCCGCGGGCTTCCTGTTCCGCAGTGAGGAACTGACCTACCAGGAAGGCCTGATGTACCTGGGCATGGGCGTGATCGTGATCTCGCTGTTCGCGCTGCTGGTGCGTTTCAGCGCTGCCACCGAAGCCGAGGAAAGCCGCGCCTACGACGCCGCCGTCGCGGACCGCAAGCAACAGAGCGAGCAGCAGCCCGCCTCGGCATAAGCGGATTGCTTTCTCCCCTAGCCAGACACAAGAAGGCCCCGCCTCCCATGAGGTGGGGCCTTCTTGTGTCTGTCGACAGCTCAGGTCAGCGGCGACTCATCGCAGCGCTGGCAGCCGAGCCTCAGCTATCGGTGGCGTTCTCGACGCTATCACCGGCTTCCTCGACGGCGTTGTCCATCTTCTCACCGGCCTTCTCCATCGGGCCTTCGTCCTCGCAACCGGCGAGCGACAGGCCACCGAGACCGAGCATGGCAATCATCAGCGAACTACCCAGAGTCTTGAGCTTCATGATGTCTCTCCTTGAATCATCGGTCGGAATGACGCGACAGCTGCCATCTCACGCAGGCTGCCACGTGGTGTTACCCATGACATGGAGCGGGAGCCTTGCCGTTTCAAGGGTCACGCAACGCCGAGTTGCCTGTTGCTGATCAAATACCCAGCTCAGAGAAGGTATCGGGAAACTGCACTTCACCGCCCAGCCCCTCCAGATAGTCCGGCAGCAGCTCGAAGGCGACGAAGGACCCCGGCACGTCGTCATGATGGCAGTAGAGCCCGTAATGACACGCCGGATGAAAGCCCAGGTGGGTATAGAAATCCGCATGGCCGGCCGCCACCACGGCCCCCGCCCCCAGCAGCCGGCAGCGCTTGACCGCCGAGATCACCAGCCGCTTGCCGATGCCGTGACGCTGATGCTGGGGCAGCACCGCCAGCGGCGCCAACGCCATCAGCACGCGGTCCGGGTAGCCGGAAAGCTCCACGCGCGACACCATCACATGCCCCAGCAGGCCGCCCTCGCCTTCACTGAGATGGCGGCCGGTCTCCGGGTCGGTGACACGCTCGGCCACCAGCGAGATCTGCGCCAGATTGCCTCGACGCAATCTGTCACCCAGGCGCGCTTCACGATGGCCGGCAAAGACGGATTCATGAATGCGGTAGATGCGCTCATGATCAATGAGACGTTCTTCACGAATGCGAAGATTATCGACGGCGTTGGCAGTCATCACGAGGTACCGGATCAGCGCCCTGATGGTCAGGGACGTTACCTCAAGCTTAGCCACCGCCCGCAGCGGCTGCGAGCGTCAATCTGCTGCTCAAAAAGCACGATGCCCGCCGTGGTGGCGGGCATCGCTTGGGGTGATATCAAGGTCGCATGGCAGATGAAAAGCCTGGTTCAGTCCCTCTCAGGCTTCTCGCCGATACCGGTCAGACACGTCACCGACACTGCTCGAGCATCGCGCCGACGCTGCCCGCCTCAGCTCTTGAGACGACGCGCGCGGAAGGAGCGCCCCTTGAGCTTGCCGTTCATCAGCTGGGTGAGTGCCGACTTGGCGACATCACGCTCCACGGCGAGGAAGGTGGTCCGCGCCAGCACCTTGATCTTGCCGATCTTGCTGCCTTCCAGGCCGCCGTCACCGGTCAGCGCGCCGAGGATATCGCCGGGACGCAGCTTGTCCTTCTTGCCACCGTCGATCTGCAGCGTCGCCATGCGCGCATGGAACGGCTCGCGCGTCAGCATGCTTTTCGAGGGCAGCGGCTCGGCTTCCAGCGTCTGCTCGAGGAACTCACCCAGCTTGGTCAGACGATAGTCTTCCTTCTCGGTGTAAAGCGTGCAGGCGATACCGGAGCTGCCCGCGCGGCCGGTACGCCCGACACGGTGCACGTGAGCGTCGAGATCACGCGCGATCTCGTAGTTGAACACCGCGTCCAGCGCTTCGATATCCAGCCCGCGCGCCGCGACATCGGTGGCCACCAGAATCGAGGTGCTCTTGTTGGCGAACATCACCAGTGTCTGGTCACGCTCGCGCTGTTCGAGGTCACCGTGCAGCGCCATGGCACTGAAGCCAT
Organism: Cobetia sp. 1CM21F; assembly: GCF_023161745.1. Lineage (NCBI taxonomy): Bacteria > Pseudomonadati > Pseudomonadota > Gammaproteobacteria > Oceanospirillales > Halomonadaceae > Cobetia > Cobetia sp. 1CM21F. The sequence goes on along the minus strand of NZ_JALNTQ010000003.1, from coordinate 248,958 downwards.
GCTCATTGAGCGCGTCGCTGACTTCCTGCGCCTGACGCTTGGTGTTGCAGAACACCACGCTGGATTCCGGGCGGTACTTGAGCAGCAGGATACGCAGCGCCTCGAAGCGCGCCTCGTCATCGGCGACACGGTGGAACAGCTGACGGATGCTGCTGTCATCGTGAGTGGAGGCCACCTCGATGCTGACCGGATCACGCAGCATGCGCTCGGCGATCGGACGCACGCCATCGGCGAAGGTCGCGCTGAACAGCAGCGTCTGACGCTCCTCCGGGGTCTCGGCGACGATGGCATCCAGCACCTCGGCAAAGCCCATGTCGAGCATGCGGTCGGCTTCATCCAGCACCAGGGTATTGAGCTCGACCAGGCTCAGGCTGCCCTTGCGCAGGTGCTCATCCACGCGCCCCGGCGTGCCGACGATGATGTGCGCGCCGTGTTCCAGCGAGCCCAGCTGCGGGCCGAAGGGGGCGCCGCCGCACAGGGTCAGCACCTTGACGTTGTGCAGGCCGCGCGCCAGACGACGGATCTCGCCGGCGACCTGATCGGCCAGCTCACGCGTCGGGCACAGCACCAGTGACTGCACACGGAAGCGCGAGACCTTGAGGCGTGACAGCAGCCCCAGGCCGAAGGCAGCGGTCTTGCCGGAGCCGGTCTGGCCCTGGGCGATGACATCGCGGCCTTGCAGCATCGGCGGCAGGCTCTGCGCCTGAATCGGCGTCATGGTGTGATATTCGAGCGTGGCGAGGTTGTCGAGCAGCTCGGGCGCCAGCGCCAGAGAGGCAAAGGCAGGGGTGGCGGTGGCGTCAGTCACGGGGACATTCCTTCAATCGATGAACAGGCACGAGCCGAACGGGCTTACGCGCGGGCGCAGAGCATAGCAGAGCGTGGCCACTAACGCCTGCCACGGATGCCAGCACCTGATACCGGCTCCCCAGGCGAGATAGCCTTTTTGAGCAACGCCCTCTCTTGACCGCCAGACTCACCTCTCAGCACACCGTATGAGCCAGCTCGCATGTGACTCAACTCAAAGCATGATTTTCGTCACGACAGGATTCGATTCCCGCCAAATATCATTTATTAATTATCGTTAATTAAACAAAATGGCCAACGGTCAGTTGGCATGTCACGAAATCCCATATCAGGCGGTGGCCGAGTCGCTGCATATTTCACGCCGTGCATTTCCTGCAGCGCACTTCACGAAAATGGCGCCGACATTCGTGACGGGATAATCATCAAGACGTTCTTGTTATCTGCCTCAGACTATCAGTGCCAATGACACACCAGGATTGGCGCATACCGAGATGGGCCCACCCCCATGCCGGGTATGAGGAATGCCACCTCTCATCAGTGATGTGCTGCTGGATACCGCTCGGCTACCGCAGCGGTGCCGCTGCGCGCCCAGAGACTAAATCTGAATCGATGTCATGAATATCAATGACTTGCAGATAGCGAAATGCTGTCCGTGCCGCACAGGCGTTTTCGATCTCGGGGTGGTCTCCCGAATTGGATCGTTGCAAGCGTACTGACAGCCAGTGCGAAGCCGCTCATCACGCCGGTCATGAAAATGGTCATCAAGCCCGATGCAAGGCACAGGTCGCCGGCACTCAGAACCGGCAACACCATGGAAACACCATTGACGTGAACCCTGCAGCTTCATCGCCACAATTCACGTCACCACGTGCATACAAGTTGCTGTAATAGCACGTCAAAGAGCAAATGATATCGCACGGACAGGCGATCTTTGCCACCCGCAACACCACGGTCACCGCTGCCCCGACGACAGGGGAGCAGCAATAGAGCGGCGCAGTCTTCAAGCCGCCAGCTGTCAGAGGGGATCACACCTCTCTACCGAAACAGCCACAAGATGTCACTACGACCCAGGGAGCAAGACGACATGAAGGACCTCTCAAGAATCACGGGCTACGGATGTATCGTGGCCGGTGTCGGCCCGGCAGGCATGGGATTTCTGTTCAATGCCCTCAAGACAGGCCAGATCACGACACTGGCCCGCCACGGACTGTTGATTCTCGATGCCGGCGGCACCCACGCCAGCGGCAAGCTTGGCGCTGGTCGGCTGTGCGAATATCGCATCACCGCCAACTCGGTCGGCGATGTGTTCCTCGACTGCCTGCGCGACCCGGCACTCGCCGACGTGCTGGCCCCGCTCGAAGGCGAACCCTGCCTGGAACGAATCCGGGCCGATCCCTACTCCTCCCCGCGACTCGATGAGATCGGCGAGCTGCTGGAAGCCGCCAGTGCCCTGGTATTGGCGCACATCACCGCCCTGCCGGGCGTCGAGATGTGGTGCGGCACCAGCCTGGACACGCTGCAGTACCTCGACGGCACCAGCATTCTGACGCTCTCGCATGAACCGGAAGTGGCCCAGCGCACGTCGCGGCTGCGCACCGAGAACCTGGTGCTCAATCTGGGCGGCCAGCAGTGCCCGGAGCAACTGACCCAGAGCCTCAATCGTCAGGGACTGACGCCGTCGCGGCGCGCACGCATCTACAGCGGCGATGAGCTGTTGCGCATGCCACCGGGGCAGCTGCGCAGCCTGCTGCTGCCGCGACTGCGGCGTGGTGGTCGCGTCTGTGTGGTGGGTGGCTCGCACAGCGCCTTCTCGATGCTCGACGTGCTGGCCGACGCGCTGCGCAATACCCGCGTCAAGGAGATCACCCTGCTGCATCGCTCGCCGATTCGGCTGTTCTTCGAGAATGCCGAAGAAGCGCGCGCCGCAGGCTATCACTACGATGCCGAGCGCGATGTGTGCCCGATCAGCGGTCGCATCAACCGCTCCGGCGGGCTGCGCTACCGGGCGCTGGCCATCGGTCAGGAAATTCTGGCCACCGGCCGCATCGAAGAGTGCGCGATGGACATCCAGCTGGTGCAGACCGGCCCCGGCAGTGCCCAACGCCTGGAACTGGCCAGCGAAGTGCTCGCCGACGCGCCCATCGTGGTGCAGTGCAACGGCTATCAGCCGATTCTGCCCACCATCAGCGACGCCCATCATCAGCCCATCACGCTGCGTGAGGTGAATGGCGGGCTGGATTCCGATGCCAACGGCAACCCCTGCGACATCCACGGCCAGCGCCTTGCGGGCCTCTACATGTTCGGGCTGGGCGCCGGTCTTGCCGTCGACCCGACACTGGGCAGTGAAGCCTCCTTCGATGGCCGCATCTATGGCGTCTGGCAGTTCCACAATCACGCCAGCCTGCCGGCCCTCCACGCCATCATTGCGCGCAACGCCAGTGACGACGCGCTCGGCAGCGACACTGCTCACTCCGTCGGTCAGGTGATCGCCAGCGATCGCGGCATGGCCAGCGGCAGTGGAATGACCAGCGCTAGCGACAAGACCATCGCAAACAGTGTCGTCAGCGAGAAGGCCAGCGCGGACAACCTCGCACAGGCGAGCGACGCCGAGGACTTCTCCAGCGCCCTCAAGGTGCTGAGTGACTCACTGGGCCTGCAGCAGAAATCCCGCATGGCGTAGCAAGGCATGACGTGACCTGAGCAAGCACAGTGCTGCCTGTGGGCCTTGCCATCAGATGATTACGTAATACCGGTTATGGAGCACAGAAGACACAACCACGGGCTTTACCACCTGCACATAAGCCAACTTATTATCTTTTAGATAAATATACCAATAAATAACACATAATGACGCTGGAGCCCCCACTCTCCCCGGCGCAAGCAAGAAAGGCCACACGAAGACGCACGATGGCGATACCTCCCCACACAAAAGCGCCGCCCGGGCATGTCCCGAGCGGCGCTTTTGTGTGTCATTTCAGCAAGAGCTTAGGCCGAGCCTTGCAGCCAGCTCGGCCGCGGTCACTTAGCGTGCCGCTTCTTCCTCAAGACGCGCCTGCTTGCCACCGAGAGTGAAGCAGGTGTCGATCTCGCGCAGCATGAACAGCGCGACACAGGCGGCCAGCATTGGCCAGGCGGCGAAGAACAGCAGGTGATCGAACGGGTCCAGATACTGCTTGAAGGCAGAGAAGGTAGACCCGGCGTGCAGCAACAGCACCAGACCGTAGGTGAGGGTCTTCTTCACGCCGGTGACGAACAGCAGCAACAGCACCATCTCGATGACGGCAATCGCGATGACGATGCCCTCGCCCATGCCACCGATGGCATAGAACTTCTCGAAGATGGCGGCGGCGTGGCCAGGATTGAAGAACTTGTCCAGTGTCCACATCGTGATCACGAGGAAGACCCCGAGGCGCAGCAGCAGCAGGGAAATGCGGATTCGATCGGCGTGCTTCGTCATGTCAATTCTCTCCAGGGGGAATGGGCCAGCGCTGCAACGCAGCGGGCACGTGCTGCTGTGTACGTACGAAGTGGCCGTCTGGTTGCATCGATTGATGATTTTTCTTGCAAAATTAACCACTTGGCAGCGAAACCCCGCCTCGCGTCCCTTGGCGCAAACGCCTGCTTCATCTACGGGTTTAGCATCCGCGAGCTGCCATTGTTGGGGAAAACAGCAGCAGTGACTGCCGCACAAGAGGCGCTGACTCGCCCGCCATCCAACACTCTGCCTTTCTCGCTGTCTGATTCATCAGCGATTAGCGCCTTTGCAGCCTCGCCCTGACCTTAGACCCTAGCCCCTAGCCCCTAGCCCCTGGACCCTAGCCCCTAGCCCCTGGACCCTAGCCCCTCGACCGGCCTGCCGGTTCGCCCTTCGCTCTGGAGTTTATCCACATGGCCTCCAAGACTGATCATCCGTCTGCTTGCCCGCCGTCAGACACTTCAATGCCGGGCTCTTCCACCCAGCCCCTTCCTGCGCTGCGCCGCTGGCAAGCGCCCGGGCCTGGCGGCTCGCACCTGCCGACCCGCATTGCCAAGGCGCGCTTTCCGGCCTTGAGCGCCCAACTGCTGGCGCATGCCACGCGCATTGCAGCAGAACGCGAGCGCGGCGAGATTCTCGACTACGCCTGTGCCATGAGTGCGGTGCCGACGGTGATTCAGGAGATCTGGCTGGCCAGTGGCGAGCTTGAGACATTCGCATTACGCGAAGGCATCCAGATCGAGAGCCTGGCGGAGCTGCTGGGTGAGCACACTCCGCCTGACAGCCCCGCCACCGCTGCACAAAGTGGCGTGCCAGCGCGGGTCGTGAGGCCCCTTGATACTTTCGACTGGCTGCATCTGGCGCTGGAGCAGCTGTTGCAGATACATCAGGATAAGCAACGTTTACACTCAGACTGATGTATCTCGGCGCCAAAACTCGTATGGTGAGAGAGAGGCTCGGCCTGTCGTCGATCAAGATGACGCGCGAGCCTCGAGCACGACTGTCATATGCACGACTGGAACGCATTTCTGGTACGAGCAACAAGGCACGACATCAAGCACAGCACGCGGAGCAGAACATCACGATCGATCATTGAAAACGACCAGCCGAGGAGGTTCACATGAAGGTCTACAAACCTGAATGGCGTTGCACGCTCGACGTGACGGAAGGCCCCGACCCCACCGCCCGCTGGAAAACACGGCTTGCCTGGCGCTTGCGCGCCCTCGCCGACCGCTTTGATGGCGGTAGTCGTACGATGAAGATTGACTGCAATGTCACCCCGGCGCTCACCCGCGAAGAGGTCGACACCTGCCTGGGCAAGGGCTTCGCCCTTAGCCAGAACCTGATGCTGCAACTGGCCAACCACAGCGCCTGCGAAGATGTCCTACGCGACGCCAAGGCCGAGCTCTACGAAGAAGAGCAACACCCGATGTAACGGTCTGATCTCAGTAGAACCCCGCAGATCAACCCATCGGTGAAGGTAGTCCGCAATATGCATGAAAAAGCCCTCCCGGCGATGCCGGGAGGGCTTTTATTCTGTAATATACCAACTAAATATAGTTAAAAATAAGCACAAGCGTTAGGCAATAAAAATTTATTCAATCAACTGATATAAAATACTTTATTAAATCATAAGCAGCACTAGACGCTACTGCCATACTAACCCCACCAAGCAAACCAACTACCGACCAAAATATAGATCGTGTATTCCTGTTTTTAAATGACTTAATTATCTTTGCATCTCCTTTATTTATTTTCAAATAAGATAATGAAAGATAGCTATCAATCGAAACTTCCAACTTTTTAAAACATAGGTCGGCCAACGAACTAACAACATAAAAAACAGACCCATACAACACAATGAATTTGAGAACTTCATTTCCTGAAACTGTCTCAACCTCGATTGCATTAGATACAAAAAAACCAAGAAGCGCTATAACTAGCAGATGACTAAACCTAGATATAAGATGAGAAATACGTTTAAGATGAACTATAAACTTAACCTCTGGAGATTCATCGCAACCTTTCACCCACTCATCAAACATTGCGACGAAATGCCTTGCTTTCACATAGTCACTATACTCAACATTAATTTTAGCAGTTCTAGTAACTATATTAGATAAAATTGCAGAAGATATAAATGGTGGCGCTTCCTTCTCGAACTGAGTAAGATCGGCTATTCTAGATCTAATGCTTATAGTGACCTTATATGCCTCTAAATCACCTGACACTGAGTCAGAGCTCGAGAACTTATAAGTAATCCTCACTTCAGTGGTTGGACTAGGACTGGTTAAGTTATGACACTTAAAATCTTCGAAAGATTTAAATCTTTCAGCCTCCCCTTCATGATGACTAACTACCAACTCCATAATAATAGAGTCTCTGTAAGGTCTAGCCGAGCGTATGCATTGTACTGCTTTATTATGCACTTCCTCTACATCTTCGATTTCAACCAGTATATTATTTTTATATGTCTTTGATATCTCCTGACTTCTTTCATTAACCTTCTTGTGCATTCTAAAGTATAAATCAAGTTCTGCGTCATTCAATACAGGCATATCACCATCTTCGTCATAACCACCTTGTACTTCTATGACATCGCTCATAACCCCGTCCTTGAGTAATTAACTTGGTCCATTATAATTTATCCCGCCTCCAACATGGTTAGAAAGCAAAGGCAGCAAGAGTCAAACAAACTTCTATATCGTCGACGAACATCTATAGCTAAAACCAACAAAAAAATCAATCAAACTTATACCCTTCTAGATCAATAAGTTTAGTCAAAAGCGCAAAGATGCTGTGCTTTTCGTGGACAAGAACAGTGTAGACTAAAAACTATCTCTACATTTGTTATCATCTATAGTAATTTTCGGTAAAAATGTATATTTGAATCTTACATTAGACTTAAACATTCCAGCAATCGCAACCACGGCGGAGTGTGCCATGTACCTACTTTGCCGCTTCCATGTCGAATAGAGCCAAAGGCTACTCTTCGCTCATCCTATACAATGCCCTCATCGACCCCTCCCCCCAACGTCAGGCCTTCCATGTCCATTTCCGCGCGTCCTTCCAAGCTGAGCTTGCCTCAAGTCAATCCCGGTGTGACGACGGTGCTGGAGTATCTGCTGCTCAAGTTTCCGGCGATTGCCGAGTCACGCTGGCGCGAGCGCATGGCCGAGGGCAAGGTGCATCGCGATGATGGCTCTCTGATTACGCCAGAGTCGCCCTACCAGCCACATCTGCGCGTGTTCTATTACCGCGAGGTGGCAAGCGAGCCGAGCATTCCCTTCGCGGAGCGGATTCTTTATCAGGATGAGCACATTCTGGTGGCCTACAAGCCGCACTTTCTGCCGGTGACACCCGGCGGCCTGTACGTGAATGAGTGCCTGCAGCAGCGACTGCGCAAGCGCACCGGGATAGAGGCGCTGCAGGCGGTGCATCGCCTGGATAGGGTCACGGCGGGGCTGGTGCTGTGCTCCGTCAATCCCGACACGCGCCCCCTCTACCATCAACTGTTCAAATCACGGAATATCCACAAGACCTATCAGGCCATCGCGGAGACCCACAGCGATGAGTCCCTGGTGGGCCAGCAATGGGAGGTGAAGAATCGTCTCGAGCAGAGCGAGCAACGCTTCCGCATTCATGTCACTGAAGGCGCAGCCAACAGCCACTCGGTGATTCGCTGCGTGCAGCAGACAGAGAGCCAGGCATTGTTCGAGCTGCACCCTGTCACCGGCAGAACCCACCAGCTACGCGTGCATATGCAGACGCTCGGTTGGCCAATTCTGAATGACCGCTACTACCCCGTGCTGCAACCGCTCTCGCCGGATGACTACGCGCGCCCCTTGCAGTTGCTCTCCAAGGGGCTCGAGTTCATTGATCCTGTCACCGGCGAGGAAAGACGCTTCGAATACGACGGTGACCTGACACTGGCGTGAGCCGTGACATGCCCCGCGGCTGTCGTCGCCAACCGACGCACAGCCCACCGCATGTGCACAAAGAAATCATCGGGTGAAGGCTTCATGCTCGACGTCAGGCGGGCTAAGGTTTTCCTCCTGTCCCCGGAAAATAGGCCCATCGATGTCCCGACGTCTCGCAGTGACCGGAGGAGCCGCGCTGGCCGCGCTCCTGTCCTTCCCCGTCCTCGCACAACAAGGGCACGACGGGCCGCCGCCTGATCACGATGGCCCGCCGCCGATGTCAGCGGAAGACCAGGCCCTGAGCGAGGCGCTGCGCGCGCGCATGGGCGATACCAGCACCCAGATGCAGAGCGTGCCCATCCCCGAGAGCGCCGCCGAGTGCGGCGACACACCCGGTTATGAGCGCATGCTGTGCCTGATTGATCTGCTCAAGGCGGATATCTCCGACGATGACATCCTGCAGAACCTCCAGCATGACTACTCCCTCGCTGAGGCCGAGAACTGGAGCAATCTGCCCGCTGGCGCCTTCCCGAAACGCCCCGGCGTGCTGCTGGGCGAGCTGAACATCAAGCAGCGCGGCCTCGTCAAAGCCATCATGCTGGAAGCCACCGGCCACGCGCCCGATGAAGGCTTCGACGAGATGCTCCAGACGCTCAACGCCGATGACTACATCAACACCGTCAGCACCGACTACAAGGCCGGTTACTCCTCCTACAACACCAAGTTCGCCTTCCTCGGCACGCCCGGCGAGACCGGCACCTGGGAGCTGTACTACGGTGGCCACCACATGGCCTTCGCCAACACCTACACCGACGGCAAGCTGGCCGGTGCCACGCCCTCCTTCCGTGGCGTGGAACCCTTCCCCTATTTCGAGATGAACGGCCGCGTGAACGAGCCGCTGACCCAGGAGCGCGATGCCTTCGCCACCCTGTTGAGCTCGCTCTCCGATGATCAGCAGGCCAAGGCCACGCTGGAAGGTACATACCGCGATATCCTCGCTGGCCCCCAGGCCGACGATGCCATCCCCGAAAGCTATGAAGGCCTGCCGGTCTCCGAGTTGGATGCTGACCAGCAAGCGCTGCTGCTGACGGCCATCGAGACCTACGTGGACGACATCTCCGCCCCCGAAGCTGCGGCCTACATGGAGAAGTACACCTCCGAGCTTCCCGAGACCTATCTCGGCTTCTCCGGCACGCCGCAGGTCAGCGCCGAAAACGATTATGTGCGCATACACGGCCCGTCGCTGTGGATCGAATTCTCGTTGCAGTCCAACAAGTCCACCGACAAGGTCGGCAACCATCCGCACTCGGTATGGCGTGACCGCACCGACGACTACGGCGGTCAGAGCGAATGATCCGCTGCTCGCCGTGGCGCGCGGCGCTGCTCACGCTCGCGGTGATGATCGGCGGGGCCACGCTTGGCGCCAATGGCATGAGAATCAGCGGCATGGGCATCATCCAGACGGCTCACGCCCATGCCCTGCCCGGTAGCACGCTCATCTTCCAGCAGCAGCCGCAGCATACGCTCAAGCTCACCCTCCAATTCCCGCGTGAAGATCTGCTGATCGCCGCGCCGGAACTGGCAGCGCTGGGTGACGCCAAGCCCGATGCCCCCTTGGCGCAGGCGCTGACAGATCAACTCGGCGACTATCTCAATCAGCATCTGGCACTCTCCAATGACGGCGACGCGCTACCGCTGACGCTCACCGAGGCGCATCTCACCTCCACCTATCAGCCACAACTCGGCGACTACCTGCTGGTCGTCACTCAATGGAACGTGAAGACCGAGCAAGCCGAACCGGACTCACTGCTGCTGAAATACGACGCCGTGATGCACGAAGTCCGCAATCACCGCGCCGAAGTCGAATGGCAAACTCCCGAAGGCGACACCCGCCTGATGGCCGACTTCGGCTTCTTCCACTCCGCCCACGGCATACGGCTCGACCTGCGCCAGACCAGGCAGGCGCCAGCCAAGCAGGAATGAGCCGAGCTGGAGTAAACAAGGCGGTTTGCGTTTCCTGAATCGCGCCCACAAAAAAGCCCTTCCGGCCAATGGCCGGAAGGGCTTTGTCGTGTCTCGTCGCGATAAGGCTTCCCGGATTGCGAGGCAACCCTGCACCTGAGCGTTCCTCTGACCATCAGGTCATTCGGTCAGCGTGAATTTCCTGCTTTAAAGCGCCATCAACGATCCAGGCCGAAACTGATCAGCGCCTGCTGGGCAACCTCAGCACCGTACTCTTGCACGAAATGGCCGGCATCAGCGAGTTTCATCGGCATCGGGCATCCTTGGATGACGTCTCTCAAGGCCATCATTGCCGGCTCTCCCAGCACCACATCTTTCATCCCGATCGCCATGAAGCTATCGCCCTTCCAGACATTCGACCAGTACTCGACTGCACGACGTCCGTACGCGACGGCAGGATCAGAGTCATCCGTGGGGATCATCTTCGGAAACTTCCTCACCCCGGCCTTGTAGCTGTTGTCAGGGAACGGAGCATCGTAAGCGACGACATCGAGGGGGCCGATGGCCGCGCCTGCATCCCAGGCCACCAACCCGCCAACGGGGATTTCAGGCACCCCGCCACTGAAGTTGACCCATTGCTCGGCGGCTTCCGTCAGCGGCTCTCCTGTCGGCAGCCCGGTATTCATCACGATGAGCTTGCTGAAACGCTCCTGCATGTCCAAGGGAAGAGTCAGCCCCAGGAAGCCTCCCCAATCCTGACATACCAGGACGATATTCTTAAGATCAAGGCGCTCGACAAGGCGCAACAAGCTGTTGCGATGAAACTCGAAGCTATACGTGGACTCATCCACGGGCTTGTCTGAACGACCGAATCCAAACAGGTCAGGCGCCACCACACGATGACCCGCACCCGTGAAGACAGGAATCATCTTGCGGTACAGGTAGCTCCATGTGGGCTCACCGTGCAGACACAGGAAAGTGTACTCGGCGTCCTTCTCACCCTCATCGATATACGCCATGCGTAGCCCGTCATATCCCTGAACATCCTCGAGATAAGCGGGTTGATAGGGGAATGCTGGCAGTACGGAAAAGCGTTCTTCGGGGGTGCGTAATACAGAGGTCATCATGTCGTTCTCCGGGGTAGCTGATGTTGAAAGTGCAGGAATCAATGGCTGATCTTCGTTTCCAGCATGAAATCAAGCTGGAAGTCGCTGATGACCTTGTCCTGGACAGGCTGGAATGACTTGTTGAGTTCATCCACACCATTGTCCAGCCCGATGGCTGTGCGTGTCGGTCTCTTTCCGTGGGGCATATCGACAAGTTCGAGATAGGCATCGACAACTTTCTGCGGATGCGTCTCCGGGTTTTGCAATACCTGATCAAAAGAGCCGACCATCGATTCCAGAACAGTCTTCAAGTGCTGATTTTCGGCTACCACCGCCGTATGGTGCTCTGGCTCGAAGGAGCCGGAGAGATTGGTACCGGATGGGCCTGGTTCGACCAGAATGACTTCTACACCGCTTGGTGCCAGTTCGTACTTCAGACTCTGGGAGTAGGCCTCCAGGGCCGCCTTGCTTGCACTGTACGTGCCCGTGAATGGCCACGACACCCGACCAATGACGGAACTGGTATTGATGATCAGGCCTTGCCCCATCTGTCGCATATGAGGCGCGACGGCCTGGATCACTCTGATCGCACCGAAATAGTTTGTCTCCATCAACTGCTTGGCCTGTTCGACGCTGAAGGCTTCCGTGACGCCCATATGCATGATGCCAGCGTTGTTGATCAGAACGTCGATGTGTCTTTCTCGCTGAAGGACGGACGCGATCGAGGCATTGACTGACGCTTCACTGCACACGTCCATCTCGATGACCACGATATTGCTTGAGTAGTCTTCCAGTTCCTGCTTGATGCCAACATTCCTGCCATGGGGGTTACGCATCGCCGCATAGACCCGGTGGCCCTTGTCGGAAAATGCCTTTGCCGCCATCTTTCCAAAGCCACTGCTACTGCCTGTAATCACGATGGACTTCGTGTTGCCATCTTGCTGCTTGGCCGTCTCGACAGTCATCTTCTTCCTCTGCTGATTCGTCCGGCTTCACGCGCGGTATCGTGGGCTATCCTGAATTCTATATCGATCAATACAGATTTGATGAGCCGATTCTGTATCGATCGATATAGAATGTCAACCAGCAGTTTCGAGGACGCGCCTGCCTGTGGCAGAGGCACGGGAATACTCGAGAGGTGCGAGACGACCATAAAACAGGCCGCTGGTGCGCAAGATGGCCGTCATGCCACGCGCTACAGAGGCACAAAGAGGATGCAATCCATGAAATCGAATCCTTGTTATAGCGCTTGCCAGGCGCCTTCTCACCCTTCTTCACCGGGTATTCAAGGTGTCGCGTCCTCGGTAAAAGACCGCTGAATTGAAAACCTATATCAATTGCCACAGAATCCCCCTGATGACAATGCATGAGTCCTGAGGTAACGCCTTTATGGCAGGAAGAAAACGAGCTTTTGATCGAGATGCCGTGCTGGATGACGCAATGCGTCTCTTCTGGCGCAATGGCTATACCGCGACCTCCCTGGCGACCTTGACCTCGGGGCTGGGCATCAATGCACCTAGCCTGTATGCAGCGTTTGGTAACAAGGAGCAGCTATTCAAGGAAGCCTTGATGCATTATTGGGGGGCTTATGCCAGGCCTCATTACCAGCATCTGACCAGTGATCGTGAAATGAATTTCAGGCAGAGGCTGGAAGCGTTCCTGCTGGGGTGGATCACGCTATTCACTGATGGCGATACCCCATTGGGTTGCCTGATGATCAAGAGCCTCAACGAGTCTGAAGGGATGGGATTCCCTGAAACAGTCACTGATTACATACGCGAGGCGGGTAGTGAGGCAAAGCGGGTATTGATCGATGTCTTCAATCGTGAGATTTCTTCGGACGACCTCCCGGAAGGCACCACAATCGAGATATTGGTTGATTACCTGCTCACGGTGCTTTACGGCTTGGCCATCCAAGCTCGGGCTGGCCAACCGGAAGACGCCCTGAAAGCCACAATGCAGCATGTCTTGAATTCAATACCTGATGGCAGGTAAGTCCTGCCCCTGACTGAATCATTCCCCTGGCCTCCATTGCCGGGCACGATTCCTCTTCACGAGCCCCGATGCCGTATCGGGTCCGTAGACACAAAAAAAGCCCTTCCGGCCAATGGCCAGAAGGGCTTTTTGCTTGCTGCGTTCTCGTCTCGATCAATTCAAGAGACCGTCTCGACAGAACGCTGCGTCAGCTCAGCGAGGGGTGATCGTCAGGCGATCATTCCCACTCGATGGTGGCCGGCGGCTTGCTGCTGACGTCATAGGTGACACGCGAGACGTGCTCCAGCTCGTTGATGATGCGGTTGGAGACCTTCTCCAGCAGCTCATACGGCAGGTGCGCCCAGCGGGCAGTCATGAAGTCGACGGTCTCGACGGCACGAATGGCGATGACCCACTCGTAACGACGGCCATCGCCGACGACGCCGACGGACTTGACCGGCAGGAAGACGGCGAACGCCTGGCTGGTCTTGTGGTACCAGTCGAAGTTGTGCAGTTCTTCGATGAAGATGGCGTCGGCTTCACGCAGGATATCCGCGTATTCCTTCTTCACTTCACCGAGGATACGCACGCCCAGACCCGGCCCCGGGAAGGGGTGACGGTAGACCATGTCGTAGGGCAGGCCGAGTTCGAGGCCAACCTTGCGGACTTCGTCCTTGAACAGTTCGCGCAGCGGCTCGACCAGTTCCATCTTCATGTCGTCCGGCAGGCCGCCGACATTGTGGTGGGACTTGATGACGTGGGACTTGCCGGTCTTGCTGGCAGCGGATTCGATCACGTCCGGGTAGATGGTGCCCTGGGCGAGGAAGTCGACATCCTTGAGCTTGGCGGCTTCGGCATCGAACACTTCGATGAAGGTGTTGCCGATGGCCTTGCGCTTGGCTTCCGGATCGCTGACGCCAGCCAGCTTGCCGAGGAAGAGGTCTTCAGCGTCAACACGGATGACCTTCACGCCCATGTGGCGAGAGAAGGTTTCCATGACCTGGTCGCCTTCATTCTTGCGCAGCAGGCCATTGTCGACGAAGACGCAGGTCAGCTGGTCGCCGATGGCCTTGTGCAGCAGCGCCGCGACCACGGAGGAGTCGACACCGCCGGACAGGCCGAGCAGCACCTTGCGGTCACCGACCTGAGCGCGAACGCGATCCGTGAGGTCTTCGATGATCTTGGCCGGGGTCCACAGACGCTCGGACTGGCAGATCTCGATCACGAAGTGCTCGAGGATGCGCTGGCCCTGCAGGGTGTGGGTGACTTCCGGGTGGAACTGCACGCCGTAGAACTGCTTCTCTTCCCACGCCATGGCGGCGATCGGGCAGCTCGGGGTGGAGGCGGTGACGGTAAAGGTCTCCGGGACTTTCGCGACCTTGTCACCGTGGCTCATCCAGACGTCGAGCAGCGGGCGGCCTTCGTCGTCCAGGTGGTCCTTGATGTCCTTGAACAGCGCGGACTCACCGTCGACACGAATCTGGGCATAGCCGAATTCGCGCACGTTGGAGCCTTCGACCTTGCCGCCGAGCTGCTCGGCCATGGTCTGCATGCCGTAACAGATGCCGAACACCGGCAGACCCATCTCGAACACGCACTCAGGCGCACGCGGCGAGTCCAGCTCGGTGACGGATTCCGGGCCACCGGCCAGGATGATGCCGTTGGGGTTGTACTCGCGGATCTCTTCTTCGGTGATGTCGAAGGCACGCACCTCGGAGAACACGCCCAGCTCACGCACGCGACGCGCGATCAGCTGTGTGTACTGGGAACCGAAATCGAGGATCAGGATCTTGTGGGAATGGATGTCTTGCATCTTCAGTCTCTCATTGGGGAGTCGTGAGACCCGCTTCGGAGCTGCGAGGGAGCGCAGGGCCGAAACAATCTGGCGTCGAGGGTAGCCGATACCGAAAGTTCGTTCGACCCAAGCAAAGCGGGAACCCGTGTTGGGCTCCCGCTTTGCGTCGCGCTTCGCTATGTATCAGTCGCGCCGATAGTTGGGCGCTTCCTTGGTGATCTGCACGTCGTGGACGTGGGATTCGGCGAAGCCGGCACCGGTGATCTGCACGAATTGCGGCACGGTGCGCATCTCTTCGATGGTCTGGCTACCGGTGTAGCCCATGGAGGCACGCAGGCCGCCCATCAGCTGGTGCACGATGGCGCTCATCATGCCCTTGTAGGGCACGCGGCCTTCGATGCCTTCCGGTACCAGCTTCTCGACGCCGGCATTCTTGTCCTGGAAGTAACGGTCGCTGGAACCCTGGGTCTGGGACATGGCGCCCATGGAACCCATGCCGCGATACGCCTTGTAGGTACGACCCTGGAACAGCTCGACTTCGCCCGGCGCTTCTTCCGTCCCGGCGAGCAGTCCGCCGATCATGACGATGCTGGCGCCTGCGGCGATGGCCTTGGCGATGTCACCGGAGAAGCGGATACCGCCATCGGCGATGACCGGCACGTCGTACTTGGCCATGGCGGCCGCGACGTTGGCGACGGCGCTCATCTGCGGCACACCGACACCGGCGACGATACGCGTGGTGCAGATGGAACCCGGGCCGATGCCGACCTTGACGCCGTCTGCGCCGGCTTCTGCCAGGGCGATGGCGGCTTCAGCGGTCGCGATGTTGCCACCGATGACCTGAATCTTCGGGTGATGCTCCTTGACCCAGGCGACGCGGTCGATCACGCCCTTGGAGTGACCGTGAGCGGTGTCGACGACGATGACGTCAACGCCGGCTTCAGCCAGCGCAGCGACGCGGTCCGGAGTTTCCGGGCCGGTGCCGACGGCGGCGCCGACCAGCAGGCTGCCGTTGCTGTCCTTCGCCGCGTTCGGGTAGGTCTTGACCTTCTCGATGTCGCGAACGGTGACGAGGCCGCGCAGGCGGAATTCGTCATCGACGATCGGCATCTTCTCGATGCGGCTTTCCTGCAGCTTGGCCTTGATCTGGTCCAGCGGCGTGCCTTCCAGCACGGTGACCAGCTTCTCGCGGCCGGTCATGATGCCGGCGACGGTATCGCTGAAGTCAGGCTGGAAGCGCATGTCGCGACCGGTCACGATGCCGACCAGGTATTCACCCTCGACCACCGGGAAGCCGGAGTAGCCATGCTCCTCGGACATTGCCAGCAGATCCTGGATCTTGGCCTTCGGGCTGACAGTGACCGGGTCACGCACGATGACGCTTTCGTGCTTCTTGACCTTGCGGACTTCCGCGGCCTGCTGGGCGATGCTCATGCTCTTGTGGATGATGCCGACACCACCTTCCTGCGCCATGGCGATGGCCAGGCGAGCTTCGGTGACGGTATCCATCGCAGAGGAGATAAGCGGGATATTGACGCTGATGTCGCGTGTGAGACGTGATCTCAGGCTGACGTCCTTGGGGAGGACCTCGGAGTAGCCGGGGACGAGAAGAACGTCATCAAACGTCAGAGCTTCTTGCGCTATACGTAGCATGTCGAACGCCCAGTAGCAGTTTATGAGGGATGCGCGAAAGCCGCAGTGCAGGGCCCGATGGACAGGCGCCATGACTACGGTTCTAGCGGTTGCTGCGAGGTAATCACCCATGATAACCCATTCGCCCCGCCCGAGACAAACGTCGCAGGCTATCAAACTCGCAACTTCACGTCCCGGCGACACTAACCATCTGGTCAACTAAAGCCACGGATGGCGCGGCCTGCGGGCTGGCGGGCGGTGAATCACCTTGCCAGAGCCGAGCCTTGCTGGGTGCCGGCCAGCGCATCCCGAGGATCGCTTTGGATCGTCTCTCGCTTCTCGCCTGTGGCATCATTGTCTTGTTCTCTTCACAACTTCAATAGTCGCCCTCACTCAAGCTTCCGTCAGCTCCAGCACAAGGAATGTCGCGTGTTCGAAACCTCGTCTGCCGCCAACGCCATCAGCGTGACCCAGCTCAACCGCGAGGCCAAGGGCCTGCTGGAGCGAGGCCTGGGGGAGCTCTGGATCGAGGGGGAGATCTCGGGCTTTTCGCAGCCGCGCTCCGGCCACTGCTACTTCACGCTTAAGGATGACAACGCCCAGGTACGCTGTGCGTTGTTCAAGAGCCGCGCCCAGTTTCTGCGCGAGAAGCCCAAGGATGGTGATCGGGTGCGGGTACGCGCCAAGGTGTCGCTGTTCGAGGCGCGTGGCGACTATCAGCTGATCGTCGAGGCGTTGCAGCAGGCGGGACTGGGGGAGTGGCTGGCGCGACTGGCACGCCTGAGAGAACAACTGGCGGCCGAGGGCGTGTTCGCCAATCAGCGCGCCCTGCCCCATCCGCCGCGCCATCTGGGCGTGATCACCTCCGCGACCGGCGCTGCGCTGCAGGATGTGATCGCGGTGACGCGCAAGCGTTGGCCGCAGGCGCATCTGAGCGTGTTGCCAGTCGCCGTGCAGGGGCCGCAGGCGGTGCCGCAGCTGATTCGCGCGGTGGCGATGGCCAATCGCGACAGCGACTGTGATGCGCTGCTGATCACACGTGGCGGCGGCAGCCTGGAAGACCTGTGGGCCTTCAATGATCAGCATCTGGCGCGTGCCATCTTCCACTCACGCCTGCCGGTGGTCGCCGCCATCGGCCACGAGACCGACACCACCCTGGCGGAGCTGGCCGCCGACCTGCGCGCGCCGACGCCCTCCGCCGCAGCCGAGGCGCTGTACCCGGACCAACGCGCCCAGGTGCAGCAACTGACCGCCCTCAAGCAGCGCCTGTGGCGCGCGCAGCGTGCCCGCCTCGACCAGGCGGCGCAGCGTCTGGATCATGCCCGCTCGCGCCTGCGTCATCCGGCCCGTGAGCTGGAAACCCAGCACCAGCGTGCCCGCGAGCTGGAACGCCGCCTGCACACCGCAGTGCGCATGCGCATGACCAGTGAGCAGCAGAAGGCCGACCAGCTGACCCGCCGCCTGCAGCAGGCCAGCCCCGCGCGCGACATCCAGCGCCATCGTCAGCAACTGGCGATGTTGACCCCGCGCCTCAACAACGCCCTGCCACGTCGCCTGGCCGCTGATCGTGAACGCCTGGAAGGCGCGATGCGCGCGCTGAATGCAGTCAGCCCGCTCAATGTGCTCAACCGTGGCTACGCCATCGTCGAGCGTGTCGGCAGCAGCCAGACGCAAGCCCCCGGCGACAGCAAGGTGATTCGCGCCGCCCACCAGACCCAGCCCGGCGAGATGCTCTCGATCCGCCTCGGTGAAGGCCGCCTGGCCGTCGAGGTCAAACGTCGCTACAAGCCGCGCCCCTGAGCCCTGTCTTGCCTCGGACTGACGAGGACAAGATGCAAAAAGCCCCGCTACCTGAACAGGTAACGGGGCTTTTTCTTGGGCGCTTCACGTCCGATACACCCAGCCGCTTGTGATCTCACGCTTTACGCGCATGAGCTTGCAAGAAGTGGTGCGCTGGATCGCTTTTGACCCTGGCCTCTCGCGCGTGTGCTTGCAAAAAGTGGCGTGTTGGATCGCTTCTGACCTTACGCCCTTCGCGCAGCTCCGGGCGCGCTAGATCAAAAGTCAGGCGGTCCCTGCTCGGCGCCCGGCTTGAACACGCCCGGCTCCAGATCATGACGTCCCAGCAGCTTGTAGAAGTCGGTGCGGTTACGCCCGGCGATACGCGCCGCCTGGGTCACGTTGCCTTCGGTGATCTTCAGCACCTTGATCAGGTAGCTGCGCTCGAAACCGGCACGCGCCTCGGAGAAGGACGGCAAGGCGTTCTCTTCCGCGGCCAGCGCCTGGGAGACCAGCGCTTCCGGAATCATCGAGGAGCTGGTCAGGGCGACACACTGCTCGACCACGTTGACCAGCTGACGCACGTTGCCCGGCCAGGCACTGGAGGCCAGCAGGTTGAGTGCTTCCGGCGAGAAGCCCTTCACGAACGGCTTGTGGCGCGCGGCGGCCTGGCTGATCAGGTACTTGGCCAGCAGCGGCACATCCTCGGCACGCTCGCGCAGGGCGGGCAGCTTCAGATTGACCACGTTGAGGCGGTAGTAGAGATCTTCGCGGAAGTCGCCGTCATGCATCGCCTTGTCGAGATTGCGGTGCGTGGCGGAGATGATGCGCACGTCAATGGGCACCGAGGTGGTGGAGCCCAGCGGGCGAATCTGACGTTCCTGCAGGGCACGCAGCAGCTTGACCTGCAGCGCCAGCGGCATGTCGCCGATCTCGTCGAGGAACAGGGTGCCGCCGTCCGCCGCCTGGAACAGGCCCTGGTGGGCACTGACCGCGCCAGTGAACGAGCCCTTGGCGTGACCGAACAGCTCGCTTTCCAGCAGCTGCTCCGGCAGCGCGCCACAGTTGATGGCGACGAAGGGACGCGAGGCGCGCGGGCTGGCGTTGTGGATGGCCTTGGCCATCAGCTCCTTGCCCGAACCGGACGGGCCGGTGACCAGCACGCTGACATCGGATGCCGCCACCATGCGCGCCTGCTCGAGAATCTGCTCCATCTGCGGGGAGCGAGTGATGATGCCAGCGCGCCAGGCATCGTCACCCTCCTTTACGGGCGGCGCCTGGGCCAGCGCCTCATCGATGGCGGCGAACAGCTCGTCCTTGTCGACCGGCTTGGTCAGGAAGCTGAACACGCCCTGACGGGTGGCACTGACGGCATCAGGGATGGAGCCGTGTGCGGTCAGCAGGATGACCGGCATGCCCGGCTGACGCTTCTGCAGCTCACCGAACAGGGCCATGCCATCCATTTCATCCATGCGCAGGTCGGACAGGACCAGGTCTGGACGTGCGGCTTCGAGACGGCTGAGCGCCTCGCGGCCACTGCTGGCCGTCGTGACCTTGAAGCCACGGCTTTCGAGACGCATGCCGAGCAGCTTGAGCAGGCTCGCATCATCATCGACGAGCAGAATATGCGCTTGTGCGTATTTCACACTAACTCTCCTTGCGACACCCGAGGGCCTGGGACATCGACGTCGGGGCCGCACAGTCTTGCGTCATGCAATCGCGGGGATTGAGTGACAGGGTCGTGGCCAGAGTCTGCCGCTGAGGGTTCAGGGCGTGCTCTGGCGGCGCGAATTGATTGATTCTTCGATGGCCGTCAAGGCTTCCAGCTTCTTGGTCAGCTGGGCGTTCTCGGCGCTGAGCTTGCGACGGGCACCGTCATTCTTGTCACGCTCGGCGATCAGACCGCGACGCTCCTCGAGGCCATTGAGCCACTGACGAAGCAGCGGCTGCAGGCGGCTCGGGGCGGTGGGCAGGTCCGCCTTGTAGAGGTCGGAGGCCAGCTCCCAGTCCGATTCATCGCCCCAGCTGAGCACGATGGCACGCGCGAGGCGACGGTCGTGGCGGTTGCCTTCCAGCTGCAACAGGGTGCTTTCACGCCAGCCGCTGTTGCCACGCTGGGCCTGCAACGCGAAGGCGACCCATTCATCCAGCAGGCAGTCCTCGCCGGTGAAGTCCGGCAGGTCGCCGGCGCCGTAGCAGCCCTCCCGCACACTCGGGCTGACCACTTCCGGCTCGCTGCCCGGCATGGTGATATTGGTCAGGGCGCCACAGGCGCTAAGCGTACTGAGCAACACGCCTGCAGCCAGGCGCATCAGTAGTCGTTGACCCTTCATCACTTCAGTTCCTTGCGTGCTTGATGGCATTCAATGACGCCATTTCATGTGGTGTGGACTGCTGATCCGCTCCGGCGGCATCCCTGTCTGCCTGCAGTTCATGCTCACTGCCTTCCCCTGACGTCAGCGAGCGACTCGGTGTCGGCAATGTCAGCCGGAAGCAGACATCCGCCTTGGGGTCATCCACCAGCGCCAATTGACCAAATTGGGCGCGGGCGCTGTCAGCGGCGACCGAGAGACCGATGCCCGAGCCCTTGAGCGGGCCCTTGCGCTTCACCGCGCCCTGATAGAAGGGCTTGAACAGGTGGTCACGGTCCTGGGCGGCGATGGGTTCACCGCTGTTGGCGACTTCGATGATCAGCTTGCGACGCTCCTTGCGGGCTCTCAACCACAGGTCACCGCTGTCTTCGCCGTAGGCGATGGCATTGGAGATCAGGTTGTCGAGAATACGCCCGGTACGCGGCCTGTCCGCCTCCCAACTGAGGCTGGCAGGCGGAAGATGCACGCGCATGCCCTTCTTTTCCAGTGCCAGGCGATGTTTTGCCAGCACTTCCTTGAACACTTCATGCACATCGAAGCGGCTCTGTTCGAGGCCCTGATTGTGCTGCAGCAGATTGTAGTCGAGGAGTTGCTCGATCAGCTTCTGCAATTCCTTGCTGGAGTCATCCAGCAGGCCAAGAATCTCGGTCTGGTGCGGACTCAGCGGCCCGGCGACCTCGTCGATCAGCAGGCCGGTGCCTTCGCGGATGCTGGCCAGCGGGGTCTTGAGCTCATGCGACATGTGACGCAGGAACTGCTGCTTCTGCTCCTCGAGCTCATCCAGACGGGTCGACAGCCAGTTGAGACGCTCGCCCAACTGCACCAGCTCCGCCGGCCCCTTGATGACGATGGGTCGCTCGCTGTCGGTACCGCTGCCCAGGCCATTGATGCGGCGCTCCAGCTGCCGGATGGGACGGATGATCAGCCAGGTGAAGAACAGCATCAACAGCAGACTGATGGAGACCAGCGCGGCGGTCTGCCACCACAGCTGATTCTTGACCTGGGAGGCGCGGGCGCGGATGCCTTCGATACGCGCATCGACGAGTTCACGTGTGGAGTTGAGCAGGCCGCTGGCCTGGATCGAGAAGGGCCCGAAGTCTTCCAGATGGCGACTGACCTGGTCGACGCTCATCTCGGGCATGCGCTCGAGCTGTGACAGCGTCGCCTTCAACTCGCTGACGCGGGGGTCCCCCTCGCCCAACAGGCGCGCCTGCTCATCCAGCAAGGTGCGGAAGCTGTTGGCCTTGTCGGCGTAGATCTTCATCAGATCGGGATTTTCCAGCACGGCGTACTGGCGGGCGCTACGCTCCATCTCGACGGCGAGATTGGTCAGCGTGCGGGCGCGGCGGGTCTGGTCGACGGCCTGGCGGGCACTGACATCCGCCAGTTCCGACAACTCCGACAGCGCCTGCCCTGCTTGAAACATGAGCACGGCAATCGGCAGCATCACCACCAGAAATGCCATCAGAACCAGCTGCGGCAGCGAGCGGGGACGCCAGCGTCGTGACACTGTGGAGGCCATGGAAAGAACTCTATGCAAGAAAGGGGTGGTCATCATCGAATCACGTCTTCCTAGAATACCAGAGTTCACCAGCGTCCATCGCGGTTGCCAGTTCGTTAATAAATATGACTCTTATTCAAATCATTACGCTGCCACGAGACAAACCGCCCCATTGGCAACGTTTCGCATGAAATTGTTGGCCATTCAGCGCTAGACGCACAAAAAAAGAGGGCCGGCATAGCCGGCCCCAAGTACGCAGGGAACTGAAGGGTCAGTCATCACGTGGTGCCTCTGGTACCTGGAGACCAGAGGCACTACGTGATTGGCGGGTCTGACAGGTGGTCTGCCTGTCAGTCCCGGGAGAAAAGAACGTCACCTGGTGGTCGTTCCAGGTCAGTTGACGTTCACGCCGGACAGCGTCCGCGCTCCCTATCGGATGTGAAGCAGGGGGCAACACATCGCAATGTGGATGATCGAGTCGGATGGCTTGCCGACTTGCCCGCCTCGATCGTCAATTCGGGGATGACGGCAGCCAATCTCTCCGGCTACCGCATCGGTTTCGGGCATCCTTGCCCGGGCGTCCTTGCCCTCAAGATACTGTCCATGCCCACCAGGGGCCGTACCTGTCTCATCGCAACCTGAAGTCACACATCGCGTGGAGCAGACGCTTGGCCTGTCAGCGATCACGGAGCGCACAGGGTAGTGAGTACCGTCATCGCTGGAAGGCCAGAGAAAGGGCCGGTGATGCACCGCATATCTCTTGCTCACGGTACCTATTGCCAAAGGCGTGCCATAAACGCGAAAACATATTACAAAACAATGCCTTGAAATAGCGATCACGACGACAGGCATGCCAATGTTGCCCAGGGCGGCACACAGAGTCGTGTTTTACTGGCCGATTCGTCGCGATTTGCCAACACATATACGGGGCATGCTATTTTTCCCTTTTGAATCAACATCTTGAAACGTCTCCTTTGCAAGACAATCCCGCAAGGGGTGGGGGAAAACTGCGACACCTACGCAAGAACACCCGCTGATCAGCCCTCATCGAGGGGGTCATCAGCGGGTGTTCTCTGGGCGATTCACACTGACAGGCAAGAGAGGTGTGACTAGAGCGACTTGAGCAATACCTTGGAGTTACGCGCCGAGTTGTAGGCCTCGCGACGCATGGGCGGCAGGTCTTGCAGGCCGGCCGACACGAAACCGTGCTCGATGAACCAGTGGACGGTATGGGTCGTCAGCGCATACAGACGCTCGACGCCGGCGCGACGCGCGCGCAGCTCGATCTCGGCCAGCAGCTGCTCTCCGCGCTGTCCGCGGCGATAGTCATCATGCACGGCCACGCAGGCCAGTTCGCCCATGGCGGCGTCACGGCTGAGGTGCAGCGCCGCACACCCGATGACCATGCCATCGCGCTCCAACACCACATAGTCGTCGATCTCATGTTCGAGACGCTCCCGCGAGCGGGCCACCAGGATGCCACGCTGCTCCAGCGGCCCCAGCAGCGCCAGCAGACCACCGACATCCTCGAGGCGCGCCTTGCGCAGCTGCTCGTAGCCCTGACGCGTGATCATGGTGCCGATGCCGTCACGGGTGAACAGCTCGCCCAGCAGGGCATCACGGTCGCGCCAGCTCAACAGGTGAGTGCGCCCGACGCCGCGCCGTGCGGCGCCACAGGCAGCGGCCAGATGGCGCGACAGCTCGCTGTCGTCATCGCGGGGCGGCGCCATCAGCGCGGCTTCCTCCGGATTGAGCTGACGCAGCAGCTCACCATCTTCGCCGAACAGGCCCTCCCCTTCGCCAAGCAGGATCAGCTTGTCAGCGGCCAGCGCCACGGCGGCGTGTTCGGCGACCTCAGCGGCGTCCAGATCGAACACCTCGCCGGTGCTGGAATAGCCCAGCGGCGGCAGCACGACGATGGCCTGCTGCGAGAGCAGCCCCTGGATCGCCTCACTGCGCACGCGGCGCACCTCGCCACCATGCAGGAAGTCGACGCCGTGACGCACACCCAGCGGCTTGGCCATCACCAGATTGCCGGAGACGGCGGAGAGCTCCACGCCATGCAGCGGCGTATTGGGCAGCCCCTGGGACAGACTGGCCTCAAGGCGCAGACGCAACGTGGCGACCTGCTGCTCCAGATGGCCGAGAATCTCGCGCGTCACCACCCAGCGGCCCTGATGACGGTCCGCCTCGATACCGGCAGCCTGCAACGCCTCGGCCACCTGCGGGCGCACCCCGAACACCACCACCAGCTTCACGCCGAGGGTATGCAGCAACGCCAGATCCTGTATCAACTGCGTTCGTCGTGACGAGGACAGGGCATCGCCCTCGATCAGAATGACGAAGGTGCGGCCGCGATGGGCATTGATATAGGGAGAGGAGTTGCGAAACCAGTCCGCGAAGGGGAAACGCGTGTTCAAGAGCCAGCTCCGGGCAGGAGAGAGGGAAAATGGCATGTCAGGCATGCCCATGAATCATCATATCAGCGCCGCAGCCTGCACGGCGAGCGGTGCCCCCTGACATCCATGTGTCAGACACGAGAAAGGCGACCCGAAGGTCGCCTTTCTCGTTTTTCCAATTCAGCTCTGGATCATGCGTCGGCTTAGCCGAACATGCCCTTGAACATGAAGAAGAACAGGATCGACAGGATCGCGCCGGCCGGCAGAGTGATCAGCCAGGACATCACGATGGTGCCGATCACGCGCAGGTTGAGCGCTGCCATGCCGCGTGCCAGACCCACCCCCAGCACCGCACCGACCAGGGTGTGGGTGGTGGAGATCGGCAGGCCGGTGCCGGAGGCCAGCACGACGGTCGAGGCGGCGGCCAGCGTGGCCGCGAAGCCGCGTGACGGCGTCAGCTCGGTAATGCCGGTGCCGACAGTGGCAATGACGCGACGACCATAGGTGACCAGGCCGACGACGATACCGCCGCCACCCAGCACGAGGACCCACCACGGCATGCTCGCCTTGGCGCCGATCTGACCGGCAGAGTCGACGACGCTGATGATGGCCGCCAGCGGACCGACCGCATTGGCCACGTCGTTGGAGCCGTGGGCGAAGGCCATCGCACAGGCGGTGAACATCATCAGCAGGCCGAATACCTTCTCGACGCCGCTGAAGTCGAAGTCGTCACCGGTGGCGCGATTCTTCTCCTTGAGGCGTGAACGCGCGACCTTGCGCTCCATCAGCACGCCGATACCCATCACGATGGCGCCGATGACGACGGCCAGCAGCAGGCTGGATTCGAAGCTCAGGTGCAGGCCGACATGCTTGAGGCCCTTGACCATGGTCACCATCGAGATGATGAAGCCGACCAGGAACATGTACATCGGCACGTAGCGCTTGGCGGCCGCGAACGGGTCTTCGTTGTCGAAGATCAGCGTCTGCACGGACTTGAACAGCACGAAGGCGATGGAGCCCGCCAGCAGCGGCGAGACCAGCCAGGAGGCCGCGATCTGACCGACCTTGGTCCATTCGACGGCATCCACGCCCAGACCCGCAGCGGAGAAGCCGACGATGGCGCCGACGATGGAGTGGGTGGTCGAGACCGGCCAGCCCTTCATGGAAGCGATCAGCAGCCAGATACCGGCGGCCAGCAGCGAGGCCAGCATGCCGTAGACCAGGAACTGTGGATTCTCGATCAGCAGTGACGGGTCGATGATGCCCTTGCGGATGGTGTCAGTCACCTCACCACCGGCAAGCCAGGCACCGAGGAATTCGAAGATCACGGCGATGATGATCGCCTGCTTGATGGTGATCGCCTTGGAACCTACCGAGGTTCCCATGGCATTGGCGACGTCATTCGCACCCACACCCCATGCCATGAAGAAACCGAACAGACAGGCAAGAATGACGAGCACATCGCCGTATTGAGCAATGATGGACATAGAAGACTCTTGGACAGATGGCAGGACGTCCTGATGGCGCTCAGCGCGCCATCAGGATCTGCAGTCGGGTACCGACCTTTTCCGCTTGGTCAGCCACATCGCCGACCCAATCGATGATCTTGTAGAGGAAGATCACATCGACGGGCGGGAGACTGGCTTCTAGCGAGAACAGGGTCTGGCGGATGGCGATCTGCTGTTCGTCGGACTGCTTCTCGAGCTCATGCAGCTCGTTGATCAGCTTGTCGACCAGCTCGCTCATGTTGCGCCCGAAACCGGACTCGACGAGGTCTTCCAGTTCACCCAACGCACGACGCGCCTGGCAGACCGATTCGACCGCAGTCTTGAGATACTCACGCATGGCGGGCACCAGTGCGGTGGGTATCTGCATATGACGACCCAGCATGATCCCGGCGATGTCCTTGGTGACATTCGCGATGGAATCCTGGACATGGATCAGCTCGAGAAGGTCGGAGCGCGAGACCGGCAGGAACAGCGAGTTGGGCAGGTTGAGACGCAGCTGCGTCTTCAACTCGTCCGCTTCACGCTCCAGACCACTGATGGTCTTGCGAATGCTGGCTGCCTGCTCCCAATCACCCTGCTCGCAGGCGTCGAAGAAGGTCAGCAAGTGCTGGGCGCACTCGTCGGTCTTGATGATGTGGGTGTGCAGCGCCTTGAAAGGCGAGCGCCCGAACATCGAAGAGAAAGGGTTGGTCGTTACCATAGTGGCCGTCGGCGTTAAGGATTGACGCGCGGAGTGTAGCAAAGCCTTTGTGACGATCACATAACTTTCATCGTAACGTCATGATACCGCCATGCTGTTGTCATTCACGCAACAACAGCGGCAGTTCGGGGGAACACGAAGGATTCCAGAAGAGAGATTGTCATGCAGCGGCAGGACCCGTGGTCGCTGGCTTTATCCACTGTTCGTAATATAACCAAGGACGTGACGACAGGCAATTGCTGTCACTTCAATGTCATCATGCTGTCATATAAGTGTGATTCTGCCGACAGGCCGATATCCCGCATGCCCTTCCGCCCTCCCCGTGCTTGCCTTGCCGCGGGCCAGGCGCGAGCATGAGACACACGAGCCTTCACCACCATGCACCACGCTTGCCGAAGGCTCTGCGGTCCTGGCGCCGCTGTCACCCTCATCCGTCAGCATCTGTCTTCTTTCATCCGTACAGGGAGTGCCCATCATGGCGCAGGAAATCGAACTCAAACTGGCACTGTCTCAACCCGTCATTGATCGCGATGCCATTCTGGAGACACTGGCGAGCATTGCAGAACTGGCAACGGTCGCCCCCAGGCGGCGCTGGCTGGCCAACACCTACTTCGACACCCCCGAGCATGCGCTGGAGCGCGCGCGCATGGCGCTGCGTCTGCGCCAGAGCGGTGAGGATGCCGACAGCACGGGCGCCCTGCGCCAGACGCTCAAGACCAGCGGCGAGAGCCATGGCGGACTGCATTCTCGCGGCGAATGGGAGTGGGAGCTGCCCGAGGGCCAGACCGGCCTCGACCTCGACGGCCTGCGTGGCCTGCCGCCCTTGCAGGCGCTGGAAGACGGCGCCCGCGAGCAGCTGCTGAGTGCACTCGCGCCCAGTTTCAGCACCGATTTCGAGCGTCATGCCTGGCAGATCGACGTCAAGGCGACACGCAGCGACGAGAATGTGAGCGACGAGCAGGTCACCGTCGGCGTCGAGATGGCGCTGGACCTGGGCGCGGTGAAGGCCAGTGGTCGCGAAGTGGCCATCCAGGAGATCGAGCTCGAGCTGACCGGCGGCGAAGAACTCGCCCCCGAGGTGAGAGAAGGCGTGCTCTGGCAGCTGGCGGATTCACTGGCCAGCCGCCTGGCACTGCGCCCGGCAGATGCCAGCAAGGCCAAGCGCGGTGCGGCGCTGCGGGATGGCGAATGGCATGAGAAGACGCTGGATACCGCTGACCCCGGCGCGCTGCTGTCCGCCGCCATCGATGCCCTCGATGCCCACGCCGACCGCCAGGCGAAAGACGACCTCAAGTGGCACGCGCATGCGCTGGCCGCCCTGTCGGCCCTCGCATCACGACTGGCCGCCAGCCAGCATCCCGGCCATATCCACGCGGTGGCGCTGGTCGAGGCGCTGGAAAGCAGCGACGGCGACGCCTCACAGGACTGGGCGACTCGCGACTTCGGCCAGCACAGCCTGTCACTGCTCGCGACGCTGCGCGGCTGAACCTCAAAACGACACTGACTGCCCAGCCGCCAGGCGCTAGACCACTGGCTGATGGACAACAGCCGGGCAGTCACTGAAGGTCACACACTGAGACATCCCCGATACGCCCTGACATTCATCCGGCGTCGTCACGCCCGTCAAGGAAGCCTGCATGCCTGAACGCCAGGGCCCTGCCAATGAATATGGCAGCACGCCGCAAAGCCCCCCAGCGACACCCTCGCACCCCAGCGACTACGAGCCCGCCACGGGCCGCCTGCGCGCGCGGCTGTTTCACTGGATCTTCGAATCCGATACCAAGGCGGCCAAGGCCTTCGATATCGGCCTGATCCTGATGATCTTCGCCAGTGTCGCCGTGGTGATGCTCGACAGCGTGCCCTCGCTCAATGCGCAATACGGCGAGCTGTTCCGCATCATGGAGTGGGGCTTCACGATCATCTTCACGCTGGAATACGCCGTCCGCCTCTACTGCCTGAAGCATCCCGGCACCTGGGCCAAGGGCTTCTACGGCGTGCTCGACCTGCTGTCGATTGCCCCCACCTGGCTGTCGCTGCTGATACCGGGCGCCCAGGCCCTGCTGGTGGTGCGCGTACTGCGTGTGCTGCGTCTGTTCCGCGTGTTGCGCCTGATGGCCTTCGTCGGCGAGGGCCGCATGCTGGTCGAGGCCATGACGCGCAGCCGGCGCAAGATCCTGCTGTTCTTCATCACCGTGCTCAGCATCGTCACGGTATTCGGCGCTCTGATCTATCTGATCGAGCCGCCCGAGGCCGGCTTCACCTCCATTCCCAAGGCGCTCTACTGGGGCGTGGTGACGCTGACGACGGTGGGCTATGGCGACATCGCGCCCATCACGCCGCTGGGGCAGTTCATCTCGGCGCTGATGATGATTCTCGGCTACTCGATTCTCGCCGTACCCACCGGGGTGTTCTCGGCCGAGGTTCTCAACGGCCTGCGCATGCAGCAGACCAGCGACGAAGCCTGCCCGGGCTGTGGTCGTGAAGGCCATGATCGCAACGCCAAGTACTGCAAGTTCTGCGGCACCTGGCTGGACGAGGATACCCGCGACCCGCGCGAGCCTGAACCTGAGACAGAGCCGGATCCCGAATCTGCGCCTGACGCAGAGACGCCATCGGACGATCAGCCAGAACCTCCCGATAGCGGGCCTCCCGAGAGCGGGCCTCCCGACCGCGACCGCAGCTGACGAAGCCGAGAATCACTCAGCACACGACAACGCCCGGAAATGACAATGCCTCAGAAATGACAACGCCCCCGCGACCGCAAGGTCCGGGGGCGTCTTCGTATGCCAAGGCGATGTCAGCGCCGTGAAGCGCTACGCTGTCGCGATCACTCCGTGAAGCTCGAGATATCGCCGCGCCCTTCGCGCACGATCACCGGCGGCAGCTCGCGCAGGTCCACCACACTGGTGGTCTCGAAGCTGCAGGCGCCGCCGTCGATGACCAGATCCAGCGCGTGTCCGAAGCGCTCGCGAATCTCTTCGGCGTCCGTCATCGGCAGTTCCTCGCCCGGCGGAATCAGCGTCACGCTCATCAGCGGTTCGCGATGGGTTTCCAGCAGGGCGTGGGTGATGGCGTGGTCCGGCACGCGCACGCCGATGGAGCGACGCTTGGGGTGCAGCAGCAGGCGCGGCACTTCGGAAGTCGCCTGCAGGATGAAGGTATAGGCGCCCGGCGTGTGACTCTTGAGCAGGCGGAAGATGGCGTTGTCGACCTTGGCGTAGGTGCCGATTTCCGACAGGTCAGAACACACCAGGGTGAAGTTGTGCTTGTCGTCCAGCTGACGCAGGCGCTTGATGCGCTCGATGGCCTTCTTCTCGCCCAGATGGCAACCCAGCGCGTAGCCGGAGTCGGTCGGATAGGCAATCACGCCACCCTGCTGGATGATGGCGACGGCCTGATCGATGAGGCGTTTCTGGGGATTTTCGGGATGAATCTGGAAGAACTGTCCCATGCGGTGCTCCTTGCGTCTGGGCGCCAGCCCGGCAGGCGGACTGGCGTCACGGTGATCTCTTGATATCACATGGAGGCAGCGTCGGCCGCAAAAAAGGGCGCGATGCGCGGATGACACCACACGGGCGGTACCTTGGTGCGGGGCGGCGGACTCATACTGCCGGGTGCCAGCGGGCCGCCGGGGAAGTGGAAATCACTGCCGACGGAGGCGTAGAGCCCCAGCTCATCGAGCTGACGCGCCAGGTCACGCGCGCGATCGATATTCTGGAAGCCGCTGACCAGTTCCGCGCCTTCGCCACCGGCGGCAATGAAGTCACGCAGCAGCTCGCCACGCTTGGTGCGGGTCAGCTTGTAGCGCATCGGGTGCGCCATCACGGCGATACCGCCATCGGCACGCACCCAGCCCACCGCCTCTTCCATCTCCGGCCAGTGCGCCTTGACGTCGCCTTTCTGGCCCGCGCCAAGGTGCCGTTTGAAGGCGTCCTGCAGGTTGCGTGCAATCCCGGCCTCGACCAGCGCGCGGGCGAAATCCGGGCGTGACAGCGG
Organism: Cobetia sp. 1CM21F; assembly: GCF_023161745.1. Lineage (NCBI taxonomy): Bacteria > Pseudomonadati > Pseudomonadota > Gammaproteobacteria > Oceanospirillales > Halomonadaceae > Cobetia > Cobetia sp. 1CM21F. Next base: position 218,032 of record NZ_JALNTQ010000003.1, on the reverse strand, counting down.
GCGGTCGCCTGAGCCACTCAGCGTGGCCTGTTCCCGGGCGCGCTCGAAGGCATTCTCGAGCCCGAGCTTTTCCATGCGCGTGGCGATCTCGTGGCTGCGTCGCTCACGCGCCTCGTGCTGCTGCTTGAGGCCGGCACTCAGTGCATCGCCGGCGCCCTCGGGCATCAACGCCACGATGTGGATGGTCTGGTTGCGCCAGCGGACCGACAGCTCACAGCCGGGCAGCAACGAGATTCCCTCGGCGCGGGCGGCCTGCTGGGCCTCGAAGATGCCTTCCATGCTGTCGTGATCAGTCAGTGACATGCGTGACAGACCGCGCCGCGCGGCCAGTGCCACCAGCTCTGTCGGTGCCATGCCGCCGTCGGAGGCGGTGGAATGCATGTGCAGGTCGATGTCCGGCACCTCGATATCGGAATCGAAGCGCTCCGGCAGCGGGCGAAACTCGATCGGCTTGCGGGATGCGGAAATCGGCGAAGAGTCGGACAGAACGTCGGACACGGGGAACCTCTCGGGATGAACGTCTGTGCCACGCGATGCCTGAGATGCAGGCGATCCAGCGGGCCAGACGTCGGGCAGTATTGGCTGCGATGCGCGCCCGGACACACAGGGGCTTTGTCAGCAGGCAGCAATGGCGGCAGAATGAGCACATGCAGGCAGGGGTGCGCCGCTGGTGTCAGACAGGATACCACTCGCACAGGCCCTTGCCTTCCCGACGGCTGCGTCGTCGTGTTCAGGAGTGCGCATTACCCATGAAGATGTTGCTCGACTTTCTGCCGATCGTGATCTTCTTCGCCGTCTACAAGATGACTGGCGACATGATCATGGCTACCGCCGTGTTGATTCCCGCGACCCTCGCGCAGGTGCTGTACATCTACTGGCGCCACAAGCGCGTCGAGAAGATGCAGCTGGTCACCCTGGCGCTGGTCGTCGTGCTGGGTGGCGCGACCGTGCTGTTCGGCAACAGCTCCTTCATCCAGTGGAAGCCCACCGTGGTCAACTGGCTGTTCGCCGTCGCCTTCCTGCTGTCGCCGCTGTTCGGTGGCAAGCCGCTGGTGGAGCGCATGATGGAAAAGGCGATTCAGCTGCCGCGCCCCATCTGGCACCGCCTCAATCTAGCCTGGGTGGTATTCTTCCTCGCCATGGGCGGCCTCAACATCTACGTCTTCAGTCACTATTCGGAAGACATCTGGGTCGACTTCAAGCTGTTCGGCATGCTCGGTCTGACACTGCTGTTCGTCATCGTTCAGGGCGTCTACCTGTCCCGTCACATGGTGCAGGCCCCTCAGGAAGAGAACGCTTCCTCGACCAATTCTCAAAAGGATGATTCGTGATGCTCTACTCCATTGTCTGTCAGGACGTCGAAGGTAGCCTCGAAGCACGCATGGCGGCGCGTCCGCCGCATCTGGCACGTCTGGAGGCGCTGCACGCCGCCGGTCGTCTGGTCATCGCCGGCCCCAACCCGGCCATCGACAGCGAAGCTCCGGGCGAAGCCGGCTTCAGCGGCAGCGTCATCATCGCCGAGTTCGATTCCCTCGAAGACGCCCAGAAGTGGGCCGATGCCGATCCCTTCGTCATCGCCGGTGTCTATGAAAGCGCCGAAGTGAAGCCCTTCAAGCAGACCCTGCCCTAGCCCGGCGCCCGGCCGGTCATCTGACCGGCGGTTTCTCACAGACGACGGACAGCCTGGCTGTCCGTCGTCTGCGTTGCAGGCCTTGCTCTGCCGCTGCCTCGCTGTGCTGCTCTCCCGCTCGACCTCCTGCCAGGAATGCCCGTGAACGATCACCCTTCCTCTCCTCGCCAGCCCGCCCCCGGCCAGTCAGCTCCTGATCAGTCAAATTCGAATCAGACCGCCTCGTCAGCCCGAAAGACTTCGCCGCAGGCAGCCTCGGGCACCGCGGCCCGCAAACCTGCCACGACGCCACCGAGCGCGATCGAGCCGGTCACGGCGCCCGGCGTGGTGCCTAACGTACCACTGGCGCCACTGGCGGCACTGGAGGAGGCGCAGCTCGAGTGGGACGACACCGCGCCACAGGCCACCGATTACGGCGATGTGTACTTCTCGATCCACGATGGCCGCGCCGAGACCGTGCACGTCTTCCTCGACAGCAATCGTCTGAGCGAGCGCTTCCGTGACTGGCGGGAAGCGCGCCCCTTCGTGATCGGCGAGACCGGCTTCGGCACCGGCCTCAACATCCTGTGCGCCGCGCAGCGCTTTCTGGCAACGGCGCCCGCCGAGGCGCGGCTGCATGTCGTCTCGGTGGAAAAGCACCCGATGCGCGCCGCGGACCTCGAGCGGGCGCTGTCCGCCTGGCCGGATCTCGCCTCACTGGCGAAGCCGTTGGTCGCTCAATGGCCCGCCGCCGTCCTCGGCGTGCACCGCCTGTGGCTGGATGAGCGCATCACCCTGGACCTGCACTTCGGCGATGCGGTGGAGCGCCTGTCGCGCCTGGAAGGTGGCGTGGATGCCTGGTTCCTCGATGGCTTCTCGCCGTCGAAGAATCCGCAGATGTGGTCACCTGAGCTGTTCGCGGCCATGGCGGGTGTCTCGCGCCCCACGGCGACCTTCGCCACCTTCACCGCCGCGGGCTTCGTGCGGCGTGGCCTGCGCGCGGCAGGCTTCGTGTGGCGCAAGGTGCCCGGCCACGGCATGAAGCGCGAGATGATCTGCGGCGAGCTGGACGAGCCGACCGCCGCCGCGCGCGCCGAACTGATGGGACTTGATGTCTCTCCCCCATCCGGTCATGCCCCCATGCAGGAGCACGCGGTGCGTGGCGCCCTTCATCCGCTGCGTCGTGAGCAGCCCTGGACCCAGCCCCCGCAGCCCGCGCCGATCGCTCGCGAGACGCATGTCGCGGTACTCGGCGCCGGTATCGCCGGCACCAGCTGCGCCGAGGCGCTGGCGCGGCGCGGCGTGCAGGTCACGCTGATCGATGCCGAAGCCCCCGGCGCACGTGCCTCCGGCAATCGCCAGGGTGCGCTCTACGTCAAGCTGGCCGCCGAGACCAATCCCGCCAGTCGCTTCCAGCTGGCCGCGCTGCAGTACAGCCGGCGCTGGCTGGCAAGCCTCGACCCTAAGCAGACCCTGTGGTCCGCCAGCGGCGTGCTGCAGCTGGCCACCAGCGAGCGTGAGCGCAAGCGCCAGCAACGCTTCCTCGACAACCACCCGCTGCCCGAGGCGCTGCTCACGCCGGTCAGCGCCAATGAGGCCAGCCGGATCGCCGGCAGCGAGATCGCCTTCGATGGCCTCTTCTATCCGGTCGCCGGCTGGGTGCGCCCCAGCGCGCTCTGCCAGCACCTCGCCGCCACCCCGGGCATCCGCTTTCTGCAGGCGCGCATCGAGGCCATTCAGTCGCTGGGGGCCGAGGAAGGCAGAGAGGAAGGCAGAGAGGAAGGCGGAAAGACAGGCAACGGCGCGCCACGCTGGCAGCTGCAGACCAGCGACGGCACCAGCATTGAAGTGGATCAGCTGATTGTCGCGCTGGGGGAGCAGACTAATCTGCCCGAGCCGCTCGCACACCTGCCGCTGCAGCCGATTCGCGGCCAGGTCAGCGAGATCACGGTAGCGCCGGAACACGCCGCGCACCTGCCCGCGCTCGACAGCGTGGTGTGCGCCGGTGGCTATGTCTCGCCCTATCAGCGCCACGCCGATGGCAGCGTGACACTCAGCTTCGGCGCGACCTTCGCCCCTCGCGATGAGGATGAGGCGGTCCGCGAGGCGGACCACGCCGCCAATGTCGCGGAGCTGCGCAGTGCCCTGCCCGCCTTCGTCGCCGCCTGGGAGCAGGCGCGTGGTGTCAGGCTGGAAGACGATGACTGGCAGGGACGCGTCGCCTGGCGCGCCGCCAGCCCGGACAAGAGCCCGCTGGCCGGCCCGGCACCGGACGCCGCGCAATGGCGTGAGGACTACGCCGCCATGGCCTTCGATGCGAAAAAGCGCGTGCCACAGTCGAGCGGCGCCCACCTGCCCGGCCTGTGGCTCTCCACCGCACACGGCTCACGCGGCTTCACCACCGCCCCGCTGTGCGCTGAATTGATCGCCTCGCAACTGTGTGGCGAGCCGCTGCCACTGGAACGCGAACTGGCCGAGCACCTGCATCCGGGGCGCCGCCTGATCCGCGATATCGTCCAGCGGCGCTGAGAGGTCGGTATCACTCAGGCCTGACGGCACTGTCTGGACAGGGCCTGACGGTCGATGACTTGGTAGGTAAAGGATGGCCGGCCGATCTGACCGTAGTGGAAGGCCTCGCTGAGCATGCCGCAGGCCGCGAGATGGCGCAGGTACTTGCGGATGGTCACTCGCGACATGCCGGTGGCAGGCAGCAACGCCTCACTGGTGAAGCTGCCTTCCTCACGCGGCAGCGCCTGGATGGCACTGGCCACCAAGGCTAGTGACGCCGCCGTCACGCCCTTGGGCAGGCGCCCCTCGGGTACCGCGCCCGCAGCGCCGCTGACCAGCCCTTGCACGCCGAAGAGCTGGTCCAGTTGTTGCTGGCTGACTTCACCCTCTAGGCTCTCCAGCTGCTGGCGGCCGCGACGCGCCAGTGCCAACGCCTGCTGAAAACGGGCGAAGCTGAAGGGTTTGACCAGGTAATCGCACACCCCGAGCGCATGTGCACTGCGCACCGTGTCCGCCTCACTGGCGGCGGTGATCAGGATCACCTGGATATCGGGGGCGGCGTGGCGCCTCAGCCATCGCAACACTTCCAGCCCGCTGCGGCTGCGCAGGTAGACATCCAGCAGCACCAGGTCCACCGCTTCCTGCGCCAGCACGTCGAGTGCCGTCGCGACATCCTCGCACTGGGCCACCAGGCGCATGCCGTCGATGCGACTGAGGTATTCGACATTGAGACGCATGACCATGGGGTCGTCTTCGACTATCAGCACACGCATGCGCTCTGGCTCCTTCGTTGTGCAAGTTCCGGCCGCAACGCCATCCCGTGATGCGCGGCCCCCTATCAGGGCGCCGCGCCAGTCAGCAGTCGGCAAGGCAGGGTCAGCTCGACCAGGGTACCGCCGCCCGAGGGCGCATAGAGGTGCCATTCGCCCTCGCGCGCGGTCACGATCTCCTGCACCAGCGACAGGCCCAGCCCGCGGCCTTCCCCATGACTGCTCACCCCCGCCATGCGTGCCGTCTGCCTCAGCTCCGTCGGCATGCCGGGGCCGTTGTCCGCCACGCTGATCGACAACTGCGCCTCTGCCGACGGGTCCAGTGATTCCAGCATCAACCCCAGGGTCACAGACGGGGCGTGAGCGTCAGCGCCCACCTCCTCCAGCGCTTCGAAGGCATTGTCGAGCAGATTGCCGATCACGCTGACCAGATCATGACTCAAGCTACGCTCCAGCACCGGAAACTCGGCCTGAGCGCCATCGTCCTGTGACATTCCCCACTCAGCGCAGCGGCCATGATGGCATTCGATCTCCAACTCGACCGTCAGCGTGATGCCACGCTCGCGAGCCTCGCTGTGCTTGCCGATCAGAAGGCCTGCCAGCAGAGGGTCCGCGATGCGCTCGGCGGCCGCGGCATCCGCCGGCAACTCCCGCTCCACCAGCAACGCAAGATAATCGCGCAGACCGGCGAGGTCCTGCATCTGTGTCAGGCCCGACAACACATGCAGCCGATTGCGGAACTCATGACGCGCGGCACGCAGTGACTCCGCCTGACGGCGCACGCCGGTCAGCTCCTCGGCGAGGCGCTGCATGCGGTCGTGCTCGCGCAGTACCAGCACGCCGCCCATCAGCAGCTCGCCATCATGCACTCGCTGGCAACGCACCAGCAATCGCCGCCCGCCGTGAGTCACCTGGCGCAAGCGGGTCTCCTCCTGCTCGCTCACTCGCTGGCGCGCAACAAGGCACTCACGCATGCCGGTGTCGGGCAACCAGTCATCAAGGCGCTCGCCCAGCGTCGGCAAGGCCCCCAACAACTCGCGCGCCGCGGCATTCACCAGCGTGATTCGCCCCTCGGGGTCGACCGCGATGATGCCCTCTTCCAGGCTGGCCAGCACCGCCTGATGCTCTTCCACCAGGCGCGCGATGGCCGCCGGCTCCAGTCCCTTGAGCTGTCTGCGCAGATAGCGCGCAAGTCCCAGTGCGCCCAGCGTGCCGAACAGCATCAACACACCCAGTCCGAGCAGCAGCTGGCGCTTCTCATCGGCCAGACGCCGCCCCAGGGAATCCAGCGTGATACCGATGGCCACCGCACCGACGACGGCGCGCTCACCGCCCCTGGACGCATTCGCCATGACCGGAACGAAGCTGCGCAGGCTTTCGCCGAGCGTGCCGCGGGATTCGGAGAGGTAGGAGGCACCGGCAAGCGCACGCTGTTCGTCGCCACCCTGGAAGGGCTGCCCGATGCGTGCGGGGTCCGGGTGACTGAGCCGCAGGCCATCCGGGCGCATCACCACGATGAAGTCGACGGCATTCTCCTGACGCAGTCGCTCGATGCGTGCCGCCAGGCGGCTGTCCGCGACAGGAGGCGCAGCCTGCGGTGAGCTGGCCTCGCTCAGGGCAGAACGCACCTCGGGCAGACGCGCGATACGCTGGGCAAGAGCGGCAATACGCTGGCCCTGAATCTCGCGCTGGGTCCGCTCCAGCTGGGCACTGAAGAGCCAGGCCGCGACCAGCAGGCTGACGATCACCATGCCGGCGGCGAGCAATGAGGTCAGCGCGCTCAGTCCGGGTTGAGAATGCCGCAACACGCCGGACAAGCCATGTGCCCCCTTGGTGGCATGGCCATTCGGCCCGGCGCATGGGCGAGCGGCAGCCGGCGCTTTCATAAGTTTCAAAAGGCTTTCTTTAATTCGCAAAACTTGGCCCTCGGGAGCCACACCGTAAGCTCCCTGTGACGCGCATCCAGTGCGCGAACATGATGTCCCTTCCCCGTCCCAAACGATCCCGCGATGCCACGCCAACGCGTCCGGGCATGACAACAGGTCCTGCAACGACAGAGTGCAGGACAAGGAGCATGCATGACACATTCCTCGCAGACCGCCACGGCCACGCCTGCCGCAGAGTCCCCCTGGCAGAAGACGCGCATCTTCGGCATGTCACTGCCGATCTTCGCCCTGTCCTTCCTGGTCCTGATTGCCGCCATCGCCACCGACACCCTGCCTGCCGGCATGATCGGCGCGCTGCTGGTCATGATGATTCTCGGGGAGCTGCTGGGCTTTCTGGGCGACCGCCTGCCGATCATCAACAGCTATCTGGGTGGCGGCGCCATTCTCGCCATCTTCGGTGCCGCAGCGCTGGTCTACAGCGGCTGGCTGCCGCAGGAGGTCACGGCGAATGTCAGTGAGTTCATGAAGGCCGGTGGCTTTCTGAACTTCTACATCGCGGCGCTGATCACCGGCAGCATTCTCGGCATGGACTCCCGCGTGCTGGTCAAGGTCGGGGCCCGCTTCGCGCTGCCGCTGCTGTGCTCGGTGCTGTTCGCGGCGCTCTTCGCGATGCTGGTCGGCTGGGTCATGGGCTTCTCGCCCAAGGATGCCGTCATGGTCATCGCCCTGCCCATCATGGGCGGCGGCATGGGCGCCGGCGCCGTGCCGATGAGCCAGATCTACGAGCAGCTGCTGGGGCAACCGGCCAGCTACTATATCTCGATCCTGGTGCCGGCACTGGCCCTGGGCAATGTCTTCGCCATCATCATTGCCGGGTTGCTCAACGGGCTTGGCAAGCGCTTCCCGTCACTGACCGGTGGCGGCCAGATGATGCCGGGCGTCAATGTCCGCGAAGAGAAGAGCACGCCTGACCTGTCCCAGCTGGGCATCGGCATGGTGATTGCCCTGAGCTTCTTCGTCGCCAGCCAGATTCTCGGCAAGGTCATTCCGCTGCACCCCTACGCGCTGATGATCATCGCGGTCGCCGTGCTCAAGTGCGCCAACCTGGTACCGGAGAACATCAATCAGGCCGCCGCCCAATGGTTCCGGTTCGTGGCAGGCAACTGGACCTTCGCGCTGCTGTTCGGCATCGGCGTGGCCTATACCGATCTGGGACAGGTGATCGATGCCATCACCATCACCTACGTGGTGATCGTGTTCGGTGTCGTCGCGGGCGCCGCCTTCGGTGCGGGTCTGGTGGGCAAGCTGGTCGGCTTCTATCCCATCGAGTCCGCCATCACCGCTGGCCTGTGCATGGCCAACATGGGCGGCACGGGTGACGTCGCCGTACTCTCGGCGGCCAATCGCATGCAGCTGATGCCCTTCGCGCAGATTTCCTCGCGCCTGGGCGGGGCCTTGATTCTGCTGATCTCGAGCCTGGTCGTGCCGATGTGGTTCGCATGATCCGGCGCATCGCCAGACGCCAATAGGCGCACCAAAGAGTGCAACAACAGGCGCTTCATGAACGACAACGCCCCTGGCCTGTGCCAGGGGCGTTGTCGTTTCCAACCCCGGGGTCAGGGCAGGGTCAGGGCATGCTCAACACAGCATGACCACTGGCCGGGCTCAGTCGCCCTCTTCCTCATCGTCCGCCAGCTGGCGACCGAAGGACTGCCACTGTTCCAGTGTCATCACCTCGGTGGATTCGGTGCCGATGTCATGGACGATCAACAGCTTGCCGCGTGACAGCTGGCCTTCCAGCTCCGCGACCCAACCGGCCATGCCTTCACCGACATCGGTGGTGTCGTAGCCCTGACGGGTGACGAAGGCTTCCAACAGGGCGCGCCGTGTATCGGCGGGCAGCATGGTCTGCGGTACCTCGATGAAGCGGTCCCGCGGGTCCATCTGATCAAGTGGCATCTGGCTCATGGGTAGCTCCTGTCCATCATCAGGGTGGCGTGACGCCGCCTGCGGTGCTTCGTTCAGCATATCCGTACTCATGCATCCTCTCCCGCGCTGTCCTGCGCACTGTCCTGCACATTGTCTTGCGCACTGTCTTGCGGATTGTCCTGCTGTGCATCAGCACCGGATTCCCATTCGGCCAGGCGCTTCACGAAGGTCTCTTCGTCCAGCACCGTGAGGCCCAGCTGCATGGCTTTCTCGAGCTTGCTGCCCGCTGCCTCGCCGGCGACCACACCGGCGGTCTTCTTCGAGACACTGCCCGCCACCTTGGCACCCAGCGCCTGCAGACGTGCCTTGCCTTCATCACGCGTCATGCTGTCGAGGCTGCCGGTCAGCACCCAGGTCTGGCCTGCCAGCGGCTGGGGGCGCTCACCGATCTCGACCTCTTCCCAGCTCAGACCACAGGCGAGCAACGCATCCAGCGTCTCGTTGTTGGTCGGCTGCTGGAAGAAGGTATGGATATGCGCGGCGACGATGGGGCCGACATCTTCCACTGCCTCCAGCGCGGCCTGATCCGCTGCACGCAGCGCTTCCAGGGTGCCGAAGTGCGTGGCCAGATTCGCGGCGGTGGCTTCACCGACTTCCCGAATGCCGAGGGCGTAGATGAAACGCGCCAGGGTGGTGTTGCGGCTCTTGTCCAGCGAGGCGACCAGATTGGCGGCGGACTTCTCGCCCATGCGCGGCAGCTCGGCCAGGGTGGCAGCTTCCAGGTGGAACAGGTCCGCCGGCGTCTTGACCAGCTCACGCTCGATCAGCTGCTCGATCAGCTTCTCGCCGAGGCCATCGACATCCAGCGCCTTGCGGCTGGAGAAGTGCTTGAGGGCTTCCTTGCGCTGCGCGGCGCAGATCAGTCCGCCCGCGCAGCGTGCCACCACCTCGCCTTCGAGGCGCTCGATCTCGGAGCCGCATACCGGGCAGCCGTCCGGCAGCACGATGGCTTCACGGCTGGCACCTTCACTGGCGACCCGCACCACCTGCGGGATGACGTCGCCGGCGCGCCGAATGATGACACTGTCACCGATCTGCACGCCGAGACGTTCCACCTCATCCATGTTGTGCAACGTGGCGTTGGAGACCACCACACCGGCGACCTGCACCGGCGCCAGCCGGGCGACCGGTGTCAGCGCGCCAGTGCGTCCGACCTGAAAATCGACGCCTTCCAGGGTGGTTTCCTGTTCCTGCGCCGGGTACTTGTAGGCGATGGCCCAGCGCGGCGCGCGCGCCACGAAGCCCAGTTCACGCTGCAGGCGCAGTGCATCGAGCTTGATGACCGCGCCATCGATGTCGTGATCGAGGCCATCACGCTGCTCGCCGAGGCGGCGGGTGTAGTCGATGATGCCCTGAGCACCGCGCACCACCTCAAGCTGCGGGCTGGTACGGAAGCCATAGTCGTTGAGCAGCGCCATCAGACCGGAATGATTCTGGCCGGCCTCGCTGGCGAGCAGCGCATCATCCACCCGCGCGACCTGATAGGCGCAGAATTCCAGCGGACGCGAGGCGGCGATGTTGGAATCCAGCTGGCGCAGGCTACCGGCGGCGGCATTGCGCGGATTGGCGAACACCTTGCCGTCCTCGTCGCGGCCGCGCGCGTTCAGCGCCTCGAAGCCAGCGTGGCTCATGTAGACCTCACCGCGCACTTCAAGCAGCTCCGGCAGATCATCACCCCGCAGCTTGAGCGGGATCGAGCGGATGGTGCGCAGATTGGTGGTGATGCCTTCGCCGGTGCGGCCATCGCCGCGCGTCACGCCTTGCACCAGCACGCCATTCTCGTAGATGAGCGACACGGCCAGGCCATCGAGCTTGGGCTCGCAGCAGAAGCTCAGCTCGTCACCCGCGTCCTGGGCGTCTCCCAGCTCCAGCGTTTTCGCCGCACGTTGCACGAAGGCACGCAGCTCATCGTCATCGAAGGCGTTGTTGAGCGACAGCATCGGTACCGCATGCTGCACTTCCTCGAAGCCGCTGGCCGGCGCGGCTCCGACGCGCTGGGTGGGCGATTCCGAGCTGATCAGCTGGGGATATTCGGCTTCCAGCGCCTCGAGACGGCGCAGGCGCGTGTCGTAGTCGGCATCGGTCAGCGTCGGGTCATCCAGCACGTAATAGCGGTGGCTGGCCTCAAGCAGCTCGCGATGCAGCTGCGCGACCTCCTCCATCACCTTGGCAGGCACGCCTTCCACCGCGGCCGGTGCAGCGGAGCGGGAAGCGCTCGAGGCGTTGGAATCATCGGCAGGCGCCGAAAACAGATCATCCTGGGCTGACATGACACTCACTCGAAACAGTGGCTCGCCAGCACTGCCAGAAGGCAGCGCTGAGCGACCTGAAAACGGGTGGCGACCCCTCCGACCTGACACACTAGCAAGAGCTTGCACAGGCTTGCAGGCAGAGGGGTCGCCTTGATGCTGCCATTGTACTCAATGTGAACGACGGGCCACACATTCAAGCACTCAGGGCGACAGTCGGGGGCTGGCAGGGGCCGTCAGAGGCTGCAAAAGGCCGGCAGGACACGCAAACGCCAACGGCGACCCGAAGGTCGCCGTTGGCGTTCTGGCATGACTGGTCGACTCAGAGAATGGCTGGGGAGTCGATCAGTTGGCCTGGTAGCGATGCAGACGATTGCGACGCTCGAACTCGTGCACCTGCTGGCGCTTGAACTCGATGGTCTGGGCCGTCATCACGCTGTGATTCTCATCTTTCAGCTCACCACCCAGACGACGCACCAGCAGCATGGCGATCTCGACCATGGTCTCGAAGGCGGCGGAGGTGTCATCCGCGCCCGGCAGCGGCATCAGGAAGGTGACGCCATCCAGCTGGCTGTCCACCATCTCGGCCGGCTTGAAGATGCCCGGCTTGACCACGTTGGCCATCGCGAACTGCAGCGGGCTGTCGTCGTCATCTTCCTCGTGGCGCAGGAACAGCCCCATCTCGGAATGACGCAGACCACAGGCCAGCGAGATACCCAGCACGTCTTCGCCGCTGAAGCCTTCATCGCCGCGCGCCATCACCGAGATGATGATGACTTCACTGGCATCGGCCAGGGTGTCACGTGCGAGCTGGTCATCGACCTGATTGCGTTCGGCACGCAGCACCAGCGGATGACGATCATCCTCGGGCGCTGTGGCATCGGCAGCAGGCGCGGCGGCCGCTTCCAGTGAAGGTTCCTGGCGCTGGGAAGCACTGCCGGCGACATCGGCCGGCTTGCCAGCGGAGGACGCCTCAGTCCTGGTATCCTGACCTTCCTCGATCTCGGCCATCGGCTCGAGATCATCGGCCTGGGTGGAGGAGACGCTGATGCTGTCGTCCTCGGCGGTGATCACCGGCTTCTCATGGAAGTCGTCTTCGCGCGCCGTCTCGGCCTGCTCACTGGAGGCGCTGCCGAGCACGGGCTCACGATGCGCATCGTCGTGCTCATGCTCGTCATCACGCCGTGCACCCAGACTGGCCGTCACGTCGCGCATTGACTGGCTGGCACGCGCACCGAAGGCAGCCGCACGCTCGCCGAAGCCCTTGCGCTCCGGCGCTTCACGACGCTCCATGGGCTGCGCCGGACGACTCGGTTGAGTCACCCGCGAGGCCTTGATGCCGTGCGCATTGTCGAGCACGACATCTTCCTCGTCCTCGGCATGCGTCTCGGAATCGCCAACCACCCGGTAGCCGCCGTTCGGCAGCTCCCAGTTGTCACGTTCTTCCTCTTCTTCCACCGCGGGATTGCCCGCATCGTCGGTGGAATCCTCTGTACCCGCTCGATCCAGTCGGGGTACTCGACGTTGACGTTGGAGCCTGCGCACACCGTCAACGACGATGATTGCGACCAGCACCAACCCCAACAAGATGAGCCACTCTCTCAATTCCATGGGTCATTAGCCTGTTTGCTTGGGCACCATGCACGTGAACAGCATAGCGCGATTGCAGAAAAAGGGGACATTTTTTCGAATGTCAATCCTGTGGTGGTGACCTGCGCAATCGCCCTTCAATTATCCCTGACTGACACTATGACGCAAACTCGTAGTGCTTTCGATCTCTAGATGCAACACGATCTTGCCAACTAGGCCGCCAAGGCGGCCACTGGCTACCGCGCCGGAGGATGACCTTGCCCTCCTGAACGGCTTTTCCCTCACGCTTCGGCAAGCACGGCAGCTTCTTCTATCCCTACAGAGACAAGGCGCGAGACGCCGGGTTCCTGCATGGTGACACCCATCAGCCGATCTGCCGCTTCCATGGCGATCTTGTTATGGGTGATATAGATGAACTGTACGCTTTCCGACATCTCCTTCACCAGCCTCGCATAGCGTCCGACGTTGGCATCATCCAGCGGTGCATCCACCTCATCGAGCATGCAGAACGGGGCCGGATTGAGCTGGAAGATGGCGAAGACCAGCGCCAGTGCCGTCAGTGCCTTCTCACCGCCTGACAACAGGTGAATGGTAGAGTTTTTCTTGCCCGGTGGCCGCGCCATGATCGCGACTCCCGTCTCCAGCAAATCATCACCAGTCAGCGTCAACCATGCGGTTCCGCCCCCGAAGATCTTGGGGAAAAGCGCCTGGATTCCGGCGTTGACCTTGTCGAAGGTGTCCTTGAAGCGCACCCGTGTTTCCTGGTCAATCTTGCGGATGGCGCGCTCGAGGGTCTCCAGCGCTTCGCTCAGCTCGGCATGCTGGGCTTCCAGATAGTTGCGACGCTCGGCCTGCTGGTCGTATTCCTCGATGGCCGCCAGGTTGATGGCCCCCAGCCGCTTGATGCGCTCGCCGACCTGCTCAAGGTTGTGACTCCAGGCCGATTCGGTGGCATTGGGGTCCAGCTCGTCCTCGAGCTGCGTGATCGCCGCCTCGTCATAGCCCAGTTCCGCCAGCTGCTCGTCCTGCGCATCGCCCTTGAGGGTCAGCGCCTGCACCTGCATGCGGCCTTCCTCGAGGCGCTGGCGAATCCCCTCGAGATTGCGCTCATGAGTCTGACGCGCCTGTTCCGCCTGACGCATCTGTTCGACCAATTCATGAGTCTTGTCACGACAGGCGTTGAGCTTGGTTTCCTGATACAGACGCGTCTCGAGCAGCATCTCGAGCTTTTCGCGTTCTTCTTCCTGCGGCAGTGAGGCCTCTTCGCGGCTGGCCTCGAGCATCTCGATACGCTCGGCGAGCTTCTCGCACTGCTCGACGGCTCGCATGCGCTGGCCCTGCATGCCGTCACGCTCGGTGGTCAGGCGCTGACGCTCCATGTCGAGACGGTTGACCTGCTCTCGTGCGGGCGCCAGCTGGGCACGCAGCCCGGCCAGCGCCTCCTGATGTTCGCGCCGTGAACGCTCCAGCGACTCGCGCGACTGGGCGTTGTTCTCGACCGCCTCCAATGCCTGCTGCCAGCGCTCACGCGCCTCCTCCAGCGTCAGGGCCTGAGTCTCACGCGTTTCCGCCAGCTGCTCGAGCTCCTCATCCAGCTCACGAGCGCGGCCATCGACATGCTCCAGGCGGCTGGCGATGCCGGCCTCCTTGAGACTGAGTTCACGCTGGCGCTCGCCAAGCTCGCGCTCTTCGACGCGCAGATGCTCAAGTTGCTGCTCGGCGCCGGCAATCTGTTCGGCGGCTGCGGCCAGACGCGTCTCGATCTCCTCGAGACGCTCATCCAGTGACTCGAGCTCCAGCACGACCTGCTCGAGGCGCGCCCGCTGGGCGATGACGCTATCGGCACGCTCGCCGGCCACCTGACGGCGGCTCCAGCCCTGCCCCAGCCACAGGCCATCCGGGGTCAGCACGCTCTCGTGCGCGGCCAGCGAATCACGCCTGGCCCAGGCGGCTGCCTGCGACTCGACACAGTGGATGCTGGCCAGCCAGCCGGCCAAGGCATCCGCGCCGCTCACCTGCGCCGCAAGTGTGCCGGCGGGGCGGGCTGCCGCGCTGGACGCCGGCGTGCCATCGACCAGCAACAGCTCGCCGCCGGGCAGCTCATCCATCAGCGTGGCCAGACGCGACGGCTCGCTCGCCGCCAGACGCGCCTTGAGGAAGGGGCCCAGCACCCAGGCACTGGCCGACTCCCAGCCCTCGGCGACCTCGAGCCCCTCGGCCAGAGCCGGGGTCTCGGCGAGCCCGTGCCGCTCCAGGTGGCTCGCCAGGCTGTCATCGTCGTCACGCAGCGCCGCGTCGATCAGTGCCTCAAGCGAGGCCTTCTCGCCCTGCAGGACGTTGCGACGCTGGCGCAGCTGATCGCGCTCTCCATCCAGCGCCAGACGATCGGCCTGGGCCTGCTCACGGGCTTCGCTGGCCTGCTCGCGGCGCGACTCCAGCGATTCACCGCTGAGCGACAATTCATCGAGCTGCTCGCGCAGCTCCTCGCGGGCTTCACGCAACTCGGCGACATCCGGCAGCTCCGCCAGCTGCTGACGACGGCGTTCGCGCTGGCGCTCGGCGTCGGCGATGGCATTCTCGAGCTGCTGGATCTCGCTCTGGGCCCGCTCGGCGCCACGCTGGGATTCGTTGTCGGCCTGACTGAAGCGCTCCCACTCGCTCTGGCTGTCCTGGCGGCGCTCCTCGGCCTCCTCCAATGACAGCTCGAGCCCTTCGAGGGTCTCGCGGGCCAGCTCGAGTTCCGGGGCGATGTCTTCCAGACGCGCATCGATCATCTCGAGGCGCTCGCCGTCCTCACCCTCGACGCGCTGGATGTCGCTCAGCTCACGGCGGGCCATCTCGAGATCCGCCGCCAGCTGCTGCTCACGGGTGCGGGCGTGCTCGAGGCTCTGCTCGAGGCGCGCGATCTGGGCGCCGGTCTCATAGAAGGCGGCCTGATGGGTTTCCAGCTCACCGGCCAGCTCGTCGTGCTGATAGCGCTGCTCTTCCAGTTGGCTCTCGCACTGACGCTGACCGAGAATCTCGCGCTCGACGCCGGTTTCCAGCTCCGCGACGCGTGACTGCTGCTCGCGCTGCTGCGCACGCAGGCCCCGCCGACGCAGCACGGCCAGCTCGCCCTTGAGGCGATATTCGTCCTGCTTGAGGGTCTGATAGCGCTTGGCGGCCTCGGCCTGACGCTTGAGGCGCTCGAGCTGCTTGTCGAGTTCCTCACGCAGGTCATCCAGGCGCTCCATGTTCTCCTGGGTGCGCTTCATGCGGTTCTCGGTCTCGCGGCGGCGCTCCTTGTACTTTGAGATGCCCGCGGCTTCCTCGAGGGTGCTGCGCAGGTCATCCGGGCGCGCCTCGATCAGCTGCGAGATCATGCCCTGACCGATGATGGAGTAGGAGCGCGGCCCGAGGCCGGTGCCGAGGAAGACGTCGGCGATATCACGCCGGCGACACTTCTGGCCATTGAGGAAGTAGCCGGACTGGCCATCGCGCGTCACCAGACGCTTGACGGCTATCTCGGCGTACTCGGACCAGGCGCCCCCGAGGCTACCGTCGGCATTGTCGAAGGTCAGCTCGATGGAGGCCTGCCCCACCGGCTTGCGCCCGGTGGAGCCATTGAAGATGACGTCCGTCATCGACTCGCCGCGCAGATTCTTGGCGCTGGACTCGCCCATCACCCAGCGCACAGCATCGATGACGTTCGATTTCCCGCAGCCGTTGGGGCCGAGAATCGCCGTCATGTTGCTGTCGAAGGGCACGGTGACCGGATCGACGAAGGATTTGAAGCCGACCAGCTTGATCGATTTGAGCCGCATTGCGCCTGGCGCGTCCTTGAGTCTGGAGAAAGAAGGTCTGAAGAAATAACTTCTGGAGAAAGAAGCTCTGACGCAGGAAAACCTGAAATACCGCGGCGTCGCAGGCCTTTCGATAAGAGCCCGCACCGCCGCAAGGTAAACATGTCCTTACGACGAGACAGCCGGTCATCGAGGGTATTTTCGAAAAACCAGCGCGCAGTCTACCCAAAAGCGGCGATGGCCCCAACCGGCGCAATGACAAACGAAGCCGTCATCGCGCGGGCTAGGGACCAATCGCAGCTTACTGAGTGACGCGGTGATCGATGCGCAGTGCCAGCGGCGCCTGTGTCGCATCAGTGCCCTTCTCGTCATCGGCACTGCGGGTGACGATGACATTCTCGAGCTTGCCTTCGAGATCCCCCGGCTGGGCCGTCGGCTGCCCGGAAGCGGAGATGCGCGCCACGAGCGTGACGCGCTCGGCCATCGAGAGTCGCGCCATCGGGGCCATGGCGTTGTCGTCCGACAGAGTGAGCGTCAGCGGCAGCTTGTCCGCTGTGGTGCGCACCACTGCCAGCGGCGGCAGCTTGCCTTCACCATCGCGCGCCACGATGAACAGGGTCGCCGCTTCGGCACTGACCGGCAGCGCCGCCAGCTGCGCCTCGAGCGCCGGGTCCAGTGACACCTTGAGCGTCAGACGTGCAGCGCCCTCCTTGCTGTCCTGATCAGCCGCAGTGCTCTGAGCCGCCGCGCCTTGATCTGGCGCGACCGAGTTGGCCAGGGCGACCGAGGCATCGACATCACCGGCACTGGCCATGCGCTGGCGTGCGGCCTTGATGCCTTCGCGCAGCGCCTTGGCGGCATCGGGATTCTCGAAGCCGGCAATCGCCTTGCGCCAGTAATCGATGGCCTCGGGATAGCGGGCATGATCGAAGGCCTCGATCCCGAGCAGGCCGAGTACCGTCGGCTGACGCGGATCGGCCGCCAGCACTTCATCGACCAGCGTCTGGACCTCATCGGTCAGGGTGCGCTGGGCGGCGAAGAACTTGAGCTGCGCCAGCTGCGCGATCAACGCAGGCACGCGGCCTTCGAGCGCGATCAACGCCTCGAGCGACTGCATGGCCTCATCGAGACGTCCGGCATCGCGGTAGAGCGGGAACAGCGCCATCCACACCTTGGCGTTGTCGGGCTGGGCCTCGGCCTCGGCGCGCAGTCGGGCGATGCGCGCCTCGAAGCTGGCAGCATCGTGGATCGGCGTGGCGGCAATCGCCTGCGCCAGCGCCAGGTCCCCGCTCGCGCCTTCGCGCTGATACCAGTAGAGCGAGCCCGCCACCATCGCCACCAGCAACACGGGCACCAGCACACGGCCACTGCTGGCCGCCTTGAGCGGGGAGCGCTTGAGGGATTCGGCGTCTTCCAGCAGGCTGCGTTCCAGCTCGACCCGCCCTTCCGCCAGCGCCGTGTCATCCAGCTCACCGCGCGCATGGCCGCGCTCCAGCGAGGCCAGTCGACGCCGATAGACACGCACGCTCTCGGCGCCGAGGCTGTCGTTGTCCTCGAACGCCTGCTGATCGGCATGCACACGACGCGCACGCCGCAACGGCAGCAACAGCAGCCAGCCGGCGGGAATCAACAGCACGGCAATTGCCAGCCATAACAGGATCATGAGCGCTCCTTGGCAGTGGGTTGCCCAGCGCCGGGCTGCTCATCGCCGGTCTGGCGGTGCGTGGCAAGCAGTGCCGACAGGCGCGCCTGCTCATCATCATCCAGCGCACGCACACGCGCACGCCGTCGGGCGCGCACGATCAGCGTCACGACCAGCAGGCCGAGCAGGATCAGGACAGCGGGACCGCCCCACAGCAGCCAGGTGCGCCCATCGAGGCGCGGGTTGTAGAGCACGTACTCGCCGAAGCGCGCGACCATGAAATTCTGGATCTCGCTGTCACTGCGGCCGTCCTTGAGCAGGTCCGCCACGTTCTGACGCATGTCACCGGCGATGGGGGAGTCCGAGTCGCCGATCGCCTGGTTCTGACACTTGGGGCAGCGCAGCGCGGCGGTCAGGCTGTCGTAGCGCTTCTGCAGCACCGGATTGTCGAACTGATGCATCTCGATGGCGGCATGCGCCTTGCCGGCTGACAGCCAGGCGAGAAACATCAGCACCACCAGCGCCTGCACCAGCGGGATGGCGAAACTCCTGAGCACGGATTTCATGAGCTGGCCTCCTCATCGGGCATGCTGGCAGCATCAGTCGCGGGCTCCGCGATGCGCTCCAGCGTCGGCAGGATGACGTCGCGGACATCTTCGGGCCGGATGTAGCCGGTGTGGTGATAGCGGATCACGCCCTCGGCATCGACCAGGAAGGTTTCCGGTGCCCCATAGACGCCGAGATCAAAGCCCAGCGTGCCCTCGGGGTCGAACAGATTGACGCTGAACGGGTTGCCGAATTCCTCCAGGAACTGGCGGCCCTTGGCGCGGGTGTCCTTGTAGTCGACGCCGACCATGTGCACGCCCCGCTCGGCGAGATCCAGCAGCTGCGGCATCTCGTGCTTGCAGGTCGGGCACCACTCGCCCCAGACATTGACGAGGCTGACCTGCCCCTTGAGCAGCGAGGCATCACGGCGCGCCTGCGGATCACTCAAGGTGCTGAGCGAGAATTCGGGGAAGGGCCGCGACAGCAGCGCGGAGTCCCGTGCATAGGGGTCATCATCGAGGCGCTGGTAGAGGAAGGCACCCAGCCCCACCACGACCACCAGCGGCACGAACAGCACCAGACGACGAACATTCATGGGCGAGCCTCCTGCGTGGCGAGGGAGCGGGTGTCAGACGCCGTGCTGGCCTCGACACGGCGGCGATAACGGCGATCCAGCACGGCGATCACGCCGCCCGCCCCCATCAGCAGGGCGCCCAGCCACAGCCAGCGCACGAAGGGTTTGACCTGGATGCGTACCGCCCAGCTGTCGTCATCCAGCTTCTCACCCATGGCGACGTAGAGGTCACGCGTGAAGCCGGCATCGAGCGCGGTCTCGGTCATCGGCATGCCGCTGGCCAGGAACAGACGCTTCTCGGGATGCAGTGTCGTCACGGGGTCACCATCTCGGCTGACTTCCACCGTGGCGCGGTCCGACAGGTAGTTGGGGCCGCGATATTCACCAAGCTCGGTCATGCGGAACTGATAGCCGCCCACGCTGACTTCCTTGCCCTGCACCATGCGCACGTTCTCGGCGACCTCGGTATTGGAGACCAGCGTCACGCCGACGATGGTCACCGCCAGCCCCAGATGCGCCAGCTGCATGCCCCAGTAGCTGGGCGTGAGGCGCTTGAGCCCCGCCCAGCGACCCGCCTTCGAGGCACTCTTGTCCCACAGGTCGCGCAGCAGCGGCAGCACCACCCACAGCGCGATGACCAATCCGAGCGCCACCGAGAAGCTCCACTCGATATCCAGCGTCAGCGGCAGCAGGCCGCCGATGACGAGTGCCGCGCTGCCGGCCAGCGCCAGACGACGCGTAAGCTCGCGGCCCGGCATCTGCTTCCAGCGCGAGGCCGGCCCGAGGCCCATGAAGGCACACAGCAGCGTGGTCAGCGGCACGAACAGCGCATTGAAGTACGGCGGGCCCACCGAGATCTTGCCCAGCCCCAGCGAATCCAGCACCAGCGGATAGAGGGTACCCAGCAGCACGGTGACCATCATCACCAACAGCACGAGATTGTTGACCAGCAGGAAGGCATCCCGCGACAGCCAGTGAAAGCCCAGCGTCGAACGCACGCGCGGTGCGCGCAGCGCGAACAGCAGCAGCGAGCCACCGACGGTGATGCCGAGCAGTACCAGAATGAACAGCCCGCGATCGGGGTCGCTGGCGAAGGCGTGCACCGAGGTCAGCACGCCGGAGCGCACCAGGAAGGTGCCCAGCAGTGACAGCGAGAAGGCGAAGATCGACAGCAGCACCGTCCAGCTCTTGAAGGCGCCGCGCTTCTCGGTGACCGCCAGCGAGTGGATCAGGGCGGTACCGGCCAGCCACGGCATCAGGGAGGCGTTCTCCACCGGGTCCCAGAACCACCAGCCGCCCCAGCCGAGCTCGTAGTAGGCCCACCAGCTGCCCAGCGCGATGCCGACGGTGAGGAAGGCCCAGGCGATATTGGTCCAGGGGCGCGCCCAGCGTGCCCAGGCGGCATCGAGACGCCCGCCCATCAGTGCCGCCATCGCGAACGCGAACGCCACCGAGAAGCCCACGTAGCCCATGTAGAGCATCGGCGGATGGATGATCAGCCCGATGTCCTGCAGCAGCGGATTGAGGTCCGCGCCGTCAGCCGGCATGTCCGGCAGCAGGCGCGCGAAGGGATTGGAGGTCAGCAGCACGAAGGCCATGAAGCCGGTGGAGATCAGCCCCATGATGCCCAGCACCCGTGCCAGCATGTCGCGCGGCAGATGGCGCGCGCCCAGCGAGACGGCAAAGCCCCAGCCAGCCAGTATCAGACTCCACAGCAGCACCGAGCCTTCATGGCTGCCCCACACGGCGCTGAACTTGAAGTACCACGGCAGCTGGCTGTTGGAGTTGTTGGCGATGTAGGCGACGCTGAAATCATCCAGCAGGAAGCTCGCGGTCAGGCAGGCATAGGCGATCAGCACGAACAGGAACTGCCCCCAGGCCATCGGCTGGGCGAAGCTCATCCACAGCGGACGGCGCGTACTGGCCCCCGCCAGCGGTACGACCGCCTGCACACAGGCCAGACAGGCACCCAGAATCAGCGCGAAGTGGCCGATTTCCGGCAACAGTTGCGTCACCATCACGGGGTCTCCTGCGGATCGAGCGCGGCCTTGGCTGCGCTGCTGTCGCTGGTCAGGTTGCCCGTCCTGTTACCAGACACATCTCGTCCGGAGGCCTTGAGTGCATCGGTCACCTCCGGCGGCATGTACTTCTCGTCATGCTTGGCCAGCACCTCGCTGGCCTCGAGATGCTCACCATCGAAGGTGCCCATCACCACCACGCCCTGCCCTTCACGGAACAGGTCCGGCAGGATGCCCTGATAATGCACCGTCACGTCGTGATCGAAATCCGTGACGATGAAGATGGCATCCAGCGTCTCGTTGTCGCGCCTGACACTGCCATCACGCACCATGCCGCCCGCACGGATCTGCCGCCCCTGGGGCGCTTCGCCACTGGCGATCTGCGTCGGGGTATAGAAGGCGTTGATGTTGGCGCGCAGGGCATAGAGGGTCAGGCCCACCGCGAGGGCGGCCAGCAGCACGATGGCCGTGACGATATACAGGCGCTGCTTGCGTTTGGGAGTCATGGTCAGGGCTCGGTCAGGGCAAGGGACGGTCAAGCCTCTCGCGGCCAGCGGGACAACCGCCGCGGGAGGGAGAAAACAGGTTCAATCACGAGAGGTATGGCGCGAAGCCTGATGTGACGAACGATGCGAAGCGCGGTGTGAAGCAGGGTGCGAAGAATGACGGGAAGCGTCACGGCGCAGGCGGCGACGGATATCCGTCTCCAGCGCGCGACGCGACAGCCGCGTGGCGATCACCAGCCCCACCAGGCACGCCGCCGTCAGCCCCCAGGCCGACCACACATACAGTGCATGGCCGCCCATGGCGAAGAACTCGCTGACACTCGTGAAGGCGATGCCCGGCAGGTTCATGGTTTATCTCCTTCTACCGCGACTACCGCAGCGTCGGGGCGCGAAGGCGGAGTCAGCAGATCACGCACCCACTGCTTGCGACTCTCGCGTCTCAGCACCTCGACCCGCGTGCGCATCAGCACCAGCGCGCCGAACAGGGCGTAGAAGCCGATCACCATCATCAGCAAGGGAATCCACATGCTGGCCGGCATCGGCGGCGCTTCGCTGAGCGTGAAGGTGGCCGGTTGATGCAGTGTGCTCCACCAGTCCACCGAATACTTGATGATCGGGATGTTGACCATGCCGACCAGCGCCAGGATCGAGGCCGCGCGCGAACCGCTGTCACGGCTGGCGAAGGAGCCACGCAGCACGATCACGCCTAGATACAGGAACAGCTGGATCAGCATCGAGGTCAGCCGGGCATCCCAGATCCACCAGGTGCCCCAGGTGGGAATGCCCCACACCGAGCCGGAAAACAGCGCCAGCGCCGTCATCAGGGCACCGACAGGCGCGGCGGCCGTGGCGACCATGTCCGCCAGCTTGATCTTCCACACCAGGAAGAGAAGCGCGCACACCGCCAGCAGCATGAAGCACGACTGGGCGAGAATCGCCGCCGGCACATGCACATAGATGATGCGGAAGCTGTTGCCCTGCTGGTAGTCGGCGGGCGCGAAGGCCAGCCCCCAGACACTGCCGGCCACCAGCGCGATGATGGCCAGGGCCCAGAGCCACGGCAGCCAGCGCTGGCTGGCCGCGAAGAAGGTCGCCGGTGCGCCCATGCGATGCAGCCACGGCCATAGCCCGCCCTTGCGGGGGCGAACCTTGCGGGCAGGCGCTTGAGGAGAGTCGGAGTCGGCGGTCACACGGGCCTCTTGTCAGGGGCAATGAAGAGCCTTGCGAATGCCCGAGAATGCCCGGGCAGCGTCATGCAGTTCTTGATCGGGCTAGCCATTGATGCTCAGCCTGAGTCCGGCGGCGATGGCGAGCGGTGCCAGCAGCAGGGCCAGCGCCAGCATCGCGCCCAGAATGGCCAGATGGGCCAGGCTGGGCATGCCATTGACGGCGCTCTGTACGGCGCCGGCACCGAAGATCAGCACCGGAATGTACAGCGGCAGAATGATCAGCGAGAGCAGCACCCCGCCGCGACGCAGCCCCACCGTGAGTGCCGCACCGATCGCACCGATCAATGACAGGCTCATGCTGCCCAGCGCCAGCGAGGCGATCAACACGCCAAAGGCGCCGCTCGGCAGCCCCAGCATCACGCCCAGCAAGGGTGCCATCAGCGCCAGCGGCAGGCCGGTCAGCAGCCAGTGGCCCGCCACCTTGGCCAGCACCAGCAACGGCAATGGCTGCGGCGTCAGCAACAGTTGCTCGAGGCTGCCGTCCTCCAGATCCTGCCGGAACAGACCGTCCAGTGACAGCAGCGTCGCCAGCAATGCCGCCACCCACAGCAGGCCCGGCGCCAGCGTCGCCAGCAGCGCCTTGTCCGGGGAGATGCCCAACGGAAACAGCGTGATCACCAGGGCGAAGAACACCAGCGGATTGATCAGCTCACTGCGTCGGCGCAGCGCCTGACGCAGGTCGCGCGCGAGGGTCGCCTTGAAGGCACCGGCCAGCGAGCTGGTGGGCGGGGCCTCGGGCAGTGCCGTCAGCAGCTCATGGTTCATGCCGAGGCGCCTTGTGTCGAGGCTGTGTCTTTCCCGCCCACGCCCTGCCCTGAACCCTGTTCTAGCCCCTGTTCCAGCCCCTGCTCTGATCCCTGTTCGGCCTTCTCCCCTTCCTTCGCGCCCAGGCACAGGCGGCGCAAGCGCGAGGCCTGTGAGAAGCGATGATGAGTCGTCATCACCACGCTGCCCCCACGCTGGGCGTGAGCCAGCAGCAGTGCCTCCAGCGCCTGAACGCCGTCACGATCGATGGCGGTAAAGGGCTCATCGAGCACCCACAGCCGGCGTGGCGTCAGATGCAGCCGCGCCAGCGCGATACGTCGCTGCTGACCGGCGGACAGCTGCTGGGCAGGCACATCCTCGAAACCGGCCAGCCCCACGGCGTCCAGCGCCGCCCAGGCGAGCTCGCGGCGGGCCTCTGACTTCGCCTGCGGTTGACCGCCCAGCGCCTGATACCAGGCAAGGTTTTCCAATGCGGTCAGGGTGCCCTTGATGCCGGGCTGGTGACCCAGATAGAGCAGTGAGCCCAGAAAGTCGTCACGCACCCGCGAGGTGGCCTGGCCGCGCCACAGCACCTCGCCCTCGTAGTCATGGAACTGACCGGACAGAATCTTGAGCAGGGTGGTCTTGCCACTGCCATTGGGGCCCTCGACCTGCAGGATCTCTCCCGCATGCAGCGAAAGATCCAGCCCCTCGAACAGCCAGCGCTCATCACGCTCACAGCCGAGCGCCACGACCGCCAACAGAGGCGGCGCGCTACAGACTTCATCGCTGGCAGGCTGGCTGGGCATCCGGATTCTCGCGGCTGAGCCGTCGCGAAGTGCGACATCAAAGGCAGACCCAAGGGTCACTGCGAGCCATTCTACGAGCTGAGGTCGACACTGACCACCGAGCAGCCGATCACCTGGCCTCGCAGCCCCGCCATGACGGGCAGTCAAGCACTCGAGAAATATATCAGCGACATGTGGTGCACATTCATACGACGCACTTTCGCTGGATTGGCGTTGGTCGATCCGCTCACCTCTTGCCACTTCGCGAGAGCTTGCTATGATGCAGGCACTGTATACAAAAACAGTATCCATACAGTACCTTCATCACACGCCTGCCGAGTGCAGGCACAGACTGATCGGGTCGGCTCAACGCGTTGTCAGCATGTTCGCGGAGCCTAGCAGGCGACAGATGAACTCAGCCTGACGACCCTCCACGCTGCACCGCAGGCCGACGCACCATCCGCGCCGACCGCACGGCATCAGGGGATAGCTCATGTCACGTCTTCACGCTCCGCACTACCTTCAGCGTCTTCACAACCTGCCGCTCAATGACCAGGCCTGGCAGGAAATCACCGCCAGCGACATGATGGATATCCCGCTGCTCGGCAACATCACCGCCGGCATGCCCATCGAAGCCATCGCCGACTGCGGTACGGTTGCCGTGCCGACGCGCATGGTGCGCCGCAATACCTACGCCCTGCGCGTGCGCGGCCATTCGATGATCAACTGCAATATCCATGATGGCGACATCATCATCATCGAACGCAGCGAAAGCGCCGAGAATGGCGAGACTGCCGTGGTGATGAT
The DNA here is from genome assembly GCF_023161745.1 of Cobetia sp. 1CM21F. Lineage (NCBI taxonomy): Bacteria > Pseudomonadati > Pseudomonadota > Gammaproteobacteria > Oceanospirillales > Halomonadaceae > Cobetia > Cobetia sp. 1CM21F. The sequence goes on along the minus strand of NZ_JALNTQ010000003.1, from coordinate 192,795 downwards.
CAATCAGCAGGAAGTGACGCTGAAGAAGCTGTATATCGAGAAGACCGGCGTGCGCCTGCAACCGGCCAACGACAGCATGGCCCCCATCTATCTCAAGAATGCCGATATCGAAGTGCTGGGCATGGTGATGGGCGTGGTGCGCGGCAATGCTGTCACTCACTGAGGGCGACGCTTTGGTAAGATGGTGCCATGACCTATCTGATACCGGCACTGGCGCCCGAGGCGCATCATGAACACAGCATCGAGATCGAGAAGAGCCGCTTCATCGCCTGGCTGGCCCATGCCCCGACGCCAGAAGGCATGACGCGGCTGCTGGCTCAGGCGCATCTCGCCCACCCCAACGCACGCCATCACTGCACGGCGTTCATCGCCGGGGCGCCCAATGAGCAGAACGCCATCGGCTTCTCCGATGATGGCGAGCCGGGCGGCACTGCTGGCAGGCCGATGTATCAGGTGCTCGAAGGCAGTGGCGTCGGCCAGGTGGCCTGCGTGGTGATCCGCTACTTCGGCGGTATCAAGCTGGGCACCGGTGGCCTGGCGCGCGCATACAGCCGCGCGGTGCTCGAGGCGCTCGAGAACCTGCCCACCACGACCTTCACGCCGCGCACGCCCAGGCGTCTGAAGGTCGGCTTCGCCCATGAAGCCGATGTTCGCCACTGGTTGAGCGGCTACGATGTGCCGGTGGATGCCAGCGACTATGGTGCCGATGGCGTGGTGTTGACGGCGGGCTGGCCGCAAGGTGGCGCCCAGCCGCCGCTGGAAGAACTGCATGCGCGCCTCAAGGGAGCGCTGGAAGTGCTCGACTCCCGCGACTGATCTGCACCAGCGACTGACCGGCGCCAGCGATTCCCTTTGGCTCTGCACAAACACGAACGCCATCGCCGCCCAGACAGGGGGCGGCGATGGCGTTCGTGTTTTCACTTCTCTCAGCGGAACTGCAGGGCTTCCACCTGATTGGCGATGGCTGCCTTGGCCTCGGCCAGCGAGGCAGCCCTGGGCTCATCGCCCATGTTGAGTCCTTCGGCATACACGAAGTGCTGATCCGTGATCCCCATCAGCCCGAGCATGGATTTCAGGTGCGGTGTCTGGGAATCCATTTCAGTGCCCGCGTACATGCCGCCACGCGCCGCCAGTACCAGCGCCTGCTTGCCTTCCAGCAGGCCCACCGGCCCTTTCTCGGTATAGCGGAAGGTCTCTCCGGCACGCAGCACCCGGTCGAACCACGCCTTCATCTGCGTCGGCAGGCCCAGATTGTAGAGCGGTGCCGCGACGACCAGCAGGTCTGCCGCTCTCAGCTCGGCCAGAAAACCATCGGACAGTGCGGCGAGCTTGCGTTGCTCGGCGCTACGCTCATCCGCCGGCGTCATCCAGGCCTGCATTTCCGCGCCATCGAGATGCGGCAGGTCACGCTCGACCAGATCATGATGCGTCAGCTGAAATGGCTGCCCGGAGGCCTCGAGCGCACTGACGAAGGATGAGGCCAGCGCACGTGAATTGCCCTTGTCGGCGAACAGGGAAGCAGACACCAGCAGGACATTGAGCGAAGCTTTTGACATGTGGAGGGTCTCCATGAAAGTGAGGCGCGATCCTGTCGACGGTGTTCGACCCGATCCGCATGCACAGCATGATAAATGAACCATTCCACACGAAAAGCGACTTAAATCGCCCATATCATTCGAAAAAAGCGAATATTAAATCCAGTCAGCCCTCTTATTCGACCGCCGACTGATAATGGAACGCCTCGCCACAGCCCTTCAATTCCTGCCCCGCAATCGTCAAGGTCGCCGTCAGCGGATAGGGCGCGCCCTGCATGGAATCGAAGCAGGCGCCCGGCGCGACCACCAGCTGCAATGGCTCGCCCTGCTTGCCGTCAGCCGGGAGCTGCGCCTTGAGCACACGACTATCATTTTCCTCGCGGGCGACCCGATAAGGCAGCTTGACCACCTGGACACCTGACGAGCGAGCGCCAGCCTCCGCCTCTGCAGTGCGCTCGGATGCCTGCGCCTCGTGCGGCGACTCGAGCAAGCCCTGCATGGCCGTCAGCGTCAGCAGGTTGTGCTGGCTGTCGAGACTGACCTGCCAGCCGGGCTCATTGCCCTGCGCCACCAACAGCGGCTTCTGCGTCGTCGGATGAATCACGCGCCGATCATCCTGCACACATTCCAGATTGCCACGGGCATTCTGCAGCATCGCCTCGGGCCCCTTGAACCACACCTCCAGTCCCTCTTCACCGGGCAACGCCTTCACATCACCAGACGCCTGCTCGGCCGACGATGCACCGGCATTGGCCTGATAGCGCTCGCCCGAGGCACTGACGACCCGCTCCAGGGTATAGGCATGCCGACGCGACCACAGCCGCAACCAGTCATGCGACGCCTCGGCGTCGCCTTCACTGAAGGCCATCAGCAGATCCTGCGCCGGAGTGCAGCGCCACACCTGATACTCACTCGCCCGGGGCGGTGGCAGAAAGCTGGAGGGCAAGGTCACGGCAGCGGCCTTGCCTAGCGATTCCGCACTGGGCGGCGCAGGCTTCTTCGCCACCTCATGCACCACGGGGCCCGGGTCCTGCGCGGGGGCCGGCACCTTCAGCGGCGGCTGGCCAGCATCCGCCTCTGAAATGGCATCCTGACTCCACGGCAGGGAGGTACATCCGGCCAGCAGCAGGGGCACCGCCAGAGGCGACAGGCGCAAGCCCGCTCGACCGGCAGCGATCATCCCTGGCGTGAGGCTCGCGGCCCACCTATGGGGCAACGCACGGGAAATGGCAAAAAGACGACAGCAATGACGTGACATGATGAACCCTCCCTGGGCATGTCGGACGACAAGATGCAGCGCAGGACTCTCGCGACGAGACACTGCGGCATGGCTGGACTTCAAGGCGGAGACGGCGGCCTTCCTGGCGCACCCTGCCAAAGTCTATCAAGCGCAGTGAGGCTTGTGGGGATGGGAATGCACTGAGGGTACAAGGCGCGTGCCCTGCCGGCCTTGCATGACACCCTCTGCACAGCTGACTCCGGCGCCCTTCGTGCTCCACTATCTCAGTGATACGCGAATCGCCATGAATATGAGACAGTGTCATGAGCGCCCTCGGGCAGCCGCGCGTTACGATGCTGGCCTGGCAGGGGGGAGATCCCGCTGCCACTCCGCCACTGATCCAGTCTCGCGGGAGTGATTGACTCGCTCGCGGCTTGCGCCAGGACTTTCAACTTATCGTTCTCAACTGGCCTGTCTCCACTTGCCGTTCACAACGCACCTTTCTCACTCAACCTCTCAACATGAGCACCATTCATCATGCTTGAATTGCGCCATCTGCGTACCCTGCTGGCCCTGCGTGATGCTGGCTCGCTGGTCGAAGCCGCGGAGCGTGTCCACCTTACCCAGTCCGCCCTGTCCCATCAGCTGAAGGACCTCGAGGAGCGCCTGGGCGCGCCGCTGTTCATCCGCAAGACGCGCCCCGTGGAGTTCACCCGCGCCGGACAGCGCCTGTTGTCGCTGGCAGAGCAGGTACTGCCTCAGTTCCGCATGGCTGAGCGCGACATTGCTCGCATGGCGGGTAGCGAGCAGGGCCGGCTGCACATGGCCATCGAGTGCCATAGCTGTTTTCAGTGGCTGATGCCGACGGTGGATCGCTTCCGCGATCACTGGCCGGAGATCGAAGTCGATATCCCCTCGGGCCACAGCTTCGCTCCCCTGCAGGCATTGGGCCGCGAGCAGCTGGACCTGGTCATCACCGCCAACCCGGTGGAGATGGCCGGTATCCAGTACATTCCGCTGTTCCGCTATGAGGTCATGCTGGCCGTGGCACGCCAGCATGCACTGGCCATCAAGGGCCATGTGGAGCCGCAGGACCTGTGCGACGAGACCTTGATCATCTATCCGGTCGAGCATGATCGCCTGGACGTCTTCACCCAGTTCCTCGAACCGGCCAACGTGAGCCCGCGCGAGATCCGCAGCGCCGAGATGACGGTGATGATGATGCAGCTGGTCGCCAGCGGCCGCGGCGTCACGGCGCTTCCTAACTGGGCGCTGGCCGAGTACCTGACGCGCGATTACGTGCGCGGCCTGTCGCTGGGCGACGGTGTCTGGGCGACACTCTACGCCGCCGTCAGAGAAGATCTGCTCGGCACGCCGTGGATGGACGACTTCCTGCGTACCGCCCGTGAGACATCATTCGAGGTGCTGAGTGGCGTGAAGCCTGCCTGATACCCGGGCCTCAGCGCTTACGAGGAATGGATACACGAAAGCCCCACCACTCGACAGGCCGCAAGGCATCGATTGGTGGGGCTTTCGCGTATCTGCTGATCACTGCTTGTTCGCGCCATATCACTACGGCTACGCAAAAGACTTTTCTTCAGCACAAACAGAACCGCCCCAGCATGAGCTGGGGCGGTTCTTGACATCTATCATCTCAAGCGGAAAGCATTCCGCAATGAGTGATGATCAGTCGATAGCCTTGACGTTGGCTGCCTGCAGGCCTTTCTGGCCCTGGGTCACGTCGAAGGAGACCTGCTGGCCGTCCTGCAGGGTCTTGAAGCCATCAGCCTGGACTTCGGAGAAGTGAACGAACAGATCGTCACCACCGTCAGCCGGAGCGATGAAACCAAAACCTTTAGCGTCGTTGAACCACTTAACTGTACCTGTAGCCATGAGAAATTCCTCTCTGATTAGCATGTTTGAAATAACGGGCATTACCCGAAGAGCGTGGGCAAAGCAAAACCATGCATCAAATCAGCGAGGCTTCTCGGGGCGCTCAAGGCGATTTACCGAGCAGCACAGGCGACTGAGTGGTGCGTCTTGCTATCCAACAGGGGCTACATTGCACGCTAACCCATGATCACGTCAAGCCTTTTCGACAATCACTTCACACAGTCGCCAAGCGATGCCACTCCAGCCAGGTCAGAAATCCCCCTTCCGGCAGTTGCAGATTCGGCGCATCGGTCCCCAGCAGCAGGCGGTCTCCCTCGAGCGTGACGCGCCGCACAAGCGTCACCTCATCCCAATCGGCGATCGTGGCCAGCGACAGATGATGGCAGACCTCCTCCCGCTCACTGTCCCACTGCCAGCGCCCACAGTAGGCAAAGCCCTCACGAAAGGCGGCGACCAGCTGATCATCCGTCGGCGCCATCCCCAGAGGCTGACGCTCACAGGACACCAGCTGCACGCTCATATAGCCATTGGCCATGTAATGCAGCTGGCCCTTGCACTCGCCCAGCGGCTCCAGCTCGCGTCCATCCGGCCAGGCATACCAGAAGCGCTCGAGCCGCCACGCGCCGATCAAGTCAGGATGCAGTGACAAGGGGGATTGCCGCATGGCCGATTCCTCAAACGGTCGTGATCAGGTGGCGTGCTCGTCCTGGAGTGACGGCGGCTTGACCGGCGGCAAGGGCACAGGCGCCTTGCGTTCCAGCTGGCTGGAGGTCAGTGGCAGCAACAGGCTGAAACGCGCGCCCTTGAGCGACCTGCCCTTGTCCACCACCACGCTGCCGCCGTGGGAATGCAGGATCTTCTGCACGATGGAGAGCCCCAGCCCGTAGCCGCCGGACGCACGCGTACGCGAATCGTCCAGGCGCGCGAAGGGCTTGAAGACCTTCTTGCGATCTTCCTCGTTGATGCCGGGGCCATCGTCCTCGACATCGAGCCTGACCACCTGCGGGTCACTGGTAATGCGCACCAGTACACGGGAGTCCGCGTGCCGGCAGGCATTGGAGACCAGATTCTGCAGCGCCCGCTGCAGATAGCGTGCCTCGGCCTCGACTTCCAGCGCCTCGCCTTCGATGCTCAGCAGCAACTCAGGATGCAGCGGCGCCAGCGTCTCGCAGACCTGCTCCGCGATCTCGCGGCAATCCACCATGCCGAGGTCCAGCTGGATACCGGCGGCATTGTTGAGGCGTGCGTAGGTCAGGATCTCGTCGATCAGCTTGTCGAGTTCCTCGATGTCGCCGTCTGCGCCCTTTATCTGACGCTGGACGAAATCATCATCGACCATGTCCTCGATCATCTGCAGCGCGAAGCGGATACGCGCCACCGGCGTGCGCAATTCATGCGAGACCGCCCGAATCATGTCCTGCTGCGCGCCCAGCAACCCCTGCACCCGCTCGGCCATGCCATTGAAGGCCATGCCGAGACGCCCGAGAAAGTCATTGGACTCGATGCGCACCCGCGTATCGAGATAGCCGCCCGCGATGCGTGTCGCGGCCTTTTCCAGACGCGTCAGGCGCGCCTCCAGTGAACGCACCACCAGATAGATGACGCCGCCCAGCAGACTGATGACCGCCAGTATCATGGCGATGATCAAGGCCGGCGGTGTCGTCTCGAAGCCGCGGATGGGCCCGACCTTGAGCATGGCGCGGTCCCCCAGACGAGTATAGAGCGCCATCGCCTGACCGTGACTGGCCACGTTGAGCACCACTCGACCGGCCTCCAGGCGACTGGCCTGCTGCGCATCGAGATTCTGCGGAATGTCCGGCAGCAGCGCGAAGGACAGACCGGAGGCCTGCTGCAGCTGGGCCAGCAAGTCGCTGCGTTGCTCGGCATTCATGGGCTGCAGGGTGTCATGCAGCGACACCATCAACCCGCGCAACTGCCGCTCCGCGAGATGCAGCAGCCGGAATTCCAGCACTCTCTCTTCGCCGGGCACCGCCATCAGCAGCTGCCAGCCGGCGTCATCATGCGGCCGCACCAGCGGCCGCCCGGCCTCAAGGCGGCGCTGCTCCCACCAGCTGAGGTCAAAGACCGCCGCCGGTGCCAGCAACAACCGCCCATCCAGCAGCCGGGCGGTCCGATTGAGGAAGGCCCCGCGCTCAGCCTCCGGCGTGGCCGCGATCTGGCTCACCAGCAGGCGCATCGGCGCCGCGCCCAGACGCGTCTGGTAGGCCTCCAGCCGGACCATGTTGGTCAGTTGAAAACCGCCCAGCGCGATGCCCAGCGTGAGCACCAATGCCACCAGCAAGGCGACATAGACACGCAGGAAGATGCTGTCGGAGAGAGCCCGGCGCATCGTCTAGAGGTCCTTGACGAACAGGTATCCCTTGCTGCGCACCGTCTTGATCCGCTCGGGATGATTGGGGTCATCGCCAATCTTGGGGCGGATGCGCGAGACACGCACGTCGATGGAGCGGTCCTGGCCGTCGTACTTGATGCCGCGCAGCGCAGAGAAGATCTCCTCGCGCGTCAGCACGCGTCCCGCATTCGAGGACAGCAGCCACAGCAGGTCGAACTCGGCACTGGTCAGCTCGATGCGCTCGCGCGCCAACCATGCCTCACGGGTGGCGTTGTCGATCTCGAGATCATTGAACACCAGGCGCGTCTCACCGGCAGCCACTTCGGGGCCATCGGCGCGACGCAGCAAGGCCCGCATGCGTGCCAGCAGGACACGCGGCTGCACCGGCTTGGGCACGTAATCGTCGGCGCCCATCTCCAGGCCCAGCACCTGATCCATGTCATCGGTACGCGCCGTCAGCATCAGGATCGGCCCGGCGAACTGAGGCCGCACGCGACGACAGATGGACAGGCCATCCTCGCCCGGCAGCATCAGGTCCAGAATCACGATGTCGGGGCGCAGACTGATGATCAGGTCCACCGCCCGCGCGCCGTCATTCTCGACGCTCACGCGGAAGTTGTTGGCTTCGAGGTATTCGCGCGTCAGTGTCGCCAGACGCTCGTCATCCTCAACAATCAATACATGTTCTTGCGCATTGGTATCCAAGGGCATTCCATCCGCATCGTTGGGTCAACGTGGCCAGCAGCTCACAAGCAGTTACTTTCCTGTGCCACGTCGTAACCTTTTCAGGGTGATTTGTCACGAATGATACGCCAATTTGGGCGTTTACGCGCCAGCAGCGCAGGCACCATCTGCATTGACGGAGCGCAGAAAATTTAACACCTGAACTCTTGACATCCCCCAGCGGCAAGGCCGGATTTTCAACCACACCTTACCCACAAGTTATCCACTTGCACGCCCCACCAAACAACACTATCTTGTGTCCAAAATCAGCTCACACCCCATATGTAGGGTTTTGGCGACGTCGACACCCATAGATCATGGCGACGATTGTCAAGCCCCGAAAGCATGAATCAGCGTATGGGAAGGCAGTCACGCAAGGCTGCTGGAACCGTGTCTCATGAACGCTATCAGGCTCAGCCCGGGCGCCGATTGCCCCGCCTGAGCCTGATCGAGTTTCTCGACGACAAGGCTGACGACGACAGAATATCCCCGGGCGCAGGCAGGAATTTCCAGCCTGCGCCCCGATACGAATTGCCCTCGAGCCCTAACGGGCAACGATTCACCTTCAGACGATTCAGGAAGGCGTCATGGATTCCACTTTCAGCACCGATCAGGCGACAGTCGACGTGACTGCCCCCCAGCGCCTGCGCGTCATCAAGCGCAATGGCGATGTTGCGGCCTTCGACGCCAGCAAGATCTCCGTCGCTCTCTCCAAGGCGTTCATCGCCGTGGAAGGCGATCAGGTCGAGTCCAGCTCGCGCATCCGCGACCTGGTTCAGCAGCTGACCAGCCAGATCACCGACGCCTTCCAGCGTCGCATGCCTGACGGTGGCACCCTGCACATCGAAGACATCCAGGATCAGGTCGAGCTGGCGCTGATGCGTTCCGGCGAGCACAAGGTCGCCCGTGCCTATGTGCTGTACCGCGATGAGCACGCTCGTGCCCGCAGCGCCCAGAGTGAAGGGATCGCCAAGCCGCACCCGACCATCAACGTCACGCACCTCGACGGCAGCGTGCGCCCGCTGGATCTGGGCCGTATCGAGACCCTCGTCTTCGATGCCTGCGCCGAGCTTTCCAACGTCGATGCCCAGAAGATCGTCGATGACTCCCTGAAGAATCTGTACGACGGCGTGCCGGTCGATGGCGTGTCCACCGCGCTGATGATGACCGCGCGTACGCTGGTCGAGAAGGACCCGAACTACACCTACGTCACCGCCCGCCTGTTGCAGGACAACCTGCGCCGCGAAGCCCTGAGCTTCCTCAAGGTCGCTGACGAGGCCACCTTCGGCGAGATGAAGGACCACTACCCGGTCGCCTTCAAGGCCTACATCGAGAGCGGTATCGCCTTCGAGCAGCTGGACGAGCAACTGGCCACCTTCGATCTGGAGCGTCTCGGCGCGGCCATCGATCACACGCGTGACAACCAGTTCACCTATCTCGGCCTGCAGACCCTGTACGACCGCTACTTCCTGCACCAGAACGACGTGCGCTATGAGCTGCCGCAGGTCATGTTCATGCGTGTCGCCATGGGCCTGTCCCTGAACGAGGAAGACCGCGAAGGTCGTGCCATCGAGTTCTACGAGCTGCTGTCCAGCTTCGACTACATGGCTTCCACGCCGACGCTGTTCAACGCCGGTACTCGTCGCAGCCAGCTGTCCAGCTGCTACCTGACTACCGTGCCGGACGCCCTCGACGGCATCTACGGCGCCATCCGCGACAACGCCATGCTCTCCAAGTGGGCGGGTGGTCTCGGCAATGACTGGACGCCGGTACGTGCGCTGGGCTCCTACATCAAGGGCACCAACGGCAAGTCCCAGGGCGTCGTGCCCTTCCTGAAGGTCGTCAACGACACCGCCGTTGCCGTCAATCAGGGTGGCAAGCGCAAGGGCGCCGTCTGTGCCTACCTGGAAACCTGGCACATGGATGTCGAGGAATTCCTCGACCTGCGCAAGAACACCGGTGATGACCGTCGTCGTACCCACGACATGAACACCGCCAACTGGGTGCCGGACCTGTTCATGAAGCGTGTCTTCGATGACACCGAGTGGACCCTGTTCTCGCCGTCCGACTGCCCGGACCTCCACGACCTGTACGGCGCGGCCTTCCAGGCGCGTTACGAGCAGTACGAGGAGATGACCCGTCAGGGCCAGCTGAAGCTGTTCAAGCGCGTCAAGGCGCGTGACCTGTGGCGCAAGATGCTCTCCATGCTGTTCGAGACCGGCCACCCGTGGATCACCTTCAAGGACCCGTGCAACCTGCGCAGCCCGCAGCAGCACGCCGGTGTCGTGCACTCGTCCAACCTGTGCACCGAGATCACCCTCAACACCTCCGAGGACGAGATCGCGGTCTGCAACCTGGGCTCGATCAACCTGGCGCAGCACGTCATCGACGGCAAGCTGGATGGCGACAAGCTCAAGAAGTCAGTGCGTACCGCCGTGCGCATGCTCGACAACGTCATCGACATCAACTACTACGCCGTACCGCAGGCGCGTCGCTCCAACATGCGTCACCGCCCGGTCGGCCTCGGTATCATGGGCTTCCAGGATGCGCTCTACGCGCAGTCCATCGCCTATGCCTCCGAAGAAGCCGTGACCTTCGCCGACGAATCCATGGAACTCGTCAGCTATCACGCCATCGAAGCTTCCAGTGATCTGGCCGCCGAGCGTGGTCGTTACGAAAGCTTCGACGGCTCTCTGTGGAGTCAGGGCATTCTGCCGATCGATTCCATCGAGAAGCTCAAGACCGAGCGTGGCGCCGACTACATCGAGATGGACGAAAGCCAGACTCAGGACTGGGACTACATCCGCGAGAAGGTCCGCACCCAGGGCATGCGCAACTCCAACGTGATGGCGATCGCGCCGACCGCGACGATCTCCAACATCTGTGGTGTCTCGCAGTCCATCGAACCGACCTACCAGAACCTGTTCGTCAAATCGAACCTGTCTGGCGAGTTCACCGTGGTCAACGCCTACATGGTCAACGACCTCAAGGCGCGCGGCCTGTGGGACGAGGTCATGATCAACGACCTCAAGTACTACGACGGCAGCGTGCAGCCGATCGAGCGCATTCCGGAAGACCTCAAGGCGCTGTACGCCAACGCCTTCGAAGTCGAGCCGAAGTGGATCGTCGAAGCCGCCTCGCGTCGTCAGAAGTGGATCGATCAGGCCCAGTCCCTGAACCTGTACATCCAGGGCGTGTCCGGCAAGAAGCTGGACGTGACCTACCGCATGGCATGGTTCCGTGGCCTCAAGACCACCTATTACCTCCGTGCTCTGGGTGCGACCGCCGTGGAGAAATCCACCGTCGATCGCAGCAAGCACAACGCCGTCGGCAATGCACCGACTCCGGCACCGGCTCCCGCGCCGACCCCGGCACCGGAAGCCAAGCCGGAACCGCGCGGCATCGAAGACTTCCTGCAGGGCAAGAGCGGCCAGCGCGCCCCCTCCGCCAGCAACATCGATGAGTTGGGCTGTGAGGCCTGTCAGTAAGCGATTGCGCCAGACCCGAGTCCGCTGACGCTGACTCACCTCCTGCCAGGACATGCTCCGCAGGCGGACTGCGGCAAATCCACAAGACCGAGCCCCGCTCGGTCTTGTGCCGCCACCAACAATCACTGCCTCCTGACATTCCCTCGAAACAAGCCCGGGCCTGACTCCCTGTGGGAGCCACGCCACTCGATGGCGCTCGCGTCGTAGAACGCACCGCCCCTGCCTTTTCGTCACGCTGACTGCCCGCGTGACCATCACCGAACACGAGGAACGCAACATGTTGAACTGGGACGATTTCCACGAAGACGAAGCCCCCGCTGCCGAGAAGCCGGCGACGGCCAAACCGGCGCCGCAGGCCGAAGCTCCCGCCGCTGCCCCGGCGGCTGACGCTGTCGTCGCGAGCGAGAACAGCGAAGGCTACGCGATCAGCGATGCCGAGCGCATCGCCCGCGCCCAGCAGGCGCTGGATGATCTCGACGTGGCCAAGGGTCTGGAAGAACTGGAAATGGGTGCCCAGCGCATTCAGGTCGACGAGAAGCGCATGATCAATGCGCGCGCCGACGTCAACCAGCTGGTGCCCTTCAAGTACGACTGGGCATGGCAGAAGTACCTCGACGGCTCCGCGAACCACTGGATGCCGCAGGAAGTGAACATGAACGCGGACATCGCGTTGTGGAAGAGCCAGGACGGCCTGACCGAGGACGAGCGCCTGATCGTGATGCGCTCGCTGGGTTACTTCTCCACTGCCGACTCGCTGGTCGCCAACAACCTGGTGCTGGCCGTCTACAAGAACATCACCAATCCGGAGTGCCGCCAGTACCTGCTGCGTCAGGCCTTCGAAGAGGCGATCCACACCCACGCCTACCAGTACTGCATCGAGTCACTGGGCATGGACGAAGGCGAAGTCTTCAACATGTACCGTGAAGTGGACTCCGTGGCGCGCAAGTCCGCCTGGAGCCTCAAGCACACCCAGGCGCTGGCGCGTGCCGACTTCCACACCGGTACACCGGAAGCGGACCAGGAATTCCTGCGCAACCTGATCGGCTTCTACGCCGTCACCGAAGGCATCTTCTTCTACTGCGGCTTCTCCCAGATCCTGTCCATGGGCCGTCGCAACAAGATGACCGGCGTCGCCGAGCAGTTCCAGTACATCCTGCGTGACGAGTCCATGCACCTGAACTTCGGCATCGACGTGATCAACCAGATCAAGGTCGAGAACCCGCATCTGTGGACCGCCGAATTCCAGGACGAAGTCACCCAGATGATTCTGGAAGGCACCCAGCTCGAGATCGAATACGCGCGTGACACCATGCCGCGCGGCGTGCTGGGCATGAACGCGGCCATCATGGAGGAATACCTCCACTTCATCTGCAACCGTCGCCTCGCGCAGCTGGGCCTCAAGGAGCAGTTCCCGGGCGCCAAGAACCCGTTCCCGTGGATGTCCGAGATCATCGACCTGCGCAAGGAGAAGAACTTCTTCGAGACGCGCGTCACCGAATATCAGGTCGGCGGTGCCCTGAGCTGGGATTGATCGCTGATCACTCCCTCTCCCAGAGACAGGCACGCGACTGACGCCTGCCTCTGCTGAGCACCCCAACGGGCCATGTCATTGATATGGCCCGTTTTTGCGTCCAGCGCCCGCACAGGGTAGGCTTCGCGCCGTCCCGACTCTCCCCGGCTTCACGTGAAAGGAACGAACATGCAACTCGGTATCATCGGACTCGGCCGCATGGGCGGCAATATCGCTCGTCGCTTGATGCGCAATGGCCACGAAGTGGTCGCCCATGATCGTGACGCGGCAATCGCCCAGTCACTGGTCGCCGACGGTGCGACGCACGTCGATAGCCTCGTGGAACTGGTTCAGCAGCTCGAGGCGCCGCGCGCCGTCTGGGTCATGCTGCCGGCTGGCGAGATCACCGAGCAGACCATCGCCACGCTTGCCGAGCTGATGGAAGCCGGCGACACCATCATCGATGGCGGCAACACCTTCTACAAGGACGACATCCGCCGTGCCACGGCCCTCAAGCTGAAGGGCCTGAACTACGTCGATGTGGGCACTTCCGGCGGCGTGTGGGGCCTGGAGCGCGGCTACTGCATGATGATCGGCGCCGAGAAGGCCGTGTTCGAGCATCTCGAGCCGCTGTTCGATACCCTCGCCCCGGGCTATGGCGATCTCGAGCGCACCAAGGGCCGCAACGCCCCGGATGAGCGCGCCGAGCGCGGCTACATCCACGCCGGTCCGGTCGGTGCCGGTCACTATGTGAAGATGGTCCACAACGGCATCGAGTACGGCCTGATGCAGGCCTACGCCGAGGGCTTCGAGCTGATGCAGAGCAAGGGCTCCGACGCCCTGCCGGAAGATCAGCGCTTCGACCTCAATCTGGCCGATATCGCCGAAGTGTGGCGTCGTGGCAGCGTGGTGTCTTCCTGGCTGCTCGACCTGACCGCCCAGGCACTGGCCGGTGATGAGCGTCTGGACCACTACAGCGGTGCCGTCTCCGACAGTGGCGAAGGCCGCTGGACCGTCGATGCCGCCGTCGAGCAGGGTGTCGCCGTGCCGGTGCTGGCCAATGCGCTGTTCTCGCGCTTCAGCTCGCGCAAGGAAAACACCTACGCCAACCGCCTGCTGTCGGCGATGCGCTTCGGCTTCGGTGGCCATGTCGAGCCGCCCAGAAAAGACTGAGCGCCTGCTCTGACACGCCAGACGTGAAACGCCCCGCTCATGGAGATCATGAGCGGGGCGTTGTCGTTTTCGGGCCTGCTGGCAGAGCGGTGGAGTGTCAGCCGCCCTTCTTGCCAGCCCTGTCAGCCCTGTCAGCCCTTGGTGTCAGCCACTGGCGTTATCGGCCGCCGCCAGCGCCATCCACCGGCGTCAGCGTCATCTGTTGACCGCGCATGTTGATATCGAACTCCCCCAGGAAACTCATTCCCAGCAGCACCACCTCATCGTGCATGCCCGGCACGATGGCCCCGCGCACCCCGCGCTGGCTGAGTCCCGCCAGACTGACGGTATCCAGTGTGGTCAGGGCGCCGTGACTGACGCCATTGGCGGTGGTGAAGCGCGCATCCCGCCCGCGTGGCAGCTGCAGGCGCTCGGCCAGCGCTTCGGACACCGAGACATAGGTGGCGCCGGTATCGAGCAGGAAGGCGACCGGCTGATCATTGATCGTACCGGGGGCCACGAAGTGACCTGAGCGATTGCGCGACAGCGTCAGTGGCTCGCCAGATGACAGCGACTGGCCAGCCAGCGAGGCATTGGGCCGGGTGCGCTCATCAAGCTGACCCTGAAACCACCACACCAGCATGGCGAGAATCAGCGCCCAGCACAGCACCAGCATGCCGACACCATAACGGCGGGTCGCGCCGCCCCCTGAATCACTCATCCACCACCACCCCGCAACAGCAGGCGCAGACCGACGGCGCACAGTGCGAAGCCGAGAATCAACGGCACCCCGATCAGCCAGCCGCGCGTTCCCGGCAGGCTGGCCTCATGCGGGGCGTCGAGGCGATATACCAGCGCCACGCTCTCCCCCACGGCGGGTGTCGGCGAGGGCACCGCCAGCGGCGAGATGATCTCGTGCCAGCCATCACGCTGATCCTGATAGCGCACCACGGGCGCATACTGGATCGACTCGATATTGAAGCGCCCGCCCGGCGGCAGGCCCGCCATCGCCAGGGCCTCATCCTCGCTGAGTTTTCCGCCCTTGGGCAGATGGATCGGGCCACGCCCTTCGACGTGCAGCGTGCGGTCGTGGTTGATGACCTCGCCCATTACCTGCGCGCTGTTGCGGGCGAAGGACTGCGCCTGCTGCCAGCGATAGCCGCCGAGCAGCAGCAAGGCGATGCCGATGATGATCAGTCCCCAGGTCAACGCCATGCGATGCCTCCTTGTGGTCGGCGCCATCATGCACGACGCGGTGTCGAGGTGCGGGCCTGGACGTCGTCGCTCACGTCATGGGCCACGCCCTGCTCGTGTCCGCCGGCCGCTTCCAGCCTCTCGCTCAGCGCCTCGAACTGGCGCCAGCGCGCATGCGCCAGCGGCGTGACACCTTCGGCGTCCGCCAGATTGACGTCGGCACCGTGGGCCAGCAGCTGCTCGACGACCCGTTGATAGTCAACGCCGCCATCCCCCAGCAACACGGCCTCGATCAGTGCCGTCCAGCCGAGCGTATTCTGGTGATTGACGTCGACATCGGTCTCCTCGAGCAGCTGACGGCAGATATCGGCATGACCACGCTCACTGGCCGACATCAGCGCAGTGGAAGAGAAGCGATTGAGCACCGTCGCCGAGGCGCCATGCGCCAGCAGCCGGCTCAGGCAGCGGCCATAGCCGAGCGCGGCCGCGGCCAGCAGGGGCGTGTCGTGCAGGGCATCGGTCTGCTCGCAGTCGGCGCCGGCGGCCAGCAGAGCCTCCACCGCCTCCGGCTGATTGGCCTGCACCGCGACCAGCAATGGCGAGCGCCCGCGATAATCCACGTCATTGACTCGCTCGTGCGCATCGGGAGCGGCCAATGCCTGTGCCAGGCCCTCCAGATCGCCATGCTGAGCACACATTGTCATGTCCTTCATCACCACCTCCTGACGCCCGGCAACGGATGCTTACTCTTTGACAGCCTATGCGATCCTGAGCGTGACCGTTAGCCCCGCCAGCGTTCAATCGGCGCCTTGAGCATTGCCGATCAGGCATGGCGTGGTGAATGACAGGCAAAAAAAAAGCGCTCCCGAAGGAGCGCCAGTTCGTCATCACCGCAGGGCGCGGCAGACGAGACTCAGAAACGAAGCCCGTCCGGCTGCCAGCCGGACACCGTCAGAATACGGTGTCGTCCTGGCCGCGCCCAATCATCTCTCGGGATGGCCGTGATAGCGCTGAACTATCAAGACAAGACCGCCAATAAACGAGGCGGCGCCCTGTCACTCCGTGGGCTGTGCCCCGACCAGCGGGGAGCTCGGCAGCCAGACGCGTGCCGCCAGGCCGCCCAGGCTGGAGCGCTCCAGTGCCAGCTCGCCCCCGTAGAGCGCCATCAGATCATCGACGATCGCCAGCCCCAGACCGGAACCGGAGCGCCCTTCATCAAGACGCGCCCCACGCCCCAGCGCGGCAGCGCCCTCTTCTTCATTCATGCCGGGGCCATCGTCCTCGATGATCAACAGCACGCCGCCATCGCGGGTCTCGCTGCTGACGCGCACCTGCTGGCGAGCCCACTGCAAGGCGTTCTCGAGCAGGTTACCGACCATTTCCTGCAGGTCCTGCGGGTCGACCCGCACGCTGGCGTCGTCCTCCAGCGCCAGACTGAGCGTGATGCCACGCCGACTCGCCAAGCGCCCGAGCCCCTCGAAGACCGGCCCCGCCGCCTCACGCAGGCTGATGCGCCCGCTGAGATGCGCGCCACCGGCGGCACTGGCACGCGCCAGGTGGTGGCGCACGGCTTCATCGATACGTTTGAGCTCGGCGTCGATCCGCGCACGGTCCTCGCCGTCGAAGCGCTCGGACTGCGCCTTGAGCACGCTGACCGGCGTCTTGAGCGCATGCGCCAGATTGCCGGCCGCCGCACGCCCACGCTCGATCAAGCGCTGATCACGCTCGAGCACGGCATTGATGGCGCGGGTCAGCTCGGTCAGTTCCGGCGGCAGGCGGGTCTCTTCCAGCCGTTCCGCCTCGCCGTCGGCGACCTTCTTGAGGCGAGCCCGCAGGCGCCGCAGAGGCGCCAGCCCCCAGCTGATCTGCGCGGCAGAGCCGCACACCAAAAGCGATGCCAGCGCGACCAGCGCACCCGCCAGCAGCCACTCGAAGCGCGCGACCTCGGCGTCGACCTCGCTACGACTGGCCGCCACCATCACGTGCAGTGGCTGGTTGCGGCCGGGCAGGCGGATATCGCGCTCGAGGGAGCGAAGCACCTGATGGCGCGGACCCTTGAGGTCACGGCTGATGATGACGCCCTTGTCCATGTCTTCCAGCGGCGGCAGGCGTTGGTCCCACAGCGAGCGCGACGTCAGCACATTGCCGTTGCGATCGGAAATCTGCCAGTACCAGCCCGAATAGGCCTGATCGAAGCGTGGGTCGCCCAGCGAGCGTGTCAAGCCGGGGCGGCCCTTCTCGCGGTCGAACTGGATGGCGGCGATCAGCACCTTCGACAGCGACAGCAGGCGCTGGTCGAAGGCAGTAGTCACGGCGTCACGGAAGCTCCAGGCCAGACCGAGTCCGGTCAGCGGCATGACGATCAAGGCAATGACCAGCGAGCCGCCCAGCAAACGGCGGCCGACGGACAGTGGCTTCATGCGTCGCTGCCATCCGCCGGCGTCTGTGTCTCGGCGTCCGGATCACGCAGGCGATAGCCACGCCCGCGCAGCGTCTCGATGCGCTCGGCCCCCAACTTGCGGCGCAGACGGCTGATCTGCACGTCGATGACGTTGGAATCGGGTTCGTGGTCGCGGTCATAGACATGCTCGACCAGTTCAGAACGGCTGACCACACCAGGCACGGCGTGCATCAGGTGCATCAGCAGGCGCGTTTCCTGGGCGGTCAGCGACACGGGGCGCCCCGCCAGACTGACGGTGCCGCCGTGGGTGTCGCAGGCCAGATCACCCAGCTTGAGCACGGGGTGGGCATGGCCGCGAGAGCGACGCACCAGGGCGCGCAGACGGAAGATGACCTCGGCGGTCTCGAAGGGCTTGGTGACGTAATCATCGGCGCCGGCGGAGAAGCCGGCGGCCTTGTCAGACCAGCGCTCGCGCGCGGTCAGCACCAGCACCGGCACCTCGATGCCGGCTTCCCGCCACTGGGCCAGCCAGCGCGTGCCATCACCGTCCGGCAGGCCGAGATCCAGCACTACGGCATCGTAGCTCTCGGTCTGGATCAAAAAGTCGGCGTCTCCCCCGGTGGTGGCATGCTCGACCAGTACATCGGCTTCCCCCAGGCGCGCCATCAGCGCTTCGGCCAACGGCATGTCATCTTCAACCAGCAATATCTTCATCGATTCTCGGGCTCCTGACGCAAGCGGCGTTCTACCGGTGGCGCAATGGACAATGGCACTAGCATACCGTTCCTCAGGGCCGCCAGGCACCCTCGCGCCCTAGTCACAGCCTGCGCTGGCACTGCCTGGCCTGGCGACTGCCTGCCTCGTCCTACTGACTCTCGACCTCGGCATTGGCGCCGTCAGTCACGAGCGGCGCGTCGTCCGTCTCGGGCAGGGGCCTGGTCAGGGGCCTGGTCAGGGGCTCGGACAAGGAACCGCTGCCAGCGCGACGCATGGCATCCAGATTGACGCCGCGCACCTCTCGCAGACTGCCATCCGAGGCACGCACGGTGAATCTGGCCATCTGGCCCTGCGGCCCGAGCATCTCGACCTCATAGATCAGCTCGCCATGCGTCTCTTCGAGTTCCACCTCGACCACCTGACCCAGCCAGTCGCGCTCGAGGCTATCGAGCAGCTCGGACAACGAG
This sequence comes from Cobetia sp. 1CM21F, assembly GCF_023161745.1. Lineage (NCBI taxonomy): Bacteria > Pseudomonadati > Pseudomonadota > Gammaproteobacteria > Oceanospirillales > Halomonadaceae > Cobetia > Cobetia sp. 1CM21F. The sequence goes on along the minus strand of NZ_JALNTQ010000003.1, from coordinate 174,143 downwards.
ATGACACGTCCGGCGGCGACTTCATCGTGCAGGCTGCGCCAGCGCTCGCTGTCACACAGCGCATGCGGCGGCAGTGCCAGCGCACCGACCAGCAGGCTCCCGAGCCCGAGGCACAGCCAGACATAGCGTTGCCGCCATTGACTGCCACGCGCTGCACGGGCGTCTGGCTGAGCCTTGTGGGGAGTCTGCATGAAGAGGAACCTCGTGAATGACGGCGGGGCTGGTGTGCGCCCAAGGCGGGCGCATGCGCGTGGCGCTCAATCTAGCAACGGAATGTGCAATCAAACCTGCGTTGGAACAACGCGGATCAACGCGAGAGCAACCACTGACCCTGTGATGCAGAGACTGACAGGAGGCAATGAACCTCAGATGAATTCACGTCTCAGCGTCGCGCAAGGTCGCCTGGCCCACAGTGAGTGCCATGCCCAGCCATCCTTGAGGAGGGTGTCATGTCCCCATCAGCCGCGTCCCGTATTGCTCCCGCTCGTGAATCAGACTCCGCATCCCGGCAGCCGCCGTCCTCGGCCGCAGGCGCCGCCCCGTCGCGCTTCTGGCTCGCCAGCCGCGCAGTCCAGCACTGGCGACATGGCCTGGGCGTCAGCGCACTCGGCCTGATGCTGGGTTCGGCTCCCGCCTATGCCAATGGCATCGAGGACCTGCCGGTGCGCCATCAGCTGTCGGCGGCAGAACTCTCGACCGCCGGACTCTCTGCAAATGGGCCCTCGACCAGCGAGCACTCAGATGACGGCAAGGCGCACGCCATGCTCGGCGATGATGCCGAGGATAGCGCGCTGGACACGGCCGCCACCCGCACAGCCGGTAAGCCTGCGACAGATAACTCTGAGGCCTCGACTACTCAAGGGCTCGCGCCAGAGCTGCTCACGCAGATGATGATCCACGCCAGTCGCAAGGGCATGATGGAATTCAGTACGATGGATATCCGCGACGATCATGTTCAGTTCACGGGCTGGGGGCATAATGGGTGGCAGATGGAACTGGCCATCAATCTCGCCGATAGAGAATTCATCAGCGAAGCGCTGCGCCAGAGTGATTCCGCGCCCGGCGACAAGGCCATCGATGGCGACAGCATGCGCCAGACCTTGAATTTTGCCGCTGTCGACGGCATCAATAGTGTACAGAGCGTCGAAGTCGCTGCGCACGCCATCCAGATTCACGGACGCGATGCGCAAGGCAGGCCGCAACGGATGACATTGAACATGCCGCTGCCGGGCAACGCTTTCAACCTCGCCGCCAGCGTGTCCATGAATCCGGATTATCGGCCGTGAACTGATCGACCCGCTTGTCCAGCCGCCGTGCCTTGAAGTGGTTCGAGGGCTGAACCCGACATCCAGCGCTGGATCAACGCCGAAGCCGCTTGACGGCAACGATGCCAACTTCGATGCTGAACGAGTCAACCGGCCACCCGATGCCATCAAGCGCCTCATGCAAAAGTGCGTCGCATCGAGCCCCATTTACCCATCCCCCGGCCCAGAGCACGAATGCCCATTGCGCCGGGAGGACAATACCCCTGTTTCCTGACCCGATATCCCCGACCACCCACTTTCACCTATCGGGTCATCCTCGCCCGGCCTGACGGCCCGGCTCTATCGTGGAGAAGACACATGCAAGGCCAACAGCACAACACTCTGTGGAATCAGGCTCGCCAATGGCAGGCCAATGCAGGCAACCAACGCCCCTCCAATGGCCTGTCCGGCCTCAAGCTGGTCGCCGCCTGGCTGATCGGTGGCGTGGTCATGATCTTCAGCCTGTTCGCGGCGCTGGTGATGATGGTACTCGGCATCATCATGCTGCCCTTCATCCGCCGTCGCATGAAAAAGCGCATGAGCGAGATGCAGCAGCGCATGCAGGAGGCCCAAGACAAGGCCAGTGGCCGCCAGAACTATTCGCGTGATGCCACGCGTGAAGACGGCAGCAGCACCGAGACGCTGGACGGTGAGTATCAGGTCAAGGAATAAGCCCTGACGCCAGAGACCGCTGAGCGTCTCACATTGGCCGACTCGCACTGGCCGATTCGCAATGATCGTCTCGTATTGATCATCACGACGTTCGCCCAAAACACAAAGGCCGCCCCATGGGGCGGCCTTTGTGCGTTGCAGAGTCCTGAAGCTGCCAAGGCAGGCTCAGGCACCTGACCATCACACCCGATAGACGCTGGCCGTCATCACCTTGGACATCAGGCGCATGGCGCTCTTCAGCGGCCCCGGGAAGCGATGACCACCGGCTTCCAGCGCCCACTGCTCATGATGGGCTTCGTCGATTTCCATCTGGCGCAACACGGCACGTGAGCGCTGATCGCCCTCGGGCAGCGTCTGCTGGTGCTTCGACAGGTGCTCGCCGACCAGCTCTTCAGTCGCGGCCACGAACCCGAGACTGACCTTGTCGTTGATGGCACCGGCCGCTGCCCCGAGCGCGAAGCTCGTCATGTAGAACAGCGGATTGAGCAGGCTGGTATTGGCATCCAGCTCGACGAGTCGTGCATCGCACCAGGCCAGGTGGTCGATCTCTTCCTGGGCGGCCAGCTCCATCTGCGTGCGCGTTTCGGGCAGACGCGCCGTGAAACCCTGGCCCTGATAGAGCGCCTGGGCACACACCTCGCCGGTGTGATTGATGCGCATCAGGCCAGCGGCGTGCTGACGCTCTTCGTCGCTGATCGCTTCATCATGGATGTCGCCCGCCGGAGAGGGACGCGACGGCTGGGCGGCATGTGGTACCAGGGTACGCAGTACGGTGTCGAACTGATGGATCAACTGATCGGCGCGGCTGTGATGACGTTGCGCCGAAATGGCATCGGAATGCGGCATGGGAAGACTCCTGCACGGCGTGAGCAATGGGGCCATCTTACGCAAGCCAGCCCGCGACGGTAAGGGGCAGAGTGTCGCCGGGCGAGGCCTGACCGGCTCCCTTGCGCCGTGGCATCCCCAATGCAAAACCGGCAATGCCGTTTTCACGACATTGCCGGTATGCGCCTGTGTGCCGCGCGCTTGTTATCGCTAGCCGCTACCTGCCCGCGAACCGCCGGTACAGGCGCCTGCTCTATGCCGGCTCAGCCAGCCGGCCATGTGAAGCGGCGACCACCCATCAGGTGCATATGAATATGATAGACCGTCTGGCCGCCATCTTCATTGCAGTTCATCACCACGCGATAACCGCCCTCGGCAAAACCGTAGTCCTTCGCCAGTCTGGCGGCGGTGTACTGCAGGCGCCCTACCGTGGCCAGCTGATGCTCCTCGATATCGTTGAGCGTGGCGATATGCTGCTTGGGGATGATCAACACATGGGTCGGCGCCTGCGGATTGATGTCATTGAAGGCCAGCACCTCATCATCCTCATAGACGATATCGGCGGGAATCTCGCGGTTGATGATCTTGCAGAACAGACAGTCCATGACACCTTCTCCCTTGAAGTGGGGCTGCCCACGGCAGCGTGGCCTGCCAGCGTAGCGCCAGCCGGGCAACAGGCCAAGAGCAGACGCAGGAAAACGCGGGCCAGTTGGCGGACAGGGCAATGTCGCCTTTAGGGAAACAGACTGATTCACCGCTGCCAGTGGGCGAATGAGGAAAACAGTAGGATAATCATTGTTATCCCGCTAACGAGAAGCCGCCCGTCATGCCCGTGTTCACTCGCCAAGATTCCTCCCTGCGCAAGGCCAACCACGAACTGGAGGCCGGCCTTGGTTCTCACGGCGAGACACGAACGGCCACTGTCGGCGCCCCCGCCGTTGATCGCGCCGAGCCTACGCGCGCCGAGAAGGCACGGGCGGCACTGCGTGCCGCGCCCAGGGTCGCGCGTGTTGACGGCGAGCAGGCCCCGGGCGAGTTCCTGCAGCGTGCCAAGGGCTTTCTGAAGGCCGAGGTCTATATCACGCATCTCAATGGCCAGCCGGTGGTCTGCAAGGATTACCGCCGCTATGCCGGCACGCCGGCGGCATTGGTGGCACGCTGGCTGGTACGCCATGAGCTGAAGATGCTCGAGCGTCTGGGCGACTGGACACACGCCCCCCGCGCCGTGGCGCGCCTGTCACCGCTGTCGCTGGCGATGGAGTACATCCCCGGGCCGTTGCTGAGTGATGCCGCCCTGGATGACGTGACGGATGCCCGCCTCAGTCAGCAGCTGATTCTCATCGTGCAGCAACTCCATCAGCGCCAGATGGCCCACAACGACATCCGTGGCTCCAACGTCGTGCTGCGCGATGGCGTGCCGGTCCTGATCGACTTCACCTCTGCCATCCGCCTGCCGCGCCTGCCGGGCACAGCCTCCCTCGCGCGCATGATGCGCCGCTTCGATCTGCGTCACTCGCTGAAGCTCAAGCAACGCACTCTCGGCCTGCCGCTGAGCACCCGCGAGGCACGCCTGCTGATCCGCAGTGGCCGCCTGAATCGCACCCTGCGCGTCTGGAAGAAAGGCATCCTGCCACGCCTCAAGGGCCGCAAGCACTGAGCCAGTCCGAGCCCAACCCCCTTCGTGTCTGCGGCTAGCGAAACCGCCGCTGCGCCAGCAGGCTCTTGACCAGCGGCGTGATGATCAGCTCGATGGCCAGTGCCATCAGCGCGCCGGGTACCACCAGCGTATGCGGGCGCGACATGAACGAGCCCTGGATCATCGCGAGCAGGAACGGGAAGTCGACACTGCCGGGATCGCGGAAATGGATGACGACCATCGACTCGGCATCCGTCGGGATATCCTGCGGCTCGAAGGGGTTGGAGGTATCCACCGTCGGCACGCGCTGGAAGTTGATGTGCGTGCGTGAGAACTGCGGCTGGATATAGCGCACGTAGTCATCCATGCGGCTCAGGATGGTGTCCACCACCGCTTCCTGGGAGTGCCCGCGCAGCTTGGTGTCGCGATCGATCTTCTGGATCCACTCCAGATTCATGGTCGGTGCCACCCCGATCAGCAGATCGACATGACGCGCGATGTCATGCTCCGGCGTCACCAGCCCGCCATGCAGCCCCTCGTAGAACAGCAGGTCCGTACAGTCCGGCAGCGACTGCCATTCGGTGAAGGTGCCGACCTTGTAGCCGGCCTCGATCATGCGCTTGTCTTCGGCATGGATGTAATGACGATGCGTGCCGGAGCCCTGCTCGCCATATTCGACGAACAGCGCTTCCAGACGATCCAGCTGGTTGGCCTCGACCGCGAAGTGAGACAGCTCGCGCTTGCGCTCCGGCACCTCCTGAAACATGCGCACCAGCTCGTCACGGGTATAACGGTGAAAGGCATCCCCATCCACGTAGGCGGCATGAATCGCCTCACGCGAGAACATGCGCTCGAAGGTGCGCATGACGGTGGTGGTGCCCGCGCCGGAAGACCCCGTCACGGCGATGATCGGATATTCCCGCGACATCAGTTGGCTACCCGGGAAGACATGGCTGAGACGGCCTGCTCGATGGCGGCACTGGCGCGCGCGCTCGGTTCCGCCAGCCCCTGCTCGCCAGCGAACACCAGCCCGACGCGCAGCGTCGCCAGTACCGTGTCATCGCTGATACGCAGCAGGCGGTGATGGACGCCAAGCCCCTTGCCGGACACGCTGTCGATGGCCGTCTCCACCACGAGCGCGTCACCCAGCCGGCCCTCGCCCTGATACTGCACGGCGAGATCCGCGACGATGCTCATCAGCCCATCGATGTTCCATTCGGGGAAGCCCAGCGCCTGCCAGGCCTGACCCCGCGCCTCGTGCGCCAGGCTGACTACGCTGTCGTGACCCAGGTGCTGGCCATAGTTGATGTCGCTGACCCGAATCGTCATCGGGTGGCGATGTACCAGGCGGGAAACCGGAAATTCAAGCCGGATACGGTCCATGCAGACTCCTTGTCGGCGAGACAGGAAAAGGGTTCAGGGCGGACGGCGACGCCATCTTTCGACGCCGGTCAGCCTCAAGAAGGAATATAGGATGACTAGGGTTATCGCATGCCCGATACCGACATGACCAGACCCCGACACGATGGTCGTAGGCGCTCAGGGCGTCGAGAGATGCCCCAACGACAAGACCCGGCCTGAGGCCGGGTCTTGTCGTGAAGCTGGCATGTCGCGGGGCGGTGGCCCGTGCGACTCAGCGCTTTCAGCTATCGCCGCGCTCGCGAGCGATGGCACGCCAGGCGATGTCGCGACGCACCAGCATGTCCTGCCAGCTGATGGCATCGACGCCTTCATAGGCACGCTCGGTGGCCGCCGCGACGCTGTCGCCCAGTGCGGTGACGCACAGCACGCGACCACCGCTGGTGACGACCTGGCCGTCCTGTTCGGCGGTGCCGGCATGGAAGACCTTGCAGCCGGTCGCTTCGGCAGCGTCGAAGCCGCTGATGACATCGCCCTTGCGGTAGCTGGCCGGGTAGCCGCCAGCTGCCAGCACCACGCCGACCGCCGCGCGGGAATCCCATTCGCAGGTCTGGGTGTCGAGATGCCCGTCTTCGGCGGCCAGACACAGCGCGACCAGATCGGACTTCAGCCGCACCATGATCGGCTGGGTTTCCGGATCACCGAAGCGGCAGTTGTATTCGATGATCTTCGGCGCGCCCTGGGCATCGATCATCAGACCGGCATACAGGAAACCGGTATAGGGATGGCCTTCAGCCGCCATGCCGCGCACGGTGGGCAGGATGATCTCGTCCATCACGCGCTGGTGAACGTCAGCCGTCACCACCGGCGCCGGAGAGTAGGCCCCCATGCCGCCGGTGTTGGGGCCGGTATCGCCTTCGCCGACGCGCTTGTGATCCTGACTGGTGGCCATCGGCAGCACGTTCTCGCCATCGACCATCACGATGAAGCTGGCTTCCTCGCCGTCGAGGAATTCCTCGATCACCACGCGTGCGCCGGCATCGCCGAAGGCGTTGTCCTCGAGCATGTCACGCACCGCGGCGCGGGCTTCCTCGTCGCTCATCGCGACCACGACACCCTTGCCCGCCGCCAGGCCATCGGCCTTGATGACGATGGGCGCCGGATGGGCCGCCAGGTACTCAAGCGCCGCATCGACCTCCGCGAAGGTCGCGTAGTCGCCGGTCGGGATGGCATGACGCGCCAGGAAGTCCTTGGTGAAGGCCTTGGAGCCTTCCAGCTGGGCGGCACCGGCCGTCGGGCCGAAGCACTTGAGCCCCGCTTCGCGGAAGCGATCGACCACGCCGATCACCAGCGGCGCTTCCGGGCCGACGATGGTCAGCTCGATGGCGTTGTCACGCGCGAAGGCGACCAGCGCATCGAGATCGTCAGCGGCAATCGCCAGATTGGTCAGCTTGGACTCGCGCGCCGTACCCGCATTGCCGGGCGCCACGAAGACCTCCTCGACACGGGATGACTGGGCGGCCTTCCAGGCCAGCGCATGTTCGCGGCCACCGCCGCCGATGATCAGGACCTTCATCTTTTCAACCTTCATGAGCCAGTGTGGATCAGGGCTACCCGCATGGCGCGAGCTACCGAGGAAATATCAGGCTGCGCATTATGGCAGAAAGGCGCCCTGCTCGGGGCGCCCCTTTTCACATCACGATGAATTTATGTGAAAGCTGGATCTGACACGGTGTCACACTCAGCGTCGCTCATCGTCCGACGGCGTGTCCGACTCATCAGGCGCCGCATCCGCATCACTCGGCTGTGAGCGTGAGGCGTTCTTGCCAGCGCCCATGCCAGCGCCCATGGCCTGCTGCCAGAAGCGCAGGTTCTCTTCGGCGACCTCGCGCATCATCTCCATCGGCGAGTGACGCATGGCCTGGGACCACTGCTCCTGCATGCGCTGCTGCTGCTCCATCATCAGGCGCGTGCCCTGCTCCAGATAACCGGCCAGCGGCAGCGGCTTGGCCATCGCGTAGATGCGGATGAACTGCTCCAGCAGCTCGTTGGAGAAGACCTCGGCCTCGCCCTCGCCCTGCTCCTGCTCGATGATGATGGTCAGCAGGATGGTGCGCGTGAGGTCCTCACCGCTCTTGGCGTCCTCGACCTTGAAGACCTCTTCCGCCAGCACCAGGCTGCGCAGGTCTTCCAGGGTCACGTAGCGGCTCTGCTCGGTGTCGTATAGGCGCCGATTGGCATATTTGCGGATCACTCGCACGTGTCAGGCTCCTGTCGATTTTTCTTCATTGTGCACTCAAGGGGGGGGACTGCAAGAAAAGGCGTCACCACGCGTCAGCCATTGACGCCATGCCAACGCTGTCCCCGTCGGGTCAGCATGCACGACATGCTAGAATAACGCCCGCTTGCCGTTGTCTGTAAGCGATGCATCCCGCCCTCCACTGCCCCGGTATTGCCATGAATCTGATTTTGCTCGGCGCTGACGACCTGACCGCTCAGGACCATGCACGTGTCACGGACCCACGCCGCCTGCGCCATCTGCGTGAGGTGCATCGTGCCAGCGTCGGCGACGAGATGACGCTGGGGGTGGAGGGTGGCCTGATCGGCCGTGGCCGCCTGGAGCGACTGGAGGCGGACAGCGCCGAATTCAGCCTGACGCTGGACCGTCAGCCGCCGGCGCCACTCGACGTGCATCTGCTGCTGGCGCTGCCGCGCCCGCGCATGCTGGCACGCTCGCTGGAACACGTCACGGCATTGGGCGTGAAGCACATCACCCTGCTGCATACGCGACGGGTCGAGAAGAGCTATTGGCAGTCGCCGGAACTGAAGGAAGACAAGATTCGCCAGCATCTGGTGCTGGGACTGGAGCAGGCGCGTGACACCATCATGCCGACGGTGACCCACGAGAAACTGTTCAAACCCTTCGTGGAAGACTGCCTGCCGGCACTGATGACACCAGCATCAGGCACGCCTCTGCGCGGCATCATCGCCCATCCTGGCATGCCGGATGAATGCCCACGCGCCGTCCGCGAGCCGGTGATGCTGGCCATCGGTCCGGAAGGCGGCTTCGTGGACTATGAGGTCGAGAAATTCATGGCGACAGGCTTTGAAGGGGTGCATCTGGGCGAGCGCATCCTGCGCGTCGAGACGGCCGTCACGGCGCTATTGGCACGCCTGGGCTGAAGAGCGCCAGGTCATACAAGCAGCAGATCATAGTAGCAGCAAGTCGTAGAAGCAGCAGGTCATGGATGAGGTGCCACCAGGGCCTGGATCTTCCTAGACGACTGGCGTGATATCGACACCGTCTGATCACACATCGAAGCCCGCCAGATGCCGCCATTCGCCCCAGTGGATGGCGGCGTCGTAATCGAGCAGGCAACGCTCGAACCAGCGCGCGCCCAACCGCCAGTCGCCGCCGCCCTCCAGCCAGGCACCGGCCAGATACTTGCGCTCGGACCACGGCAACCAGCCTTCACGTACCAGCATCTGCATGGCCTTGTCGGCCCGGGCATCGCCGGTTCGCCCTTCGCTCCAGCGCGCAAAGGCGGCGTCATTTGCGGCGTCTTCCCGCAACGCGGCGCCATACCAGGCCGCGCGAGCCTCCTCATCCTTGTCACGCAGCATGCGCTGCCAGCACTCGCGCTGCAGCACGATGGCCAGCAGCTGCTGATTGATCGCCTCATCACCCGCCTCGCGGCGGCGGGCATCCAGTACCTGCAGAATGCGGCGCGGACTGATGCAACCCAGCGCCAGCCATGCTGCCAGTGGCCATGCATCCGCCGGGCGCGCCATCGATTGCATATCGTCAAGCGTCTTCCCCGCCTCCCGCTGGGGTGCCAGTCCCGTCGGCACACCAGCGCCTTCGGCATCGACAGAGTGCGATCGCTGATAGGACGCCCCTTCGATCGAGTCGTCATCGCCCTTGCCGGCATCTCCCTTCGCCCAGGCCTTGCCCCACAGCAAGGTCGACAGGTATGCGCGGGCTGGCTCCTCGCCGCCCTGCAGCTCCGCAAGCCGGGCAGTCGCCGGCTGCCAGGCTTGCGCCGAGCCACAGATGGCATCCAGCGGCGGAAAGCCACGCGAGGCAGAATCGGGCCACGGCGGCAGGGAATAGGGCAGCCCCTGCAAGGGCGACTGCGCCTCGCACAGCGCGCGCCACTGCTCATCGTTCAGCCCTGTCGGCAAAGCCTCGTGTTGAGACAGAGCCTCGCGCTGAGGGCGGGCCTGCATGGCGCCGGGCGTCGGCGTCAACACAGCACAAGGCGGCAGCATCAGGTCGGCCACGCCAGCGTCATCGCCACCACTGGCGTGCAGCACCTGCGAGGCAAGCGCGGCGCAGGTCGCCAGGGCGTCATGATCGTCTGATGCGCCTGTGTCAGCAGAGGCCGTGTCACGCAGAGTGAGATCACTGGAGGGAGCCGCCCGCTCATCTACAACGCAGGACGCCTCATGCGCCACGCGCAGGCGCGCCGTCTCTTCGCGGGGGAATCTGCCCGGCAGCAGGCGATCAAGCAACGGGCCATCCAGCAGCTGGCTGTCGAAGGCGATCTGGTCAGGAGGGTGACAGTGGAGCCGGGTCGAGGCCGGCAGGCGCCGTGAGAGCTGCTGCAGGGCGCGGCTGTCTTCCGGCGCGGCGGCGAGGCTGACTTCCAGGCACTGGACATCGTGCTGGGCGACCTGCGTCAGCACTTCCTCGACGGGGTCCCCGACGCGCACCAGCAGGTCACTGCCGCGACGCAGCAGCATGCCACGCAGGTTCATCAGGCTCTGCCACAGCAGGCGCAGACGCGCGGGCCCCAGGCGTGGCAAGCCGTCGCTCGGCGTCAGCCAGCGACGGTCGAAGACATACATCACCAGCATCTGATGCGGGCGACGTGACAGGGGCAGCGCGAACAGCGGGTTGTCTTCCAGCCGCAGGTCGTGACGCAACCACACCAGAGAGGTTTCCGGTGCGTTGCCCGAATTCATGCTGGCGACCTCGTGCATGATGACTCCGTGGAACGTATGGCGTGCAACATTTGTACAAGAAAATCGACATCTTGTACAACACTTCACACGGTACATGTCGCGTTCCGGCGGGTCGGGCATGCGCTGGCGAGGGGTGCAAGTGCGTGATACATTCGAGAGGTTAGGTCACGTTCCATCAATGTTTTCAACAAGATCGCGCAAGTGTCTCCACTCGAACACACACTTGTCATCCAGGGGCTTCAGGAGGAATACGGCCATGCTCGCAAGACATGACATGACCGCACCAACCCGGCATATTCGCCGTCTGCCCGTTGCGGGCAGCCGGGGACGCGCTGCGGACCTCATCCCATCCTGGATGCTGGCACCCCGTGCCGTGCGACTCCCCTTCCTGACGGATCCGCCCCTTGCGACGGTAACGTCATGCCCGGAGCGATTGACGCGCTGAACCCGCGTCAGTTCCTCCGTGCAGCCTGAGCCAGCCACTGCCAACCCTTGCTGCCGCGTGACGCATGTCGTGTCTCGCATGGCCCCATGAGAACGTCTTCCTGACAGAGTCTCGTGTGTCCGGCACTTCATCGCAGCAACCTGCAGTGCGCTCGCCTATTCTGTCGGCACCCAGTGGCCGAAACTCCGCCTCCCGATCTCGAAGCTGGCAGTCCGGCCCTGAGCCTGTGTCTGCGCTGCCCACGAATGACGGACTACGTACTACAACAACGACTGGAGCGAGTCTTCCATGACCCTGCTGTTGATCGTGCTATTGCCGTTACTCGGTGCCCTGGTGCCCTTGATGGCCAGAAATCTGCCCCGTGCACGCCTTGCCTGGCTGACCGCGGTGGCGCCTGCCATAGCACTCGGTATCGCCGTCTTCCACCTTGGAGACGTCTTCTCGGGCATGGTGCCCCAGTTCCATCTGCCCTGGATCGCGGAGCTGGGACTCAACCTGTCGCTGCGCTTCGATGGTCTGTCGGGGCTGTTCGTGCTGCTGATTCTCGGCATTGGCCTGCTGATCATCCTCTATTCCCGCTATTACCTGTCGGGCGAGGATTCGCTGGCACGCCTCTACAGCTTCCTGATGCTGTTCATGACCGCGATGCTCGGCATCGTGATGGCAGACAACCTGCTGCTGATGTGGGTATTCTGGGAGCTGACCAGTCTGAGCTCCTTCCTGCTGATCGGTTACTGGTACCAGCTGAGCGAGGCGCGCAAGGGCGCCCGCATGGCCCTGACCGTCACCGGTGCCGGGGGCCTGGCACTGCTGGCCGGTATCCTGGTCATCGGGCATATCGTCGGCAGCTACCAGTTCGATGACGTACTGGCCGCGGCGGACCAGATCCGCTCCCACGAGCTCTATCCGGTCGCGCTGGTGCTGGTGCTGCTGGGCGCCTTCACCAAGTCGGCCCAGTTCCCGTTCCAGTTCTGGCTGCCCCATGCGATGTCGGCACCGACGCCGGTGTCCGCCTTCCTGCACTCCGCCACCATGGTCAAGGCCGGTGTCTTCCTGCTGGCGCGCATGCACCCGGTGCTCGCGGGAACAGACCTGTGGTTCTACATCGTCAGCCTGACCGGCCTGGCCACCCTGCTGTATGGCGCCTGGTTCGCGCTGATGAAGCAGGACCTCAAGGGCGTGCTGGCCTTCTCGACCATCAGTCACCTGGGCCTGATCACGCTGCTGTTCGGCTTCAACAGCCAGATGGCCGCCGTCGCGGGCCTGCTGCACATCATCAACCACGCCACCTTCAAGGCCTCGCTGTTCATGGCCGCCGGCATCGTCGATCACGAGTGCGGCACGCGTGACATCCGCAAGCTCAACGGCCTGTATCGCTACATGCCGCATACCACGGTGCTGGCGATGGTCGCCTCGGCCTCGATGGCCGGCGTGCCGCTGCTCAACGGCTTCCTGTCCAAGGAGATGTTCTTCGCCGAGAGCCTCGATGCCCAGCTGCTGGGCGGTCTGTCGTGGCTGATTCCGGCGCTGGCGACCCTCGGTGGCATCCTGTCGGTGGCTTACTCGCTGCGCTTCATCCACGACGTCTTCTTCAATGGCGAGCCGAAGGATCTGCCCAAGACCCCGCATGAGCCGCCGCGCTACATGAAGCTGCCCATCGAGGTGCTGGTGCTGATCTGTCTGCTGGTCGGTATCCTGCCGTCGCTGGTGATCAAGGATCTGCTGGTCAGTGCCTCCGCCAGCGTGCTGGCCGGACCGGTACCGGACTTCAGCCTCGCCATCTGGCACGGCTTCAATCTGCCGCTGCTGATGAGTGGTATCGCGCTGGCGGGCGGCGTCGCCGTCTATGCCCTGCGCCACCATCTCTATTCCTTCCAGCGTCAGTTCCGCGCACGCAACGCCCTGCTGGTGTTCGAGGCCAACGTGCAGCGCCTCGTCAAGCTTTCCGAGCGCAGCATGGACAGCTTCGAGAATGGCTCGCTGCAGCGCTACATGCTGTGGCTGCTGCTGACCGCGCTGCTGTTCGTCGGCATCGGCCTGCTGGCCGTGCCGCAACTGGGTGGAGAGCTTGAGCAACAGCCCTTCGATGGCATGCTGCTGACCGGCGCCGTGATCACCGGCCTGGCCGGCCTCGGCACCGCGATCACCCACCGCAAGCGTCTGATCTCGCTGCTGATGCTGTCCGTGGTCGGGCTGATGACCTCGCTGGCCTTCGCGCGCTTCGCCGCACCGGACCTGGCACTGACCCAGCTGGCGGTCGAGGTGGTGACGATGATCCTGCTGATGCTGGCGCTGTTCTTCCTGCCCCAGCGCACGCCCAAGGAATCCAGCGCACGCCGCATCATGCGCGACGTGCTGCTGGCCAGTGCCTTCGGCGTGGTGGTGGCGAGCCTCAACTTCGCCATCCTGACCCGCCCGGTGGAGTCGATCTCCGACTTCTTCATGGCCAATGCGGTCTCCGGTGGCGGTGGCCATAACGTGGTCAACGTGATTCTGGTCGACTTCCGTGGCTTCGATACGCTGGGTGAGATCACCGTACTGGGCATCGCGGGTCTGGCGATCTTCAAGCTACTCAACCGTCTGCGCCTGTTCATGCCGTCCAGTGACCTGGATGGACGTGGCTGGTCGCCGGATCGCCATCCGATGATCCTGGCCACCGTCTCCCAGACGCTGCTGCCGCTGGCTCTGCTGGTCTCGGTCTACATCTTCCTGCGTGGCCACAATGCGCCGGGCGGCGGCTTCATCGCCGGTCTGGTGACGGCAGTGGCCATCATCCTGCTCTACATCGCGCGTGGCGTGGACTGGACGCAGCGCTGGCTGCGCTTCCCCTATCAGCCCGTCGCGGCGGCCGGGGTGTTGATCGCCGGCCTGACCGGCGCCGGCAGCTGGGTGTTCGGCTATCCGTTCCTGACATCCTCCTTCGGCCACTTCACCCTGCCCGTCATCGGGGAAATCGAGCTGGCCACCGCGCTGCTGTTCGACCTCGGCGTCTACCTGACCGTGGTCGGCGCGACCCTGATGATTCTCGCCAATCTGGGCAAGCTGACGACTCCGCATCGCCCGACCAAGGAGAAGATGTGATGGAAGCCCTCTACGCCACTACCACCGGCCTGCTGGCCGCCTGCGGTGTCTACCTCACCCTGCGCGGCCGCACCTTCCCCGTCGTGGTCGGCCTGACGCTGCTGTCCTACGCCGTCAACCTGTTCCTGTTCTCCATGGGTGGCCTTGCGATGCACGGCAATCCAGCCGTGGTCGGTGCCGGCTCACCAGCGGCTGACCCGCTGCCCCAGGCGCTGGTGCTGACCGCCATCGTGATCGGCTTCGCCATGACGGCCTTCGTGGTCATCCTGGCGATGCGCGCGCGCGGCGACCTGGGCAGTGACCACGTCAACGGCAATCGCCTGGATGATTCGAAAGAGAAAGAGGACACCAAGTGATGCTGCAACACCTGATTGTCCTTCCGATTGTCCTGCCGCTGCTGGTGGGGGCGGGCCTGCTGCTGAGTCGTGCCACCTCACCGACCCTGCGCCGCACGGTCAGCCTGGTGGCCCAGGCATTGATGGTGGCCATCGCCATCGCGCTGGTGGTGCAGGCCGGTGATGGCACCATCCGCTACTACGCGCTGGGCGACTGGCAGCCGCCGTTCGGGATCGTGCTGGTGCTGGACCGCCTGTCGGCGACCATGGTGCTGCTCAGCTCGCTGCTGGGCCTGCTGGCCTGTCTGTACGCCACGGCGGGCATCGATGAGACCGGCTCCAACTTCCATGGTCTGTTCCTGCTGCAGCTGATGGGCATCAACGGCGCCTTCCTGACCGGCGACCTGTTCAACCTGTTCGTGTTCTTCGAGGTGCTGTTGATCGCCTCCTACGCCCTGCTGCTGCATGGCGGCAGCAAGGCACGCACGCTGTCGGCGCTGCATTATGTGGTGCTGAACCTGATGGGCTCGGCGTTCTTCCTGATCGCGCTGGGTATCCTGTACGGCGTGACCGGCACCCTGAACATGGCCGACATGGCGGTCATCGTCACCACGCTCGACCCGGGCCGTGCCGGCCTGATGGAAGCCGGTGGCCTGCTGTTGCTGGTGGTGTTCGGCCTCAAGGCGGCGATGCTGCCGCTGTACTTCTGGCTGCCACGCGCCTATGCCGCGGCCTCGGCACCGGTGGCGGCGCTGTTCGCGATCATGACCAAGGTCGGCATCTACTCCATCCTGCGCGTCTACTCGCTGATCTTCACCGACAACGCTGGCGCACTGGCGGACCTCGGTCGTGACTGGCTGTGGTGGGCAGGACTCGCCACCCTGGTGGTGGCGATGCTGGGCGTGCTCTCGGCGCGTGATCTGCGCACCCTGGTGGCCTATCTGGTGATGGTGTCGGTGGGCACGCTGCTGACGGCGCTGGGCATGAACACGATCGAGGCAGACAGCGCGCTGCTGTTCTACCTGATCCACTCGACGCTGGTCACTGGTGGCCTCTTCCTGCTGGTCGACGTGGTCGCCGGTCAGCGCGGCAAGGCCGGGGCACGCATCGTGCGCTCGCGCCCGCTGCTGCAGGCAGGCCTGCTGGGCGGCCTCTTCCTGATCGGCACCGCCGCCGCCGCCGGGCTGCCGCCCTTCTCGGGCGCCATCGGCAAGGCGCTGATTCTCGCCTCGGCGACGCCGGAGCAGCAGATCTGGCTGTGGCCGCTGCTGCTGCTGGCCGGTCTGTGCTCGCTGGTCGCCTGCTCGCGCGCCGGTTCCAGCGTGTTCTGGCGCACCAGCAAGGCCGAGCCCAGCGGCGAGCGGATCGGCGTAGCCCGTGGCATCGCCACTGGCGGGCTGATCTCGGCTGCGCTGATGCTGGTCATCTTCGCGGGGCCGCTGGCGAACTGGACCAAGGCCACCGCCGAGCAGCTGTCCAAACCGGCCCCCTATCTTGAATCCTTGCTCGGCAAGGACGCGGCACCCGAAACCGCGCCGCCACTGAAGGGAGATGCCTCATGATCAAGCCTCGTTCCCGTCTCTTGCCCACGCCGATGCTGTCGGTGCTGCTGTTGATCGTCTGGCTGATGCTGCAGAACAGCGTCGCGCCCGGTCAGATCCTGCTCGGGGCAGTGCTGGCCATCGCGATTCCCATCCTGACCTACCGCTTCTGGGAGCCGCAGCCCGACCTCCAGAAGCCCTGGCGGCTGATCAGCTACTTCCTGCGCGTGATCATGGACATCATCATCGCCAACCTGCAGGTGTCCTACCTGATCCTCAATCCGCGCGCCAAGTTCCGCCCGGCCTTCGTGCGCTACCCGCTGGAGCTTGAGGAGAAGTTCCCGATCACCCTGCTGTCGAGCACCATCACGCTGACGCCGGGCACGGTCTCGGCCTATCTGACGCTGGATGGCCGCCATCTGATCATCCACGCGCTGGATGTCGAGGATGAGCAGGAGTTGATCGACGAGATCCGCCAGCGCTACGAGCGTCCGCTCAAGGAGATCTTCGAATGCTAGACATCGCCCTGTGGATCAGCATCGCGCTGTTCGCCGCCTCGCTGGTGCTCAACGTCTTCCGGCTCGCCATCGGGCCGGACCTGCCGGACCGCATTCTGGCGGTGGACACCATGTACGTGAACTCCATCGCCCTGATCGTGCTGTTCGGCATCCAGCTCAACAGCAAGTCCTACTTCGAGGCGGCGCTGTTGATCGCCATGCTCGGTTTCGTCAGCACCGTGGCAGTCTGCAAATACCTGCTGCGCGGCGACATCATCGAATGACCTGAGCGGAGACTCCCCATGCCCACCTGGTTCTATCCTGTCCTCGAAGGCGTGATCGCCTTCTTCCTGGTTGCCGGCGGCCTGTTTGCCTTCATCGGCTCTCTGGGACTGACGCACCTCAAGGACTTCTACATGCGCCTGCACGGCCCCAGCAAGACCACCACGCTGGGGGTCGGCTGCGTGCTGATGGCGTCGATGATCTACTTCCGCGCCACCACCGGCCACTTCAGCTTTCAGGAAATGCTGGTGTCCATCTTCCTGTTCATCACCGCCCCCGTGACCGCTCACCTGCTGTCCAAGGCGGCGCTGCACCAGAAGCTGGTGGCGGACAGCCGTACACGCAACGTGCCGGAGCGACTCGAAGTCGCCGAGGAGCCGGACGAGGTCAACGCCGAGGCCAGCGAATCCCGCCTGCCGTGATCGTCACTCGGCTCTCGCCAGGCAGGCTCTCATCAAGCGGGGCCAAGCCACGAGAGCGGATTCACGAGCGCTGATTCGCAGGAGCGGATTCACGAACAGCAGGCCAGCAACATGAAAACGCCCCACCAGTGATGACTGGTGGGGCGTTTTCATTTCGCGGGCAATGGCAGTATGACGGGCCTGCTCGTTACCAGCCCTGAGTATGCTGGCGACACAGCGCCTCGAGCAGGTCGATATGGTCACTGCGATCATTGAGCGCCGGGATGTAGCGGAAGTCGCCACCACCGGATTCGGTGAAGTAGCCGCGATTCTCTTCCTCCAGCTCCTCCAGCGTCTCGAGACAGTCAGCCGCGAAGGCCGGCGAGATGACATCGACGCTTTCCAGCCCTTCACCGCCCCACGCCTTCAGCGTTTCATCGGTGTACGGCTTGAGCCACTCGGCCTTGCCGAAGCGTGACTGATAGGTCATCGCCCACTCATCGTTGCCAAGCCCCAACGCCTCGGCCAGCAACTGGCTGGTGCGCTCGCATTGCGTCGGGTAGGGGTCGCCTGCCGTCGCATAGCGCTTGGGAATGCCGTGATAGCTCATCAGCAGGCGCTTGCCACGCCGGCCTTCCTTCTCCCAGTGCTCACGCACGCTGGTGGCCAGCGCCGCGATGTAATCCGGGTGGTCGTGATAGTCGCGCACGAAACGCAGCTCCGGCAGATGCGGGCACGGCTTGAGCGCACGCGCCAGGCGATCGAAGACCGCGGCAGTGGTCGTGCGCGAGAATTGCGGATAGAGCGGCAGGATCAGCATGCGGTCGGCACCGCGGCTGGCGAGCTTGCGCCCCACCTCTTCCATGGTCGGCTTGCCGTAGGTCATCGCCAGTTCGACGGGAATGTCCTCGCCCAGTGACTCGGCCAGGCGTGCTTCCAGCGCGGCGCGCTGCCGCTTGCCGATCGCCATCAGCGGCGAGCCGTCTTCCGTCCATACCGAAGCGTAGGCCTCGGCCACCTTCTTGGGACGCGTCGTCAACACCAGGCCATGCAGAATCGGCAGCCAGAGCAGACGCGGCAGGTCGATCACGCGCACATCACCGAGAAACTCCGCGAGGTAACGGCGCACCGCCTTGGGGGTCGGGGCATCGGGGGTGCCGAGATTGACCAGCATGACGCCAAAACGCGGGGTACTCATGGATGATGGACTCCTGACTAGGGGCAAGAAGAGAGGTAAAGCGGCAGCGCAGCCACTTTCACCGCAGCGCAGCCAACTTCACCGACAGCGCAGCCATATTACCAGCTCGCCCTGTGCGTGAGGGATGAAGTTATACTATCATCACGATTTGTATAGCTTTAAGACAATTATTGTCACAACCCCTCCGGAGTCCTCGTGCCCGATCCCACCCCCGCTACTCTGCGCCTGGCGACGCGTCATGACTTCGCGCGGCCATTGGTGCTGATCCTCGGCGACCAGCTCAGCCATGACCTGGCAAGCCTCAAGCAGGCACCCGCTGACAGCGTGATCGCCTTCTGCGAGGTCGAGGAGGAAGGCCGCTACGTGCCGCACCACCCGCACAAGATCGCGATGATGCTGGCCGCGATGCGCCACCACGCCCAGGAACTCAGGGAGTGTGGCTGGCAGGTACATGAAAGCCGACTGGAGGATCCGGACAACCTCCAGCGTCTGGCCAGCGAGGCAGAGCGTCTGGCCGCCCTGTATCAATGTGATGGCGTGCTGGTGACCCGCCCCGGCGAGTGGCGGCTGCTGGACGACTTTCTGGCGCGGCGCGAGGCCGGCAGCGTGCGCTGGGAAGTCCTCGAGGACACACGCTTCTTCACCACGCCGGCAGCCTTCGCCGACTGGGCCGAGGGCCGCAAGCAACTGCGCATGGAGTACTTCTATCGTGAGCAACGCCGTGACACCGACCTGCTGATGGAAGGCAGCGAACCCGCCGGCGGCAAGTTCAACCACGACCACGACAACCGCGAACCGATTCCAGACGACTTCCACGCCCCACCGCCGCCGGTGCATGCCCATCGCGAGGATGCGACCACCCGCGAGGTGCTGACGCTGGTCGCGGCGCGCTTCGGGGAGCAGGCCAGTGACAAGGAACGCCACTTCGGCAGCCTCGAGAACTTCAACTGGGCCGTCACCCGTGCCCAGGCACGCTGTGACCTCACGCATTTTCTCGATCACTGCCTGGCGGACTTCGGCCGCTATCAGGATGCCATCGAGGACAGCGACCCCTTCCTGTTCCATTCACGCCTGTCTGCCGCGCTCAATATTGGCCTCTTGAGCCCGCAGGAAGTCTGCAACGCCGTGGACGCCGCCTGGCGGCGCGGCGAGGTGCCAATCAACTCGGCGGAGGGGTTCATTCGTCAGATACTCGGCTGGCGCGAATATGTGCGCGGCATCTACTGGACGCGCATGCCCGGCTACAAGCGCGAGAACCGGCTGGAAGCCAGCCGCAACCTGCCGGAATTCTTCTGGACGGGGGACAGCGGCATGCGCTGTCTGGATCAGGCCATCGCCAGCACCCGCGAGCATGCCTACGCCCACCATATTCGTCGCCTGATGGTCACGGGCAACTTCGCGCTGCTGTGCGGCGTGAAGCCCGAGGCGCTATGCGACTGGTATCTGGCGGTCTATGTGGATGCCTGTGAATGGGTCGAGCTGCCCAATACGCTGGGCATGGTGCTGCATGCCGATGGCGGCCTGATGGGCTCCAAGCCCTACTGTGCCTCGGGCAAGTACATCGACCGCATGTCCAATCACTGCGACAGGTGCCAGTACTCGCCGAAGAAGGTCACCGGCACGCATGCCTGCCCGTTCAACAGCCTCTATTGGCACTTCATCGAGCGCCATCGCGAGGCATTGTCACGCAATCCGCGCATGTCACTGGTCTATGGCAGCTGGCGACGCATGAAGGACGACAAGCGCGAAGCCCTGCTGCAACAGGCCGACGCCTTTCTGGCTCGCCTCGACAGCGCCGCGGACTATGGCAGTGATGCCCATCGCGCCGGTTACTACGCCGCACCCTCCAGCCTCACGACCGACAAGGAATCCTCATGAGTCGCATCTGGCAAGCCAGCGCACCGGTCACGCTCTACCACGATGGCAAGTGCCCCCTGTGCCAGCGCGAGGTCGCCTGGCTGGCCAGGCATCCCGGGCGGGAGCGAGTCAGAACGGTGGATATCCGTGCACCAGATTTCTCGCCTCAGGCGCTGGGCTTGAGCTTCGAGACCATGATGGGACGTCTGCATGTGCAGGACGCACGCGGGGAATGGTATGTCGGCATGGATGCCAGCCGAGCACTCTATGCGGTACTCGGCTATCGGCGCCTGGTGCGCCTGTCGCTGCTGCCGGGCCTGCGCCCGCTGCTGGACTTGAGTTACCGCTTCTTCGCCCGCCATCGCGAGCGCATTGGCCGCTGGGTGCCCCAAAAGCACACCTGAGCAAGAAGGCGCGGACTCAGAAGCTCAACGGGATACGCGAGCTCAAGGGTTGATGGTACTGCGGCGGGCGGCCGATCATCTCGTCATTGGCGACCTGCGAGACCAGCCACGCCCGTGACATCCCGCCCCGCTTGAGCTCGCTGTAGACATCCTCCAGCGAGCGGAACAGCATCGGCTTGCCGCGCTTCATCAGCAGCTCACTGCGCTCCTCCTCTTCCTCGCCGGCGGCTTCCAGCACCAGCTGGACCTGATAGAAACGGCTGGCGGCATGACTGATCACGCGTGCCTCCAGTGCAGGGTATTCGGCCATCAAGGATTGCAGATTGCTGGTAAAGATGGCGGACGGCGTGAAGATGCTGGCGGTTCTGGACATGTAAAGACTCCTGCGCATCCAGGGGACTGCGCATGGTAAGGCCGTAAGACGACGACGTGGTACAAGGATAGCCTGTGAAAACAGGGGCTGGGCGACTCAGGCTCCCAGCAGCCCGACACTTCAGGATGAACTTCAAGGCTTCACGCCAGACTGATGGCCAGCGATGACAGTCATGGGGCAGGCGGATGACGATTGAGTGACTCGCAGGCAGAGATCACTGCACTGGTGAGGCACACGCCTCGATGACACGCCCTGAGTCCCGCGCCTTGGCCTCGCTCTTGAGCTCGCTCCAGCGCGCGGCGATCCGGGTCGTCTCGCACCCGGCAAGGCCATGCAGCGCAACCAGTGACAGTCGCGTCAGCGGGAAGAAGCGCGTGGTGCCGAAGCGGTCGTGGCCCTGAAAGCCTCCCGCTGCCAGCACATCGGCCGGATACAGGCTGGCGACCGCATGCTGGAATGCCGACTGCAGGCCGGCCAGGCGTTGCTCGAGCGCTGTCAGGCGCAGTGCCCGGTGAGATTCGGTCATGCACAGCGTCATCACGAAATCATCGCCGCCGACATGGCCGAGAAAGTCACCCTCCTGCAGCGCATCGCGCAATACCGTCGCCAGCGCCAGCAGCATGCGGTCACCCTGCGCGTGGCCGAAGCGGTCATTGAAGGGCTTGAAGTTGTCGAGATCCAGATAGATCGCCGCCCACTCGGCACTGCGCGCGCTGCTGTTCTCTCGCAAGTCCTCACGCAAGTCCTCGCCCAAGCCCTTGCCCAAGCCCGCGCCAGCCACGCAGTCGAGCAACTGACGCTCGATCGGCCCGTTGCCCGGCAGGCGCGTCAGTGGGTTGGCCTCCTCGGCGCTCGCCACCTGCAGCTCCGTGATGATGCGCAGCAGATCCAGGGTGCGCCCCAGCCCCTGATAGCGCCCGCCCCGCGTGATGATGAAGTCCTCATCGCGATCACTGCCTTCGCGGCCGGTCACCTTGGCCGAGACGCGCTCCAGCGTCTCATCCGCCTCGACGCGCAGCGGGCTGCTCTGCATGACCTCGTGGATCATACGACGCGCATGCAGCTCCGGCCCGAAGCGCTGGCTCAGCAGCCCCAGCAGGCGATGGCGGATGATCAGGCCCACCGGTCGTTGCTGCTCGTCCACCACGGCCAGCGACATCACCTCCTGCTCGGCATGCAGACGCTGGGCGACCTCATTGACGGTGACATCCTGCTGCACCGGCGTCACGGCGCGCGCCAGACTGCCGATGCTGCGACCAGGCGGCGGGCGCTGCTGCAGCCTGCGACTCAGCTGGCGCAGATGCCGGTCGAGTGCAGCGCGCTGGCCAAGCGGGTCGGCCTCGGCTGGCGCGAACAACCAGCCCTGCAGGTAGTCGGCCCCCAGCTGGCGCACGCACTCCATTTCCGCCTCATGCTCGATGCCCTCGGCGATCACCTGACTGCCACTGCCGTGGGCGATATCGATGATCGAACGCACGAAGCGCCGCTTGAGCGGGTCGGCATGGATGCCACTAATGAAGTGACGGTCGATCTTGACGAAGTCCGGTTGCACCGACGACCACAGCTTGAGGCTGGCATAGCCCTCCCCGAGATCATCCAGCGCGATGGCGAAGCCCATCGATTGATAATGGCTGACGGCTTCCCGCATCAGCGCCGAATCCAGCCCCGGCGTCTGCTCGGTCAGCTCGATCACCACCTGATGCGGACGCAGGCCGAAGCGCCGCAGCAGGCGTCGCGTCAGGCCGGGCGAGTGGGCGCCATCCAGCAACACATCGGGAGACACGTTGATGAACAGTCGCTCCGTCAGACCCAGCGTCGACCACTGCTCGAGCGCACGCTCGCGGCACAGGCTGTCGAGCTCCACCAGACGGCCGTGTTCGCGCGCCGCCGAGAACATCGTCAACGGTGAGGCCAGTGGCCCTGCGGCACTCCCGCGCGCCAGCGCCTCATAGGCGAAGACCTCACGGCCGTTGGATGACACGATGGGCTGGAAATGCATGCTCACCTGGCGCAGACGCAGCAACGCCTCCAGTGCATGACGGGATTCGACGACAGGCTGGCCATGAGCGGCTTGCAGGGACGGGGATGGGAGCATGTCAGAATCTGAACATGCTGATATGACAGAGGGATGACAAAGGTGACGCGCGGCGCATGAGGCGCCTCATCCGGCAGAGGGGATGCCAGACGCCAGATCGACTAACTCGACGTACCGCCTATCTCGATCAAAACAGGATCACGCCATGCCGACCTGGCAGCCGGCATGGCGTGATCCTCATGCGCCAGAGTGGCGCTTACAGCGAGTTGGGGTCGATGGCCTTGCCGAGGGAGTTGCGGTCGATCCACTTGCCCGCCTTGGTCTCCTTGTAACGGAAGACGACCATATCACCGGCTACCACCGGCACTTCGCTGTCTTCGGTCTGGTAGCTGTAGCTCTCACCTTCCACGACCAGCGTGAAGCGGTAGAGGTCCGGCATGCCCAGCCATTCCTTGAAGGGCCCTTCACGCTCCAGGCTCTCCAGCGTGCCGCGGCCCTGCAGCTTGGGGGTACGTGCGCGTCCGCGCCCAAATCCACCTGCCATGCTATCTCCTCCCCGTCAGTGCGGGTCTTGCGAGGCAACGGCGATGCCGCCGCCCGGGTACATGATTGACGCGCGTACGCATCACGTTATTCAGCGAAGGCCTGGCCATAACTGTCGGGCGCCAGGTCCTCGAAACGGGTGTACTTGCCGATGAAGGCCATGTGAACGGTACCGATGGGGCCGTTACGCTGCTTGCCGATGATCAGCTCGGCCAGTCCCTTGTTGTCGGGATTGTCCTTGTTGTAGACCTCATCACGGTAGACGAAGGCGATGACATCGGCATCCTGCTCGATGGCGCCGGATTCACGCAGATCCGACATCACCGGGCGCTTGTTGGGGCGCTGCTCAAGCGAGCGGTTCAGCTGCGAGAGCGCCACGACCGGGCAGGCGAATTCCTTGGCCAGACCCTTCAGCGAGCGCGAGATCTCGGAGATCTCGGCGGTACGGTTCTCGGAAAGCCCCGGCACCTGCATCAGCTGAAGGTAATCGATCATGATCAGGCCGATGCCGCCGTGCTCACGCGCCATGCGTCGACAGCGCGAGCGCATCTCGTTGGGCGACAGCGCCGCGGTGTCATCGACGAACAGCTGCTTGTCCTTGAGCAGGTTGACCGCCGAAGTCAGACGCGGCCAATCCTCATCTTCCAGCTGGCCGGTACGCACCTTGGTCTGGTCGATGCGACCCAGCGAGGAGATCATGCGCAACATCAGCGATTCGGCGGGCATCTCCATCGAGAACACGGCGACCGGCTTGTCGCCGGAAACCACGGCATGCTCGACCAGGTTCATGGCAAAGGTGGTCTTGCCCATCGAGGGACGCCCGGCAATGATCACCAGATCCGACGGCTGCAGGCCGGAGGTCATGTCATCGAGATCGCGGAAACCGGTCGAGAGGCCCGTCATCTGGCCCTTGAGATTGAACAGCTCATCGATGCGGTCCACCGCGCCGGTCAGCAGCTGACTCATGCCCTTGGGTCCGCCGCTCTTGGGCCGCGACTCGCTGATCTGGAACACCAGGCGCTCGGCCTCGTTGACCAGCTCATCGGCATCACGGCCCTGCGGGCTGAAGGAGCTCTCTGCGATCTGGTTGGCCGCCTGGATGAGCTTGCGCAGCGTGGCGCGCTCGCGAACGATATCGGCATAGGCCTTGATGTTGCTGGCCGAGGGCGTATTGCGCGCCAGCTCAGCGAGGGTCGCCAACCCGCCGACCGACTCGAGCTGGTCACGACTTTCCAGCAGCTCGGACAGCGTCACCACATCCAGCGGGCGGCTGCCGCCGACCAGCTGAGACATGGCGTTGTAGATGAGACGATGCTCATAGCGATAGAAGTCGTCGGCCACCAGCCGCTCGGAGACCGTATCCCAGGCGCTGTTGTCCAGCATCAAGCCGCCAAGCACCGACTGCTCGGCCTCCAGCGAATTGGGCGGCACCTTGAGCGCTGCCGTCTCGCGATCCTGATCCTGAATCTCGCTCATGCCTGGCTGACTCCTGCTGATGACTGACATGCCCGCGGGGGCTTCTAGTTTCACGCATTGACGCAAGCCTGCCAACCGCCGCGCCCACGTCGAAGCCTCTTCCTGACGGGGGCAGGCATTCTACCGGATTTTGTGCGTCATCGCCTCGCCGGCGACCAGGCAAATGCCACGCCGATGACAAATCGCGCCCATGAAAAAACCGCCTTCGCATCGAGGATGCAAAGGCGGCTTGGGTACCGCAGCAGTCGCTACACCAGATCACCGGCCAGCCACTGCAAATCAGCGATTACTCGCCGACCACGACCACACGGACAGTGGCAGTCACTTCAGCGTGCAGCTGCAGCACGATGTCGTATTCGCCAGTGTTGCGCAGCGGGCCTTCCGGCATGCGGACTTCGCTCTTGGCGATGTCGATGCCAGACTGGGCGATAGCTTCGGCCAGATCACGCGGACCGATGGAACCGAACAGCTTGCCTTCTTCGCCAGCTTTGGCGACCAGGGACAGTTCGATTTCGTTCAGCTGAGCGGCACGCGCTTCAGCTTCGGTCTTGCGCTCTGCAACCTGTGCTTCCAGCTCAGCGCGCTGAGCTTCGAAAGCTGCCTGGTTTTCAGCAGTGGCCGGAACTGCCAGGCCGTACGGCAGCAGGTAGTTGCGACCGAAGCCAGCCTTGACGGAAACCTGGTCACCCAGGTTGCCCAGCTTGCCAATCTTGTCGAGCAGAATGACTTGCATCTCGTAAACCTCTTATCGATGACTGCCGGCGAGACGTGCGCGAAAATCCGCAAAGACGTCCACAAGCGCCAACAGCAGCAAAATCAGAATCGTGGGCCAGGTGGTCAGCATCATGAAATAGACGCCGACGAGCCATAACCCGCTCATCCCCTTTAACCCGATGTAACCATGTACCAGGGCAATGCCCGCCACCAGCAGCGGTATCCAGATCAGCAGGAGCACTGCAGGCACATTGAGCAGTACGCCAATGATCCCGCAGGCTGCCAGTATCAGGATTTCGGGCAAACTCAGCCGAAAGGCATGGAATTCGCTGCGAAACCCACCCGGATTGTAGAGCCCGGACTGCCAACTGCGCGCCAGGGCCAGACAGCCCGTGGCGGCCAGCAGGACCACCAACCCGGTAATACCACCGATGACCAGCCCTGCGAGCTGTTCAGTCGGCACACCTTGAGCGGCAAAGTCGTTCAAGCGTGCGTCAAGCTCAGGGGCATTCTTGCGAATGCTCTCAAGCAGTGGACCGGCTCCGCCTGGTGGCAGGAATATCCCGGACTGCACCATCAGTGCCGCCGTCAGGCTGGCGCCTATCAGCGCCTCACCCCATCGCACGCGAGCGCGCAACAGGGTTGCCATCAGGGTGACCAGCAATACGGTTGCCAGAGGCACCGGATCGCCTTGTACCCACCACCAACCGGCCGGAACGGCGGCGGCGATGACTACGGGTGCGGCAGGCGCAAGGCCACGCCGAAGCGTGACCAGCGCACTGATGGCGGCACTGAACCAGAAGAACCAGGGCACGATTCCCGTCAGCAATGCAATCGCGATGCATTGCAGGGGGCCGCGCATGGCCCAGCGTGCCAGTGCCAGCATCATGGTGTCGCCTTACTGGTGGCTGTCGCTGTACGGCAGCAGAGCCAGGTAGCGAGCACGCTTGATGGCAGTCGCCAGCTGACGCTGGTAGCGTGCCTTGGTGCCAGTGATACGGCTCGGGACGATCTTGCCGGTCTCGGTGATGTAAGACTTCAGGACTTCGATGTCCTTGTAGTCGATCTGCTTCACGCCTTCAGCGGTGAAGCGGCAGAACTTGCGACGACGGAAAAAACGTGCCATTGCAATGACCTCCTGGGGGTGCGGTATCAGTTAGCGTCTTGAGCTTCGGATTCGTCACGCTTGTCTTCGCGACGCGGACGCTTCTCTTCAGCCGGCTTCATCATCGGAGACGGCTCGATGGCCGCTTCCTTTGAACGCACAACCAGGTTACGGATGACGGCGTCGTTGAAACGGAAGATGGTTTCGAGTTCTTCGACCACCTCACCGGTAGTTTCGACGTTCATCAGCACGTAGTGGGCCTTGTGGATCTTGTTGATCGGGTAGGCCAGGTGACGGCGACCCCAATCTTCCAGACGATGCACAGTACCGCCGGCTTCGGTCACGATGGAGGTGTAACGCTCGATCATGGCCGGAACCTGTTCGCTCTGGTCCGGGTGGACCATGAACACGATCTCGTAGTGACGCATGGCTTGGCTCCTTTCGGTTTGACAGCCCCCACGGCGCGTCTCGGGCCGGGAAGCAAGGAGTGGAGTGATTACTACGGTTGTGCCATTCAGACCCGAAGGCCACGAAAGACGCGCGCGAGCGAGGACAGGTGCCCCCATGCCGCGCATTCACTGCAGACTGCACTTCACAGAACCGCAGTATTGTAGAGAGGAGTCAAGGGCTTGGCAAGCGGCCCGTGAAAGACAGCCAGCCCCGTTCCGCCGGCTGTGTCTCTCTTGCCACTCTCTTGCCTCTACCCTGCCTGCCTTCCTGACTATCCCCTGCCGACAATTGCCTCAGCCGCGGCGCTGACGCACGGCCTCGAACAGGCAGATACCCGCGGCAACCGAGACATTGAGGCTGGAGACGCTGCCCGCCATCGGCAGCTTGATCAGGCTGTCGCAATGCTCGCGGGTCAGGCGACGCATGCCCTTGCCCTCGGCACCCATCACGATGGCGACCGGGCCGGTGAAATCGGCTTCGAATGCCATGGATTCGGCTTCGCCCGCCGTGCCCAGCACCCAGACACCGGCTTCCTTCATGGCGTCCAGCGTGCGGACCAGGTTGGTGACCTGATAGACCGGCACCACTTCCGCTGCCCCACAGGCCACCTTGCGCACGGTCGCGTTCAGTGAGGCCGACTTGTCCTTGGGCACGATGACGCCATGGGCGCCCGCGGCATCGGCACTGCGCAGGCAGGCACCGAGGTTGTGCGGATCCGTGACGGAGTCCAGCACCAGAAACAGCGGAGCTTCTGCGTGGGACCAGCCATCGAGACGTAGCTTGAGTCCGGTCTCGTTCTCGGTGGCCAGCGGCGCGCACAGCGCGACCAGCCCCTGATGGGCGCCACCGCCGACGGCCAGTGCATCCAGCTCCTCGCGCCCCTTGAGGGTGACGCGCGAACCGGCGGCACGCGCCTGCTCGATGATCTCGCTCAGGCGCAGCTCGGCCTCGCCCGCCTGCACCCACAGCTCGCTGGGTGCGCGGTCACGTGCCAGCAAGGCTTCCACGGCGTGCACGCCATAGACGGCTTCCATGCCACCGGGAATCTTCGGCGCGGCGGCGCGTGCGCCACCCTTGCGTGCACCGCCACGCTCATGACGCTGAGCGCCGCTGCGCTCGCCTCGGGAATGCTCACTTCTGGCGTGGCTAGCACGCTCGCCGGCGGGCTTGCCGCGGCCGGGCTTGCGCCCCTTGTCCTGACTCATTGTGCCTTCCTGACTGATGACCCGACGGGCCCTGTCATATTGACGGAAACTGAGCTGCCGCCGACGCGACAGCCTTGAAATCGTGCAGCCTGACGACTGCCCAACGCATCAGCCCCGACCGGAGCCGGGGCTGATGCAGTGACGCGCGAGGAGCAGAGCCGAAATCAGCTACGGCCGTTACCGCGACGCCCGCGCGAGCGCGAACCCCGCTTGCGCGACGGGTCGTCCTTGCCTGCGGCACCCATCGGCGCGACCGGCGCGAACGGGCTGTCGGCGGCTTCCGGACCACTCGGCACGGCTGGACGCGCCGCAGCCGGCGCCTCTGCGGCGGGCTGCTGCTCATTGCCAGCGGCGGCCTTGCGCTCTCCACGGCCCGAGCGATCACTGCGCTCACCACGCTCCCCGCGCGGCTTGCGCGGCGGACGCTCACCTGCCGGCTTTTCGGCCGCAGCCGCGTTGCCATTGCCTTCCTGACTGACTTCCTCGGTCAGGGACTTGAGGCGTTCGCGCTCACGCTTGCCGGGACGCCCCTTGGCGGCGGCTTCCTTGCTGGCGGCGGCACCGCTCTTGCCGGCTGCCGGCTTGTCGCCCTCGCTGCTGCGCGCCTTGCGCGGCTTGCGCTTGGGACGCGGCGTCGGGTCGCTGAGCATGAAGTCGATCTTGCGCTCATCCATGTCGACACGGGCCACCTGAACGGTGACGCCATCGCCGAGACCATAGCTGACACCGGCACGTTCACCCTTGAGGCGATGCTTCTCTGCCTCGTAGTGATAGTAGTCGGACGGCAGCGAGGAGATGTGCAGCAGGCCTTCGACGTAGTAGGCATCCAGACGCACGAACAGGCCGAACTGGGTGACTGCCGCGACGGTGCCTTCCAGCACTTCCCCGACCTTGTCCTTCATGAACTCGCACTTGAGCCAGTCGTTGACGTCACGCGTCGCCTCATCGGCGCGGCGCTCGGTCATCGAGCAGTGCTCACCCAGCTCGAGCATCTGCTCGAAGGTGTACGGGCACCACTTGGTCGGGCGTTCGGTCACGGCATCTTCAGCACGCAGCACGGTGTCGGTCTTGCGCGGACCACGGATGACGGAGCGAATCGCACGGTGCACCAGCAGATCCGGATAACGACGGATCGGCGAGGTGAAGTGCGCGTAGGCATCGTAGGCCAGACCGAAGTGGCCTTCGTTCTGCGGCGAGTAGACCGCCTGGGTCATGCTGCGCAGCATCACGGTCTGGATGATGTCGAGGTCCGGGCGCTCGGCGATCGAGGCACGCAGTGCCTGGAAGTCCTTGGGTGCCGGCTCGTCGCCGCCTTCCAGCGTCAGACCCAGCTCACCCAGGAAGGCGCGCAGGTTGTTCAGACGCTCCGGTGCCGGCTGCTTGTGGACACGATAGAGGGCCGGGAGATCGTGCTCATCCAGGAAGCGTGCCGTCGCGACGTTGGCCGCCAGCATGCATTCCTCGATCAGCTTGTGCGCGTCGTTGCGGGTACGCGGCACGATCTGCTCGATCTTGCGCTCATCGTTGAACAGGATCTGCGTTTCGGTGGTCTCGAAGTCGATGGCACCGCGCTTGTCACGCGCCTTGCGCAGCACGCCGTACAGCGCGTGCAGGTTGTGCAGCGACGGCAGCAGCTCGTTGTACTGCTGGCACAGTGCCTGACCTTCCTCACTTTCCGGGTCGGTCAGCATGGTGCCGACCTTCTCGTAGGTCAGGCGAGCATGCGAGCGAATCACGGCCTCGAAGAAGCGATAGTCGAGCATCTCGCCACTGCTGGCAGAGATGGTCAGCTCACAGACCAGCGTCAGACGATCGACATGCGGGTTGAGCGAGCACAGACCGTTGGAGAGCAGCTCCGGCAGCATCGGCACGACCTGACCCGGGAAATACACCGAGTTGCCGCGCACATAGCCTTCCTGATCCAGCGGGCTGCCGCCACGCACGTAGTGGGAGACGTCGGCGATGGCGACCAGCAGCTTCCAGTTGCCATTGTCGTCCTGCCAGGCACAGACGGCGTCATCGAAGTCCTTCGCGTCTTCGCCATCGATGGTGACCAGCGGCGTCTCGCGCAGGTCGATACGGCCCTTCTTGTCTTCTTCCAGCACCTCGGCGGAGATGGTCGAGATCTGGTCTTCGACTTCCGGCGGGAATTCACTGGGGATATCGTGGGAACGGATCGCGATATCGATTTCCATGCCCGGGTCCATGCGCTCACCGAGCACCTCGACCACTTCACCCACCGGCTGCACGCGTGTGGCGGGCTGCTGAGTGATGCGCACGGACACCACCTGACCGTCCTTGGCACCATTGGCCACGCGGTTGGGGATGATGACTTCCTGCGCGATGCGCGAGTTCTCGGGAATCAGCACACCGAAGTCCGGCTCGGACTGACGATAGATGCCGACCAGGGTCTGGGTATTGCGTGCCAGCACCTCGACGATGGTGATCTCGTCGCGGCCACGACGATCACGGCCGCTGACGCGAGCCA
The DNA here is from genome assembly GCF_023161745.1 of Cobetia sp. 1CM21F. Classification (NCBI taxonomy): domain Bacteria; kingdom Pseudomonadati; phylum Pseudomonadota; class Gammaproteobacteria; order Oceanospirillales; family Halomonadaceae; genus Cobetia; species Cobetia sp. 1CM21F. Next base: position 142,949 of record NZ_JALNTQ010000003.1, on the reverse strand, counting down.
GCACCTGATCGCCATGAAAGACGCGACGCATCTGGCGCGGCGGCACGGCGAGGTCCGGCTTGACGCCATCTTCGCGCGCCAGGAAGCCGAAGCCGTCGCGGTGACCGACGACGCGGCCACGGATCAGGTCCAGCTTGTCGATCAGGGCATAGGCACCGCGACGATTGCGCAGCACCTGACCATCACGCTCCATGGCATTGAGGCGACGGCGCACAGCTTCCTGTTGCTCCTCGTCCTCGAAACCGAGCATGCGGCTCATGTTCTCGTGGGTAATGGGCTTGCCATACTCTTCCAGCTTGTCGAGCAAGAACTCTCGGCTGGGGATGGGCTTGTCGTACTTATGGGCTTCGCGTTCCGCGTGCGGGTCGTCGCTGAGCGTCCATTGGGTCATTAATCAGGATTCCTTGACGATGAATTCGAGACGGGCAGCGATCGCGGCACGGAATGACAGGTTGTCTCTCATCCGCGCATTATAGCCTCTACCCTTGGGCCGACCCAACCATTCCCCGCCACTCATCACGGCGGAGGGGCCATTCAGTGCTCTCAATGGCGGCCCGAGGCCTGACTCTCAAGTCTGAAAGCTCGCCAATTGATGAGCTTCATCTGTCTGTCCTCTCTCTGTCCTCTGTCTGCCCCCTGTCTGTTCTAATGAAGCGAGAGAGGCTTTCTGCGGCTCGCTCAACAGGGCATGAAAGAAAAAGCTTGCATTCCCACAGTACATCCGTATTATTCGGCACCACTTGCCCAGATGGCGGAATTGGTAGACGCGCTAGCTTCAGGTGCTAGTGTCCGTATGGACGTGGAGGTTCAAGTCCTCTTCTGGGCACCAATTTCAGGTTTCATGTTGGCGTGACACACGTTAAGATGGATACCAGAAAACGGGTAAAGCATTTAAGTTTCAACAACTTGACTGCTGATCCGGGTCTGCGGACCGAAACGAGTTCTGATGTCTGCCCAGGTGGCGGAATTGGTAGACGCGCTAGCTTCAGGTGCTAGTATCCGTAAGGATGTGGAGGTTCAAGTCCTCTCCTGGGCACCACGGACGTCAGACTCACAACGAACGATCCCTGTATCGCGCTTCGCCCAGATGGCGGAATTGGTAGACGCGCTAGCTTCAGGTGCTAGTATCCGTAAGGATGTGGAGGTTCAAGTCCTCTTCTGGGCACCACGATGCGCACTCGAACAGGGAACATGGCATCCACTACCAAGGATTTCATGCTCGTTCAGCTGCAAGACTCAGCTCTTGAGACTTCAGCACACAACTTGATGCCCAGATGGCGGAATTGGTAGACGCGCTAGCTTCAGGTGCTAGTGTCCGTATGGACGTGGAGGTTCAAGTCCTCTTCTGGGCACCATCAAGTTGATATCCGAGGCATCCTCGCAGCGCCCGCTGCTCACATCGCGATACTCCCTCTCGCAATATCCTGACTGACTTACCCTCTTGGTTTGCCCAGACCCACAGCGCCCTGCGTTGTCTTTCGCGTGTCGCGAAGAAAATACCGCTCGCCTCATACGCAACTTGTCCACACCCATTACTACGCCTGGCATTGTGGATAACTCTTTTCAGCTGCACCCCTTCAGTCGGCACCTGTCCGCCGAACTCCTTCAGTACATTCCTGTCAGTCGGACCTTGGCTATACGCTCAATAACGTGATGGCGTACGACTGAAACTGTCGACCTGCCAGCCATCGCGCACGACTTGCGCCTCGAGGCGCTGCTCGACGTCATCGGGAAGCTCATGGAAGAAATCCAACCCTGTCAGTGACTCGATGCGATCGATGCTGACCAGAAAACGGTCCAGCGGTTCATCTCCCCTCACCTGCTGCGGGAAGAGAAAGGCCAACGCGCGCGGTGCCTGTCGACCCGAGCCGGGCGAGATGATGATTTTGTAGAAGGCATCGGGAATCTCGATCAGATTGGGCAGCCGCTCGATACTGCCGCTGAAGACCGGCCCTGCCGTGATCCATAGTGCGCCTTCGTGCGGCAGGATGCTGTCCATGATGGCAGCCTCCAGACGTTGCCAGAGCTTGCGATTGAGCGCCGGTGTCTGTGGCGAGATATTCGTCATGCGAAAGGTCTGATGCTGCGCCTTGACGCCGTAGATCTTGCCGATGGCGTAGTTGGGCGCCAGGTGCCCACGGTCGTAGCCACTGTTGCGATAGCTATCCGGCGTGACGGGCCATAGCGAGCGCCAGTCGCGCTCGAACTCGTCAGGACGCTCTCCCAGCCGCGACCCTTGAGTATTCTCGAGCCGCCATGTCACCCACAACGGGTTGGCGCGCAGATCAGACCAGCCCACCAGATAGGCATCGCTGCGCAAGCCGCGCGCCAGCGTCTTCCAGTCCAGTGCACGCGCCTGCGGCACGCCCTGCCAGACGTAGAACTGCTGGTAGTCGCGCTCCTGCCACCACCAGAGCCCACCCCCTACCAGTGCAAACACCACGCTGACCCCGAAGCCCCGCCACAGCTTGCGGCCGGCCGAGCGAATATCGTCCATCACATCCAGCATCCCGCCATTTCCTTCTTGTCGTTGCAGTTACCTCGGCAAGGCATGCATCCATCATTTCGCCATGGCTAGCGGGCCACAGCGACGTCATTCACGTTCCTGCGTCGATTCCATCATGCCAGAGTTCTGCCAGCGAGGCTGACGGTTGCCCCAACTCAAGCCACAATAAGCAGGTAGCGCCCGCTTGATGCACCATCGGCGAGCAGGGACCTCCTGACAAATCTGCCCGAACACCGATGGCGCAGAACCTGACCACATGTTCAGTACCTGGCATGCCACCTGCATCCATGAATGCCAGCAAGCGGTCAGCAATGCCACGCAGAGTGCCCACCAAGGTGCCGGTGGCACCCGCGACACTGCAACGACTGACATGCAAGCGCCTCCTGACAGGCGAGCCGTGACCGCAGCACATCCCGACGGTTGTGCTCCATTGATGAGAAGGAATCCGACCATGGCCAATCAGAGCCGCCGTAACTTCATGCGCAATAGTCTGCTGGGGCTCGCTGCCCTGCCGCTGGGCGCCGCCATACTCTCACCCCGCGCCCTTGCCGCCGACCTGCCGCGACTGGATACCTCCAATCCGCAAGCCAAGGCGCTCAACTACGTGGAAGTCGCCAGTGAAGCCAAGAACCACCCCGCCTTCAAGCCGGGTTCGGACTGCGCCAACTGCATGTTCTACAAGCCCGAGAACGAAGGCTGCCAGCTTTTCCCAAGCCATAGCGTCGAGCCGAAGGGCTGGTGTCAGTCCTGGACCAAGCGCCCGGCCTGAGACGCTCAACCGGAACCCTCTGGCCGAGAGCACGAGCATGAGCACGAGAGCCGATTGAGACAAGAAAACCGCCGCGAGGGTGTCCTCACGGCGGTTTTTTCATGCCTGCCTTATGCCGATTGCGCGCCGGTCAGGTCAGGCATCCCTCGACACCCCCTCGATCCGCCATGAGCGTCACCTGAAGCCCTGTCAGCCGGGATTGGCGTCCTCCGGCAGTGGCCACTGGTAGCGCCTTGCCACCTCATCGTTCTCCATCGACTCCAGATGGACAGGGAAGCCCCACAGCTGATGCAGATAGCGCATCACGGGGTAGACGCTGCGCGCCAGCGGGCGCCGATCATCCTGCACATGGCGCAGGGTCAGCGAGCGATCACCGCGAATGTTGGCGGCCCACACCTGGATATTCGGCTCACGGTGGCTCAGTGCGTACTGCACGCACAGCGCCTCACGAATGCGCTTGTAACCGCGACTGTCGTGAATGGCGTCGATGACGAGATGCTCATCGCTGTCGTCATCGACCAGCGAGAACAGCTTGAGATCCCGGATCACCTTGGGCGACAGGAATTGCTGGATGAAGGACTCATCCTTGAAGTTGCGCATCGCGAAGTGCACCGTTTCCAGCCAGTCGCTGCCGGCGATATCCGGGAACCACTCACGATCCTCATCGTCGGGGTGCTCACAGATACGCTTGATATCGGTGAACATCGCGAAGCCCAGCGCATAGGGATTGATGCCGTTGTAATGCGGGTGATCGAAGCCGGGCTGCTGCACCACCGAGGTATGCGACTGCAGGAACTCGAGAATCACGCCCTCGCCGATCAACCCCTCATCGTAGAGCTGATTCATGATGGTGTAGTGCCAGAAACACGCCCAGCCCTCGTTCATCACCTGCGTCTGGCGCTGTGGATAGAAGTACTGCGCCAGCTTGCGCACGATACGCACCAGCTCGCGCTGCCAGGGCTCCAGCAACGGGGCATTCTTCTCGATGAAATAGAGCAGGTTCTCCTGCGGTTCCGGCGGATAGCGGCCGCGACGATGCAGACCGAGGGGGTCATTGACCTCATCGACCACCTCGTCCTCCTCGCCCGCCTGGGGAATCGTGGTCCACAGCGCATTCACCTGGGCCTGCAGATAGGCCTCACGCTCCTGCTGACGCTGGACCTCCTCTTCCGGCGAGATGGCCGAAGGACGCTTGTAGCGATCCACGCCATAGTTCTGAAGCGCATGGCAGGCGTCGAGCAGCTGCTCGACGGCGTCCACGCCATGACGCTCCTCGCACTCGGACACGTATTTCCGCGCGAAGACGAGGTAGTCGATGATCGCCGAGGCATCCGTCCAGGTGCGGAACAGATAATTGCCCTTGAAGAAGCTGTTGTGGCCATAGCAGGCATGCGCCATGACCAGAATCTGCATCATCAGGGTGTTCTCTTCCATCAGATAGGCGATGCACGGATCGGAGTTAATCACCAGCTCATAGGCCAGCCCCATCTGCCCTCGCCGATACGCCTGCTCCACCGACAGGAACTGCTTGCCGAACGACCAGTGATGGTAGCCGACCGGCATGCCGATGCTGGCGTAGGCATCCATCATCTGCTCGGACGTGATCACCTCGATCTGGTTGGGGTAGATATCCAGCTTGTACTGCGCGGCGATGCGCGCGATCTCGCTTTCGAAATGCTCGAGCAATTCGAAGGTCCAATCCGACCCGCTGGCCGGCTGGGTGTCTTCCAACCGGCTATCGATGCGCTTGCTCATTCGGTCATCAAGACCGCCATCAAGACCATGACTCATGAGGCCTCCTGGCCCGGCGCGACTGCCGGGCACGTCGCATGATGTGATCAGGCGCTGATGCGGCGCTTGAACAGCTCGCGGAATACCGGATAGATATCGCCTGCCTCGACGATCTGCTGCATGGCAAAGCGTTCCGGAAATTCCGCCTCGACCCGCTCGTACTCCTCCCATAGCGCCTGATGGGCATGCGGCGTGATCTCCACATAGGCGTAGTACTGCAGGCGCGGCATCAGCTTCTTGATCATCAGTTCACGACAGTTGGTGGAATCGTCGTCCCAGTTGTCGCCATCCGAGGCCTGCGCCACGTAGAGATTCCACTCACCGGCCGGATAGCGCGATTCGATCACCTCATCGAGCAGCGTGAGGGCACTGGACACGATGGTGCCGCCGGTCTCGCGGGAGTAGAAGAACTCCTCCTCGTCGACTTCCTTGGCAGCGGTGTGGTGACGGATGAAGACCAGCTCGACCTTCTCGTAGTTGCGCTCCAGAAACAGATACAACAACAGGAAGAAACGCTTGCCGATGTCCTTGTGCGCCTGGGTCATCGACCCCGAGACATCCATCACGCAGAACATCACCGCCTTGTTGGACGGCATCGGCTGATTGATGAGGTGGTTGTAGCGCAGATCATAGGTATCGAGGAACGGCACCGCCTTGAGGCGCGCCTCGAGCCGCTCGATTTCCGCCTTGAGCTCACTGATGCGCACCTTGTTGCGCAGCACCGGGTCCTTGCGCTCCTCCTGCTCCAGCGCTTCGACAGCCTCCTTCAGCGCCCGCTTGATCGGGGAACGCATCGCGATGCGCCGCGCCTGTGCCGAGCGCATCGAGCGCACGATATTGATACGTGCCGGTGTGCCGTCACGCGCGATCCCCGCGCGCACCGGGCGCACCTCTTCCATGTCGGCGATCTGCTTGCGCTCCAGATGCGGCAGTTCCAGCCCGTCGAAGACGAACTCGAGAAATTCCTCACGCGACAGGGTGAAGGCAAAGTCATCTTCCCCCTCGCCCTGGTTGGAGGCCTGACCCTCGCCACTGCCGCCTCCCCCACCACCGCCGCTGGGACGGCGCATGCGGTCCCCTTCGACAAACTCCTTGTTGCCGGGATTGATCACACGCCGCTTGCCGCCCTGACCGTGCTGGAAGACCGGCTCGGAAATGTCACGCGTCGGGATGGAGACTTCCTCACCGCGCTCCATGTCGGTGATGGAGCGCCGATTGACGGCATCCTCCACCGCCCGCTTGATATGACTGCGATAGCGCCGAATGAAGCGCTGTCGATTCACTGCACTCTTGTTGCGTGCATTGCTGCGTCGATCAATGAAATAACTCATTCGCCCTCCTTGCCGGCCCCGCCCTCAGCGGATGGCCGGATGGCAAGTGCCGGCGGCAATCGAGCCCGCCGGCAGGCCTGTCGTCAGTCGGCAGGGCTTACTGCGACTTGCGTACGCGCAGGTACCATTCGGACAACAGGCGCACCTGCTTCTCGGTGTAGCCGCGATCCACCATGCGCGCCACGAAGTCCTCGTGCTTGCGCTGGTCGGATGCCGAGGCCTTGGCATTGAAGGAGATGACCGGCAGCAGCTCTTCGGTATTGGCGAACATCTTCTTCTCGATCACCGCACGCAGCTTCTCGTAGGACTGCCAGCTCGGGTTGGTACCGTTGTTCTGCGCCCGTGCGCGCAGCACGAAGTTGACCACCTCGTGACGGAAATCCTTCGGGTTGGAGATGCCCGCGGGCTTCTCGATCTTCTCCAGCTCCTCGTTGAGTGACTGACGGTCCAGCAGTTCGCCGGTCTCGGGATCGCGATACTCCTGCTCCTGGATCCAGAAGTCGGCATAGGTCACATAGCGATCGAAGATGTTCTGCCCATACTCGGAATAGGACTCGAGATAGGCGGTCTGGATCTCCTTGCCGATGAAATCGACGTAGCGGGGCGCCAGGTATTCCTTGATATAGCGCAGGTAGCGCTCGTGGGTTTCCTTGGGCAGCTGCTCCTGATCGAGGCGCTGCTCCAGCACGTAGAGCAGATGGACCGGATTGGCCGCGACCTCACTGGCATCGAAGTTGAAGACCTTGGAGAGAATCTTGAAGGCAAAGCGTGTCGAGAGCCCATCCATCCCCTCGTCGACACCGGCGCTGTCGCGGTATTCCTGGATCGACTTGGCGCGCGGATCGGTATCCTTGAGGTTCTCGCCATCATAGATGCGCATCTTCGAGTAGACGCTGGAATTCTCCGGCTCACGCAGACGCGACAGCACGATGAACTGCGACAGCATGCGCAGCGTATCCGGAGCACAGGGCGCCTGATTCAGCGACGAATGCTCCAGCAGCTTGGCGTAGATCTTGACCTCCTCGGAGGCGCGTAGGCAGTAAGGCACCTTGACGATATAGACGCGATCGAGGAAGGCCTCGTTGTTGCGATTGTTGCGGAATGCCTGCCACTCGCTCTCGTTGGAGTGCGCCAGCACCACGCCATCGAAGGGAATCGCGCCCATGCCTTCCGTCGGGTTGTAATTGCCCTCCTGGGTCGCGGTCAGCAGCGGATGCAGCACCTTGATCGGCGCCTTGAACATCTCGACGAATTCCATCAGCCCCTGGTTGGCCTTGCACAGCCCGCCGGAGAAGCTGTAGGCATCCGGGTCGTCCTGGGCATAGAGCTCCAGTTGACGGATATCGACCTTGCCGACCAGCGCGGAAATGTCCTGGTTATTGTCATCGCCCGGCTCGGTCTTGGAGATACCGATCTGATTGAGGCGCGAGGGATAGAGCTTGACCACGCGGAACTTGCTGATATCACCGCCATATTCCTTGAGACGCTTGGCGGCCCACGGTGACATGGCACTGCGCATGCAGCGCTGGGGAATGCCGTACTCCTTCTCGATCAGCTCGCCATCTTCCTCCGGCGAGAACAGCCCCAGCGGAGACTCGAAGACCGGCGAGCCCTTGATGGCATAGAAGGGAATCTGCTCCATCAGCAGCTTGAGACGCTCCGCCAGAGACGACTTGCCGCCGCCCACCGGGCCGAGCAGATACAGGATCTGCTTGCGCTCCTCCAGTCCCTGCGCCGCATGCCGGAAGTAGGAAACGATCTGCTCGATAGCCTCTTCCATGCCATAGAACTCGGCAAAGCTTGGATAACGGCGGATCAGCTTGTTGGAAAAGATACGGGAAAGACTGGGGTCCTTGGCGGTATCGATGACCTCCGGTTCACCGATGGCCGCCAGCATGCGCTCGGCAGCGCTGGCGTAGGCAGTAGTGTCCTGCCGGCACAACTCCAGGTACTCCTGGAGACTCATCTCTTCTTGCTGAATCCGCTCGTAGCGGCTCTGCACGTGATCGAAGATGCTCATGGAAGCCTCCTTGTCGCGACATCAGTCGCTGGGACCATCGCCGGGCCCACTCAGGTAAGACCGCAAAATTCGTTCGTCCGCTCAGCCTGGATAGCGTACGCAGGACGACTGCCTCGGCGTGTTTATCAGCATAGGTCGATATAGGGTGCTGGTGTCCAATACAGTGAATGAATGCATTCAACGAACTTTCCGCCGGCGGAGCCAGTTCTGCCAAGCACCGCAGGATCTACGGCAGCCAGTGGGTCAGCAGACACTACGATGGCGCCTGAACACCCCTGACAACGCGTTGAAGAAAGCTTCGAAAGACGCGAAAACTCGACCAATGCTTCTGCTGTCGCGGGTGATTCACTCATGGCATGTTGCACCGCAGCACACCTTGAGCATAGGAACAGACTGACGGTTGACGCCAGTCACTCTCACGCCCAGACGACACTGCATACCAGCCAGTCGAGCAAGAATGGCCGCGCCCACACCTCACACCCGACCGCCTCCGCCACGCTTCATACAGCCTCCTAGCTCACCACAAAGACCATGAAAACAACGACTGGCGACGAAGTGGCTACCAACCTGATCAGACTCTTGCCTCAGACACGCATGACGTTGACAAGAGCGGACAACCGGCCACAAAAAAATCCCCACCGCCGGGGCGATGGGGATCTCGAGGGAGGCGCTCACGCCTTGGGGACTGCCTGAATCAAGAGGCTCACAGCACGTCGCGAATATCCTTGAGCAAGGCGTCGAGCAACTCGGTGGTGGTATTCCAGGAGCAGACGAAGCGCGCGCCACCCGCACCGATGAAGGTATAGAAGGTCCAGCCACGCTCACGCAGTGCCGCCAGCACATGCTCGGGGAAGCTGGCGAACACGCTGTTGGCCTCGCTGGGGAACAGCAGCTCGATGCCCTCCAGCACCTCGAGTCGCTCGGCCAGATACTGTGCCATGCCGTTTGCATGGCGGGCGTTGTTCAGCCAGACATCATTTTCCAGTAGCCCCATCCAGGGCGCCGCGATGAAGCGCATCTTGGAGGCCAGCTGACCGGCCTGCTTGCAGCGGTAATCGAAATCGCGTGCCAGCTTGCGATCGAAGAAGATCACCGCCTCCCCCATGGCCAGACCATTCTTGGTACCGGAGAAGCACAGCACGTCCACGCCCGCCTTCCAGGTCAGCTCGGCCGGTGAGACATTCAGCGCGGCGCAGGCATTGGCGAAACGGGCGCCATCCATATGGATCTGCAGATCATGACGGTCCGCCACTTCACGAATCGCCTGCAGCTCTTCCAGGCTGTAGACGGTGCCGACCTCGGTGCACTGGGTCAGGGAGATCACGCGCGGACGCGGATAGTGGATATCGCTGCGCTTGGTGACCAGCTGCTCGATACCTTCCGGCGTCAGCTTGCCGTCGGGGCCCGGCGCGTTGAGCAACTTGGAACCGTTGGAGAAGAACTCCGGCCCACCGCATTCATCGGTCTCGATATGGGCCAGCTCGTGGCAGATGACGCTGTGGTAGGACTGGCACAGGTGAGCCAGCGACAGGGAGTTGGCGGCGGTGCCATTGAAGACGAAGAACACCTCACACTCGGTCTCGAACAGCTGACGGAAACTGTCGGTGACCTGCTGTGTCCAGCGGTCATTGCCGTAGGCGAGATCATCATCACGATTGGCCTGCATCATGTACGCCATCGCCTCGGGACAGATACCGGACGTGTTGTCACTGGCCAGAAAGCGTGAAGTACACGCTTCATCGGCAGCAGAGGTCGCAGCGGGGGTCGGGGCAATGGCGTCAGTCGTCATGGGAATTTCCAGAGCGGGACAGGGGATCACCCTGTCCGGTGAAACAGACACGGCTCCCGGATGGCAGGAGCCGCTGCAGAAACTCCATCATAACAGCGCTGCACGCCGCCGCCAGTGGCAGGTGAAGGCTGCACGCAAGCCACTGGATGGCGCCTCGCGGGAAGGCACGAGCCAGATGACACTCGCCTCGCCAGCACCCTCAGATGGCCTGCAACGCCGGATAACCTCGTCGCCCCTGCAAGCCCCCGCTGTGCAGCACGCGAATGCGCGTACCGCGCGCGATCAGACCATTGGCCAGATGATGCGCCAGCGCCGCAAACAGCTTGGCGGTGTAGACCGGCTCCACCGCAACGCCTGTCTCGGCCTCGAAGCGCTGAATGAACTGGATCAACCAGTCAGGCGCCTTGGCAAAGCCGCCGGCCTGCGCCCCCAGCCACAGGCCCCACTCCGGCGTCTTCTGCTGGCTGCCGCCACTCTCCGCCAGCAGGCGACGCACACGATGATAGAGCTGATCGCCATGGTTCATGGTCGGCACCCCGATGACCCGCAGCCCATCGCGCTCGCCCAGCGCACTCAGCACTCCGGCAAGCGTCGTGCCGCTGCCACAGGCCAGCAGCACCAGCTGCGGCGCAGATTCGCCTGGCACCGGCTCGGCCAGCGCCTGAGCCAACGGTGCCAGCCCGGCGACGCCTTCCACGCAACCGCCACCCTCGGGAATCCATACCCCCTCGCCATGGCGCCTGCCAAAATCAGGCTGGTCGCGCTGCCGGTACTCGGCTCGCGAGACGAAACTCAAGCGCATGCCATTGTCGCGCGCATCGGCGAGCGTGGGCGTCAGCGGCGCTTCGGGATGCCCGCGTACCAGGCCATGCGTCTCGATACCCAATCTGGCCCCCGCCGCCGCCAGCGCATGCAGATGGTTCGACCAACCACCCCCACAGCTGATGATGCCCCGCTTCTCGCTCAACGCCCTGGCCAGCGGCAGGCGCAACTTCCAGGCCTTGTTGCCAGAAATCTCGCTATCCAGCGTGTCGGCGCGCAGGCACTCGACGATCACACCGGCCTCATCGGCCAGTGGCCACGCCAGGCGCTCGACCGCTGGCGGCGCGAACAGATCCAGCAGGCTATCCAGTGTCTCGGCTACCGGCGGGGAGGCGGCCAGCGATGATGAAGTCCGAGCATCCTCCCTGTGAGGCGGCAAAGGACTGTCCTCGGTGTCCGGCATCAGAGCCTCAGCGGTGGCATGGCGTGAGGCGGCAGCGTGCGGTGACATGAGCAGATCCCATCGTGGCGGCAAGGCAGAGATCAGAGCGCATCGAGCCGCTGGCGCGGCGCCCGAGGCAAACTCTGAAGACGACAAAGCCACCACGGAGGCACATGCAGCAAAGGCACGGCGTCCGCGGTGGCTTCCATCAGTCTAGGCAGTGGTCAGGCTCAGCTCAACGCTGAATATCCCCATGCGTGATCGCGGTCAACTCAAAGGGCAGCGGCCGCCATGGTGCCCTGCGCGATCGCGCGCTTGGCATCCAGCTCAGCCGCCTTGTCGGCGCCCCCGATGATATGCAGCTCCACCCCCGCCGCCTCCAGAGGCGCCTTCAGCTCCAGCACCGAATCCTGCCCGGCGCACAGCACGATGCTGTCCAGCGCCAGATGCTGCTCTTCGCCATTGAGGCTGACGGTCAGGCCTTCATTGTCGATCGAGCGATACTCACAGCCGGCGACCATCTTGACGCCACGCTGCTTGAGGGTCGCGCGATGCACCCAGCCAGTGGTCTTGCCCAGCCCCTTGCCGGGCTTGGAGGTCTTGCGCTGCAGCAGCCACACCTCACGAGGCGCCTGCGGCACCACGGGTGCCTTGAGGCCGCCAGGCGTGCTGACCGAGAGATCCACCCCCCACTCCTCGCACCACAGCTCACCATCCAGCGAGGGCGACGGCTCGACGTGAGTCATCAGCTCCGCGACATCGAAGCCGATCCCGCCAGCCCCGATCAACGCCACGCGACGCCCGACCCGCTCCGGCGCACTGATCGCCTCGGCATAGCTGAGCACCTGACCCCGCTCGATACCGGCTTCGACACCCTCGATATCCGGCGTCCGCGCCTTCACCCCCGAGGCCAGAATCACGGCATCGAATTCCGCCAGCATCTCGGCGGTGGCGCGAGTATTGAGACGCACCTCGACCCCACAACGCACCAGCTTCTCATTGAAGTAACGCAGTGTCTCGTCGAACTCTTCCTTGCCGGGAATACGACGCGCGAAATTGAACTGGCCACCCACCTCGGACTGCGCCTCGAACAGCACCACGTCGTGACCACGCTCGGCCGCCGTCACGGCAGCAGATAACCCCGCCGGCCCAGCGCCCACCACTGCCACGCGGCGCTCATGTCGCGCGGGCTCGATCACCATCTCGGTTTCATGGCAGGCACGCGGATTGACCAGGCACGAGGTCAGCTTCATCTGGAAGGTGTGATCGAGACACGCCTGATTGCAGGCGATGCAAGTATTGATGATGGCAGCATCGTCCGCCCTGGCCTTGCTGACCCATTGCGGGTCAGCCAGGAACGGTCGCGCCATCGACACCATGTCGGCATGACCCTCGGCCAGCACCGACTCGGCAACCTCGGGCATGTTGATGCGATTGGTGGTGATCAGCGGCAGACTGAGCTCCTGCTTCATGCGCTGGGTCAGCCCCGTGAAGACAGCGCGCGGCACGCTGGTGACGATGGTCGGCACACGCGCCTCATGCCAGCCGATGCCGGTATTGATCAGGCTCGCCCCTGCCGCCTCGATGGCCTTGCCGAGCGCGACCACTTCCTCCCAGGTGCTGCCCTCATCGACCAGATCCAGCATCGAGAGGCGATAGATGATCAGGAAGTCCTCGCCCAGCGCGGCACGGATACCGGCGACGATCTCCACCGCCAGGCGGATGCGATTCTCGAAGCTGCCCCCGTACTCATCCTCGCGCTGATTGGTGCGCCGACAGATGAACTGATTGATGAAATAGCCTTCCGAGCCCATCACCTCGACGCCGTCATAGCCGGCCTCGCGTGCCAGGCTGGCGCAGCGCACGTAGTCGGCGATCTGCTCCTTGACCTCTGACGTGCTCAGCGCGCGTGGCGTGAAGGGGTTGATCGGCGCCTGAATCGCCGAGGGCGCGACCTGATCCGGCGAGTAGGCATAACGCCCCGCATGCAGAATCTGCAGACAGATGCGTCCATCCTCGGCGTGCACCGCATCGGTGACCTCACGATGGTGCTTCGCCTCCTCCGGGGTGGTCAGCTTCGCGGCCCCCTGCATGACAGCCCCTTCCGCATTCGGCGCGATACCGCCCGTGACGATCAGCGCCACCCCATGGCGCGCACGCTCACGATAGAACGCCGCCAGGCGCGCGAAGCCATTGGGAGTCTCCTCAAGCCCCGTGTGCATAGAGCCCATCAGCACACGGTTCTTGAGCGTGATGTGGCCCAACGTCAGCGGACGGAAGATATTCGGATAGGCAGTCATTGCGGTCTCTCCTTGGCTGTCTCGAGCACCTCGGACAATCATTGTTATATCGCGCCGCCACCACTCTCATCAGCAACACTCACTCAGTCATGGTCGTCAGTAACAGGTTGTCAGGACATCAACGACTGATGATAGATGGCAAACGGTCGTATGAAACGAGTGATCCCAGTGTAGAGCATCGCGCCATGGGCTCAATACTCCCAAAGGCCACATTGCGAATGACGCCAGTGATGGCACCAGTGAGGGGAAAACCGCGCAGGACACCCATCAACGGGCAAGAGCGAAATGTCGTGATGTGCTCAGGGAAGGCCGACAAGCCTGGAACATGGCCAGGTCGAGAAGAGAGAAGAGAGAAGAAAGAGGCAAGAACAGGAGGCAAGAGGCAAGGACAGGGAGGCAAGCGGGCCGGGCCAGTACTGAAGACTTTCCGACAGCCAGAAACGCAAAAACCCGAGCTCGAAAGCTCGGGTTTCACGAATTCTATGAGATCGAATGGCGGACCGGACGGGACTCGAACCCGCGACCTCCGGCGTGACAGGCCGGCATTCTAACCAACTGAACTACCGG
>NZ_JALNTQ010000003.1:0-128572 GCF_023161745.1 Cobetia sp. 1CM21F | reverse complement strand
GCGGACCGGACGGGACTCGAACCCGCGACCTCCGGCGTGACAGGCCGGCATTCTAACCAACTGAACTACCGGTCCACTTCAGAACAACTCAACATCGGGCGCATGACAAACGAGAATGGCGGACCGGACGGGACTCGAACCCGCGACCTCCGGCGTGACAGGCCGGCATTCTAACCAACTGAACTACCGGTCCACGACAAACGCTTGCTTCTGCTAACGAACCAGGCCATTTAATCAAGTAACGCTTTGAAAAGCAATGACTTTTTTCAAATGGTGGGTGGTACTGGGTTCGAACCAGTGACCCCCAGCTTGTAAGGCTGGTGCTCTACCAACTGAGCTAACCACCCCTGTCTCGTTGGCGCTGCATTCTACGGAATCCGGCCCATGAGTCAATACTTTTTTTGCGCGCAATTTCAGCAATCGTCCGCGACAGAGTATTGATAAGACAGGACTTTCCCACTGCATCTCGCCTGCAGGCCAGTAAACATCAGCGTTGCGTCATCATTCTGACATGCCGCTGTCGCCATCGAAGGCCAGGGTAATGCCCCTCGCATGGTGGCGATTCACTGCCGTTTTCCGCCCAGCGCCGGGTGATTGGCCAAGGCCTGCGCCGCACGCGAAATCAGTCCTTCACGCGTCTCGCCACTCGCTTTTCGTGGCTTGAAATCATGTTCGCCATCATTCAGCCAAAGCAAAGTGAGGCTTTCCGGCAACGGATATGCCGTCACTTCCTCGCGAGTTCCGAAGGGATCGCGGCTGCCCTGACAGATCAAGCCGGCCATCGGGATATCCGGCAGATGGTCGATGCGCAACTTGTCGGGCTTGCCCGTGGGATGAAACGGATAGCCCAGCGCGTACCACCCGACCGGCAACGGCGCATGCGCCGCCCGGGTCAACTCCACCAGCAGATGGGAGGCCACACGACTGCCCATCGACTTGCCGCCGACCAGCCAGGGCAGCGATCGCAAGGAGTCGACGGCCTCCACACACGCCATCAGCGCCTGACACCAGCGCGCCATCTCCTCGATCAGCCCGGGCAGCCGGGGCGGCGGTCGGCGGCGGCTTTCGCAGCGCATCCTGACGAGATAGCCGAAATCGAATGCCAGCCACGCCATGTCATGCGTCAGGCAGGCGGCAGCGAACTGTTGATGGAAGCCGGTCTCACGCCCGGCGCCGGCTCCATGCGCATGCAACAGCAGGGCACGCCCCGGTCGTCCATGGATCTCAAGCGGGCCCAGTTCCGCCAACCAGCCTCGCCACGGCCCTCGCGCGGCCAGCGCGTCGTGGGACATGGTCTGGCGGGCAGCAAGCTCCGAGGCGACATCGGCCAGGCTGGCGACACGAAAGCCTTCCTCGGCGTAAGGGCTGGGAACCTCAGCCGTATTGGACGCATTGGCATCTTCGTCCGATGATGAAGTGACGGCGGGCAAGCGAAATTCTCCTGTTGATCTCGTACGGCTCGCGCCAGACAACGCTGGAACCGATGAGGGGTAAACGCTGCATTCCAGCGCGAGGGATGGCCTGTCAGTCGGTCATGGTCGCGCGTGATATCGGTCAGCGCCAGCCCTGCCGCCCTGACAGGGGCGTCGATGACCTGGCCGCTCCCGCAGCGCCGCTTCCAGCACCGTCACCACCAGCACTGCGCTTTCGCCCACTGCCGACGAGGTCGTGATATGCGTACAGCTCTTGAGGCTTCGGCCTGCCATCCCCGCGTGAACCATCATCATCACACAAGCCATGATTTTGCTCGCATGGCCGTCATCTGGGGCCTGCTCAGCCTCTGTCTGGCGGTGTGGCTCAACCTCATCTGGCTATGGCCCTCGCTGGGGCCGGAAGTGGCCTGGCTGAGCTACGGCCGCCTCGCTCCCTTGCAGCACCACCTGCTGCTCTTCGGTCTGGGCGGCTCGGCAGTGATCGCCGGCGGCTACTCCATCGCCATGCACAGTGTCCTGCAACGCGAATCACGCGCGGACGCCGAGACGGCGATAGCGGATATCGCACTGACTCCCTTCACGCTCAAGCTGATGCATTTCACCTTCCTCGGCTGGCAGGCCGTGGTCGCGCTCGGCGCACTGGCGATTGTCGCAGGCTACTCCTCGGGCCAATACATGGCCGAAGCGCCCTGGCTCGTCGATCTCCTGATGACCCTCGCCTGGCTGGCCGTGGCGTGGGTCTTCTTCACAATGCTGGAACAGCGCACGCTGCGCCGCCTGCCGGTGGCCTGCTGGTACTTCATCGCCGGCCTGATGCTGGTGTTGATACAGCATGTGCTGATCTCGCTCAGCGTGCCGGTCGGCCTGCTGGAATCGATACCGCTCTTCACGGGCAGCCTCGAGGCACTGATTCAGCGCTGGCAGGCAGGGCCACTCCCCGGCGGCATGTTCGCATTCGGCCTCATTGCCTTGCTCCATCACATGGTCACGAGCCGCTCGCGGCTGCCGCTCTACTCGCATCGGCTGGCGACCACCAGCTTCTGGATGCTGGTGCTGCTGGTGACATGGGGAGGTGCTCCGCTGCTGTTCGCGAGCGCCCTGCCGGCCTGGAGCCAGACGCTGGGCATGGCGATGGGCATCCTGCTGCTGGCGCCGGGGCTGGCACTCAGCCTCAATGGCCTGATGACACTCAAGGAGAATTGGCACTCATTGCGCCGGGATCCGCTGATCTGCCTGCTGGCGGCAGCTCTGGTCAGCTTCGCCCTCGCGGTTCTTGAATACAGCCTGCTGTCACTGCCGACCCTCAATGCCCTGACCTTCAGTGCCGCCAACAGTCTGTCGCCGGCAGCAAGCCTGGGGGTGGTCGCGACAGTCGCCATCGTGATGGCCTATCACCTGCTGCCCCCGATGCGCTCCCTCGCGCTGCTCAAGACTCATGCCCTGCTGGTCATCATCGGCACCCTGCTGTGCGTTGCCGCCAGCTGGGCGACCACGCTGCTTCAAGGCAGCATGTGGCATGTGCTGGCAGATGACGGCAGGCCGCTATACACCTTGAGCGAGGTGCTGGAAGCGGCCCGCATGCCGATGATGATCTCGCTGGGCGGGCTCGCCTGCTGGGCGCTCGGCTTGCTGCTGATGCTCCTCAATGTGATGCGCACCCTGGCTGATCAAAAGAGCGAACGCCAAGCCGCTCATGAGCGCCAGCACCTGAGCTCCGGCTCGCACAAGGCATCATCAGAGTCTGCCATGCACTCTGCGTCCCCCTCTACCACGCCCCCTGCCACATCCTCGGGAGGGCACTACGCATGAGACATGTCCTGCTCGAACGTCACGCCGGCCTGATGACGGCACTATGCCTGCTCACCATGAGCCTCGGCGCCCTTGCCCAGCTGGTGCCGCTCGGGGCTCACCCCAGCCTCGCCAGCGCACCCGAAGACCTCAAACCGCTGAGCGCCCTGGCGCTGGAGGGCCAGCGCATCTACCAACGCGAGGGCTGTCAGCAATGCCACACACGCATGGTGCGCGATCTACCGGGCGATACGGCGCGCCACGGCGCTGCGACGACCACCCGGGCGCGCTACTACGACCGCCCTTCGCTGTGGGGCGTCGAGCGCTGGGGGACGGATTTGAGCAAGCTGCCTGCGCAGCATGACGATGCCTGGCAGCGTCTGCATCTGAATGACCCGCGCAGTCAGGTGCCGGGCTCAGCGATGCCCGCCTACCCGTGGCTGTTCGAGCGGGCGTTGAGCGGCGAAGGCATCGCGGCACGCATGCGAGCCCTGCAAGGCCTGGGCGTGCCCTACGCGGAAGACGAGATTCTCGCCGCCCCCAATGACGTGCGTGGCACTGCCGAAATCACGGCGCTGCTCGCCTACCTGCAGCAGGCCGCCCCCGCGAGCGACATCGCCAGCCGCGACCCATGACAGGACACCGCACAGGAGACACGACATGAATCTGCTGGAGACAACTGGACTCCCCCTGTTCTGGAATCTGTGGGTGCTGGCCCTCACGCTGGGTAGCCTGGTGCTGTTCGCCATGCTGGCCCTGGGCAGTCTTTCGCGCGCCGCCAGCGCTGACAGCGACGAGCGCGAAGGCGATGGCCCCATGCAGGAACATCGCATCAACGGCGTACGTCAGCCTGACACACCAGCGCCACGCGCCTGGGGCATACTGGCACTGGCGACGCTGGCCGCCGCACTGATCCTGCTGCTCGGCGCAGCTGGCTGAGGCAGGTCGTCGCGGTATGGTCATGCGGGGCCAACCAGGCCTAAAGTTCACACACCTTGCAACGCCCATGGGTTGGGCAGGATAATGAATTAATAAAATCTAATATTATGGCGTCACGAAATTGCACTGCCCCAGCCGATGAGCGCTCAGACCCTGGCCGCTCGATTCACATCGACTGAGCAGGGTCGCGGCGGGCGACAAGGCCCCGCCCCACCGTTCGTTGCGCCCGAAAGACCCCTCCCGCTGCCCTGCCCCAGGGGTAGCGGTGACATTCCTCAGGAGAGTCACCATGACGGCCAATGCACAGGCATCACACCGCTTGCGCGCCCATGAAGCCCGCTGCCAGACCTGTTCGCTGAGTTCACTGTGCCTGCCACTGGCACTGAACATGGAAGATATCGACCAGTTTGACGCCATCATCCGCCGTCGCGCGCCACTCAGAAAAGGGGAAGTGCTCTTCACCCAGGGCGATGCCTTCGATTGCGTCTTCACGGTGCGCTCCGGAAGTCTCAAGCAGATCACCAATGAAAACAGCGGCATGGAGCAGCTGACCGGCTTCTACCTGCCCAGCGAGCTGGCCGGGCTCGATGCCATCGACAGCAATTGCTATCCCGGCACCGCCGTGGCGCTGGAGACCACCACCGTCTGCGAGATTCCCTTCGACCGCCTCAATGCGCTCTCGGAGCAGATGCCGGAACTGAGAACCCAGCTGTTCAAGAGCCTGAGCAAGGAGTTGCACGAAGATCGCCGCATGATGATGCTGCTGTCGCGCAAGACAGCCGATGAGCGGCTGGCGAGCTTCCTGGTCAACCTGTCACAGCGCTTCCGTCGTCGTGGCTATTCGCCGTACAGCTTCCGCCTCTCGATGGCACGCGCCGATATCGGCAACTATCTGGGGCTTGCCGTCGAAACCATCAGCCGTATCCTGACCCGCTTCCAGACCCAGGGGCTGGTCGACATTCGTGCCCGCGAGGTGCATATCCTGCATCTGGATGGCCTGATCGAACTGGCCGAAGGCGAGTGTCAGGGCGGTCGCTGATGACGCCTGCTGACAGCACATCACGCTGAGCGACACTGCGCTGATCCGCCGCCAGGGCGCCATGTCGGCACCACACAAGACAGAAGCCCGCCACGCAATTTGCGTGGCGGGCTTCTTCTTTCTGTCAGGCCAGTCGTCAGTCGTCCTGACAACCCTGACAGTCCTGGCAGCCCAGACAGTCATGACAATAGGGCTTGTCTCGGCCTTCGCTGGCGATCAGCGGTTCTCGAGGCGGTTATAGTCCAGCAGGCCCGCTTCGACAGGGCGATCAGCATAGTTGGTGCGCAGCACGCTGTCGGAGAACTCCCAGAAGCGCGGATCAGTCCGGCGTACCCCGATATCGGCCTGCAGGGCGCGATAGTCCTCTTCGGTCTCGAGTGCCGCCACCCGCTCTGCCAGCCCCGTCAGGGTGTCAGGCGTCAGACGCCAGAAGGCATTCGGGTAATCGCCCGCCACGCCCCGCAAGACATCGAGAGTGTCTTCCTCAGGACGGCGATTTTTCTCCTCATCGAACAGGCTGGTGATGTTGGCGTGGGCGGAATTGCGCAGCACGCTGTAAAGGCGTGGCGAGTCGTCAGTGCCCTCCTCCAGCGCGACGATCGTCACCTCCGGCATCAGGCTGGCCGAGACTCCCTGCACCGCAGCGAGGGCCTGCAGCTCATGTCGCACATGCTCATCCTCGACATTGCTCAGACTGCGCTCATGACCGAGTTCCGGCGCGAGGCGCTCCTGCATGCGCCGCATCAGCCCAAGGCGAGCCTGGTTCGGCGATGACAGCTCCTGCGGCGTCCAGACGATGCCACTGGGCGCATCGAACTGCGGCGGCTTCTTGAACAGCAGCTCGCCAAGGCCGGGGCTGACGTCGCGATACCAGCTGTCATGCACCGCCTGGCGCTCGCCTGCCGGCAACAGCACCAGCAGGTTGTTCTCGCCTTCCATGCGCAGGAAGTCCATGTACAGACGGGTGACCAGCTGATGGCCGAGATTGCCATAGACATCGAAGCCGGCGACCAGCAGATAGTGGATGCGCTCCAGCATCGGGTAATCGATGATCCAGCCCGTCTTGGGCACGCCACCGACCAGCCCCTTCATCACCGCCGCATTGTCGAAGTGACGATAGATGGTCAGGGCCGCGTTGGGGTTGCGCCCCTGGCCGGGGCCGTCGGTCCAGCCGCTGCCGTCCCACAGCACCCGCTCATCCAGGCGCAGATCGCCATCGAGATAGGCCTGGGACATCAGGCGCTGCTTGGCCTTGAGATAGGCGGTCTGCTTGCTCTCGAACTTGACCCAGGAGCTGATCGGCAACGCATTGCTGCTCTGCTCGGCGGGCAGGCTGAGATTCTTTCCTTCCTCGGCCAGTGTGCGTTCCACTTCCGGGTGGCTGAACATCTTCGGGTCAGTGAAACCGACCCAGAAGTGATCATTGATCACATCCACCGCGACCTGCCCGCGACAGACCGGCCCCTTGATGAAGCCCATGATGGTGTTCTGCGACTCATCCAGCATGAAGCGATAGCGTGACTCGGCCGGAATGGCCTCGAAGGTCAGGAAAGGATTCGAGGCCGTCTTGAGGTCGTAATCCGGCAGGTCATCCACCGGGTAATCCGGCGTCAGGAACAGCGCCTGCCAGCGCTTGAAGCGAGCATCATCGAGCGCATAGGGCAGATGATTCTTGGCCAGGATCGTCGCGCGCTCCTGCCACAGACGGTAATAGACCCGCGGGCGCCCGGCCTCATCATGAGGCAGGCTCGCGCGTTCATCGCCGGTGTAGGAGGCGTAGGGTGGATCGTAGGGACGGCGCGTGGAGATTCGCTTGATCGGCTCGCCCGGCGGGGTGCTGGAACGCACCAGCTTGAAGAAGATCGGCCGTCCGTCCGCGCCCTTGATGCCCGGGAAATACACATGGCTCAGGAAGAGATGCTCGTAGATATAGCGATTCATCAGGCGTTGCTTGAGGCTGTCGCCATTGAAGAAGCGCTCGGCCTGCTCGATGTGCGGCATCAGCGCCTGGGGCAGCGGTGCCGGACCGGTCATCGCGCCACCCTTGGCCAGCCAGTTCACCAGCGTGCGGTGCTCTTCATCGCTGACCTGTGGCAGGGCGTAGGGCATGCCCCAGTCAGGATGGTCTTCGGCGAACTTGTCGTAGCCCTCGACGGGGGCACACACCTGACTGCGATTGAGCGACAGGTCGAAGCGGTCTTCCGGCAGCAGGCCATCTTCCGTCACCGGCAGCGGCGCCTTGCGCTTCTGGCTGAGCGCACGGAACAGCACACTGCCCTCCAGATTGGCGGCCGGAGAGTCGAAGCGCTCATTGAGCACCGGCGAGAAGTCCATGCTGCGCCACTGCTCGGTGGTGTCCGCGTCTTCGAACATGCGCGTCAGATTGGCCGCCAGCAAGCGCGTGCCATCGTAGACCGGCGCCGGATTCATGCCGCGATCGATCCCGGCGGCCGATGACATCTTGAGCTGACAGGGAGCGTCGTAGCAGCCATGACAGACCACGCAGCGCGTCTCGATCACCGGCTTGACTTCATCCTCCCACTGACGTCCGGCAAGACTGTCGTGTGACACCACCCGCTCACGCGGTGACGCGGGGCCGAAACGCTCATCGAGCTGATGAATCGCGACGGCACTGCAGCCCCCCAACAGTAGAACGAGCACGATGCTCCAGCGCCAGCGCGGTATGCGCCACAGGCGTCGAAGTAGGTCCGGCATGGGGAACTCCAGCAAGAGGAAGGGATATCGGCAATCGGGCAGATGATGGCGAAAGGGTACCATAAGCAGGCTCACTAATTCGGCAAGACTGCCTTTCCAAGCATAGTGAACAATGATGTCAGATTTTTTTGGCGCTACCGCATCCAACTTTATTTTGACGGCGTATGACGTCATGACCCGCCTGAACGAGCTGTCTGACGCAAGCGGGTGCCACGATGTTCCTGATCCATAATTCAAAAAATACGGGCCCTGCCCGATAGGAAGCCATCATGACCATGAAGAAGACCGTTACTGCCGCTACCTTCGCCGCCGCTGCCGCCGCGCTGTTCTCCACTGCCGCCCTGACCTCGTTGCCGGTGCACGCCGGTGACAATGCCGTGAAGTGCTCCGGCATCAACTCCTGCAAGGGCACCTCCGAATGCGCGACCGCCAACAGCGCCTGCAAGGGCCACAACGCCTGCAAGGGCCAGGGCTGGTCGTACACTGCCAGCGCTGAATCCTGTGTCGGCGAAGGTGGTACTGTCGTCGAGGGCTGATCCTCAGGCACGCAGAGGCGTCTGCCCTGGCAGGCGCCTCTGGCGAATTCCCGACGGGAGGACGGCACACCGTCCTCCCGTTCCTGATTCTGGCTCTGGTTCTGGCTCGGTTTCTGTCCGGGATCCCTTGCGGGTGTCTTTCAGCTCTCCTGACTCGCCCTCTGCCTCGCCCTTTTCCGCACCCTCTGCCTTCGCTCAGAAGAGGACTCACGCATGACGACAGCTGTCACCGCTCGCCTGCCCACGCCCGCCAGCGCCGGTATCGGTCAGGGGCTGGGCCTGCGCCCCGAGTACTATCACGAGATTCTGACGACGCTGCCGGACATCGACTGGTTCGAGGCCATCAGCGAGAACTACATGGGCCACGGCGCCAGCGAATCCGGAGGTCTAAGTGCCGGCGGCAAGCCACTGCATCACCTCGAGCGTGTCCGCGAGCACTACCCCATCGCCCTGCATGGCGTCTCGCTGTCCATCGGTGGCAGCCATCCCATCGACAGCCGTTACCTGCGCGAGCTGCGCGCCTTGTGCGAGCGGATCGAACCGCTGTGGGTCTCCGATCACCTGTGCTGGACGCGTACCGGCGCGCATCAGTTCCACGACCTGCTGCCGCTGCCCTATACCGATGCCACCATCGACCATCTGGCCGAACGCATCGATCAGGTCCAGAACGCGCTCGGCCGTCAGTTATTGCTGGAAAATGTCTCCAGCTATCTGACCTGGCGTCCTGACGAGATGAGCGAATGGGAGTTTCTGGCCGAGGTCAGCCGCCGCGCCGACTGCCTGATCCTGCTCGACCTGAACAACGTCATCGTCTCAAGCCACAATCATGGCTTCGACCCGCTGACCTATCTGGACGCCATGCCGGCAGAGCGCGTCTGGCAGCACCATCTGGCCGGGCATATCCGGCAGGAAGTCTCCGGCGGCGAGCTGTGCATCGACACCCATGACCAGCCCGTCCCGGACACCGTGTGGACGCTGTATGACGCCGCGCGGGAGCGCTTCGGCGATGTCGCCACCATGATCGAGCGTGACGACAACTTCCCGCCCTGGTCGGAGTTGATGCAGGAGTACGCCGAGCTGCGCCACCGCAGTGGTCGTCCGCTGACGGATGCCACGCGCGCGAATCAGACGCCAGACCACGGAGGGCTGCGCGCATGACGCAAGCAAGCCCCGCAGGCGGTGCTGATCGCAGCGCCTTGATGCAACTGCAGGAGACCACGGGCGCCTACCTCGCGACGCCGAGCCCTGACACCCGCAGCGCAGCGGCCGAGGCCGTCATCAGTGATCAGCTTGCCAGCGCCGAGGAGCGCCTCGACATCTACGCGATGGCCTATCGGCTGCGGCTGTTCGAGGTCTTCGGCGGGGATTTCGAGGCCGTGCACACCCTGATCGGCGATGACGCCTTCGGGCTACTGTGTCGTGACTACCTCGCGGCCCACCCGCCGAGTCATTATTCGATTCGCTGGGCCGGCCAGCATTTCCCGGCCTTCGTCGCGGCGCGCGAACCCGAGCGCTCCCTGGTCACCGAGATGGCCGCCTTCGAGTGGGCTTTGGGGCTGGCGCTGGATGTGGTGGACAGCACCCCGCTGAGTGTCGAGACCCTGCAGACGCTGGCCCCCGCGGAGTGGCCAGAGCTGACCCTGGCAGCGCATCCGTCCCTCAAGCGCTTCTCGTTCCACTTCGATACGCCGGCCATCTGGAAGGCCATCGACAACGATGAGCCGCCACGCGCACCGGTCGAGTCCGACACGCCCACGCCCTGGATCGTCTGGCGCCAGCCCACCGCTGGCGCGCCCGAGGTGCACTATCGCTCTCTCGATGCGCTGGAGGACCTGGCTCTCGGCGCCATCCTCGCGGCCGGAGACGAGGGCCTGAGCTTCGGACGGCTCGGTGAGCTGCTGACGCCGCAGGTGGGGGCAGAGCAAGCCCCGGGCGTCGCGATCAACCTGTTGGTGCAGTGGCTCGCCGCCGGTCTGCTGATCAGGCCCTGACATCAGGCCCTGTCATCAGGCATCCGCGCCCGACGCCACGCCGGACATGACAGCCAGCGGCGAAAGCCGGACAATACACGCCGACCCTCATTGCGATGGTCGGCTTTCGTCTTCCTGCTGCCGTGATGCCCATGCCCTTTTCTCCTGATGCTCCGCACTCCGACGCGCCGACGGCGCCTCAGACACCTGCGCCGATGGCGGACGCCACGCCAACGCCCCTCGAGGGCAAGTCTGCTGAGGTGACTGAGCCGGCTGAGCCTGTTGAGCTGACTGAACCCGCCGAGCCACTCGACATCCTGTACCAGGATGAAGTGCTGGTGGTGGTCCACAAGCCATCGGGCCTGCTGGTGCACCGCAGCCCCATCGACAAGCACGAGACCGAGTTTCTGCTTCAGCGCCTGCGCGACCAGATCGGCCAGCATGTCTTCCCCGTGCATCGCCTCGATCGCCCCACATCAGGGCTGATGGTGTTCGGCCTCTCGCCCCAGGCGGCGCGCAAGCTGAGCACCGCCTTCGAGGAGCAGCAGGTCAGCAAGCGCTATCTGGCGATAGTGCGCGGCGTCGCGCCCGAGCAGCAACGCCTCGATTACGGCCTGCGCAAGGAAGATGGCAAGCTGCCCAAGGCCGAGATGCCGGAGCAGGAAGCCATCACCGACACGCGCCGCCTGGCACAGGTCGAGCTGCCCATCGCCATCGATCGCTATCCGCAGTCGCGCTTCTCGCTGGTCGAGGCCCGTCCGCTGACCGGCCGCCGCCATCAGATTCGCCGTCACCTGTCACGCCGTGGCTACCCGATCATCGGCGACGCCAAGCACGGCAAGGGCAACTACAATCGCTACTTCGCCACGACACTGGAATGCCCCCGCCTGCTGCTGGCGGCTGTCGGGCTTGAGCTTCCTCACCCCGAGGGCGGCTGGCTGAGCCTGTCGTGTCCGCCAGAAGGTGCCTACGCGGCACTGATGGAGCGCTTCGGCTGGCTGGGCCATCTGCCCGAACGCTACGCTGAACATCTGGCAGAGCGCCCGACCAGACACTGGCTCGATGCGACCGCCGACGACCCGGCTGACTGAGCGTGCCCCTGCCGACTGCCACCCGTTCCCCCGAGATTCGCGAGCTGCGCATGACCACCTCTTCCGACACCCCGGACTCGACCGACATGAGCCCAGAACAGCAGAGCTCTGACCATAAAAGCTCTGAAAACAAAAGCTCTGAAGAACAGAGCCCTGACCGCAAGCACACAGGCGAGCCGTCGACCCACGCCAGCACGCCCTCCGCCAGCGAACGGATGCTGGAGAGCTTCTTTGCGGCCGGCGCTGCCAGTCAGGCCCCCGCAGAAGATGACTACGACATCCGCTTCGGCGGCATCCGCCGCCTCTACGGTGCCAGCGCCTTCGCCCACTTCCGCCACGCGCATGTCGCGGTGATCGGTGTCGGCGGCGTCGGCAGTTGGAGCGCCGAGGCGCTGGCTCGCTCCGGCATCGGCGAGATGACGCTGATCGATCTCGATGATGTCTGCGTCTCCAACGTCAATCGTCAGCTGCATGCGCTGGATGGCCAGATCGGTCGTCCCAAGGTCGAGGTGCTGGCCGAGCGCTGCCAGCTGATCGCGCCGCAGATGAAGATCCACGCCATCTCGGCCTTCGTCACGCCGGACAACCTCGCCGAGCTGATCCACGACGACCTCGATCACGTCATCGACGCCATCGACAGCGTGCCCGCCAAGACGGCGCTGATCGCCTGGTGCAAGCGTCGCAAGCTGGGCCTGACCGTGACGGGCGGCGCCGGTGGCCAGCTCGACCCGACGCGCATCCAGATCGGTGATCTCGCCCGCACCGAGCAGGACCCGCTGCTGGCGCGCGTTCGCTCACTGCTGCGTCGCGACTACAATTTCAGTCGCAACCTGAAGCGCCGGTTCGATGTCGAGTGCGTCTATTCCGACGAGCAGCTGACCTACCCCGGCGCCGACGGCGAGGTGTGTGCCACCAAGCCCGGCGACAGCGCCACGCGCCTGGATTGCGCTGGCGGCTTCGGCGCGGCCACCTTCGTCACCGGCAGCTTCGGCTTCACCGCCGCTGCCCGCGCGCTGGCGCGCATCGCACGCCGCGGTGCCAAGGCCACGCCTGTCGCTGATGACACGTCTGTGGCTGATGCGCCGAACGCTGCCGACTGATACGCCTGCTTATCGCTGTTGGCTTCACCGCTTCTCGCTTCTCGCTTTTGGCTTCACCCTCAAGGAAATCGCCATGACTGACCTGCCTGCCATGCCGCCGCTGCCGGAAAATCGTCCCGTGCCGGGCCTCTACCGCCACTACAAGGGCGCGCAGTACGAAGTGATCGGCACCAGTCGCCACAGCGAGACCGAAGAGCTGCTGGTGGTCTATCGTGCTCTTTATGGTGAATGCGGGCTGTGGGTGCGTCCGCTGAGCATGTTCATGGAGAACGTCGAGATCCAGGGCGAGCCGGTGCCACGCTTCGCGCTGGTCTCGGCGTGGTCCTGCTGATCCGCGGCCTTGCCGCACCCACATCCTGACCGACCAGACAGGTACATGCCGCCTGTCGGTCGCGGTGCTATACTGCGCCGCTTGTTTTTCCAGACATACGCATTGAGCCGCTTGCGGGCATGATCTGCCCGCGCGGCTCGGCCACGCCCACACAGCGCACTGCCCGGCACGTCTGGCAGGCACTGTGAGCTGGTTCATACCACGTCAAGAGCGGAGGAAGCATGAGCGCACTGGTTGGTGTCATCATGGGATCAAAATCGGATTGGGCGACCATGTGCCATACGGTCGAAACCCTGGAAGCGCTGGGGATCGAACACGAGGTCAAGGTCGTCTCTGCCCATCGCACGCCCGACCTGCTGTTCGACTATGCCGATACCGCTGCCGAGCGTGGCCTTGAGGTCATCATCGCCGGTGCCGGCGGCGCGGCGCATCTGCCGGGCATGTGTGCCGCCAAGACCTGGCTGCCGGTGCTGGGCGTGCCGGTGCAGTCCAGCATGCTGTCAGGTGTCGATTCCCTGCTCTCCATCGTGCAGATGCCCGCCGGCATCCCCACCGGCACGCTGGCCATCGGCCGCGCCGGTGCCGTGAATGCCGCGCTGCTGGCCGCCAGCCAGCTGGCCAACAAGTACCCGGCCATCCGCACCGCGCTGATCAACTTCCGTGCCGAGCAGACCGACCGTGTGCTCGACAATCCGGACCCGCGCCCCGACGCACCCAGCCTGTCCCACGGAGGCGAGTAAGCCATGAGCCAGCCGTTCCGCTTCGGTATCGTCGGCGGCGGTCAGCTGGGCCGCATGTTGGCTCAGGCCGGCGCCGCCCTGAATGCCCGCTTCACCTTCCTTGATCCTTCGGATTCGCCCTGCGGTCGCGTCCACGGTCATCATCTCTGCGCCGATTGGCAGGATGATGCGGCTCTGACGCAGCTGGTGGCGGCGTCTGACGCCATCACCTTCGAATTCGAGAACGTGCCGGCGGACGCCGTCGCGCGTCTGGCGGCCGAGCGCCCGACCTTCCCGCCGGCTGGCGCCCTGGATACCGCGCGTGACCGCTGGAGCGAGAAGTCGCTGTTCATGCGTCTGGGCATCGAGGTGCCGCCGCTGGCGCTGGTCGACAGCCAGGCGGACCTTGAAGCGGGCGTCGCGACCATCGGTCTGCCCGCCGTGCTCAAGACACGCACGCTGGGCTATGACGGCAAGGGCCAGAAGGTGCTGCGCGAAATGGCCGACGTCGCCGACACCTTCGCCGAACTCGGCAGCGTGCCGCTGATCCTGGAAGGCTTCATCGCCTTCGATCACGAAGTCTCGGTGATCGCGGTACGCGGTCGCGATGGCGAGACGCGCGCCTGGCCGCTGTCGCGCAATGAACATCGCAGCGGCATCCTGCACTGCTCCACACCGCTCGACTCCCACGGCCTGCAGGCCGAAGCAGAGGCGGCTGCCTTCAAGGTGATGCACGAGCTCGACTATGTCGGCGTGATGGCCTTCGAGTTCTTCGTCGTCAAAAACGACGATGGCAGCGAGCGCCTGCTGGCCAACGAGATCGCACCGCGTGTGCACAACTCGGGCCACTGGAGCATCGAGGGCGCCGCCACCAGCCAGTTCGAGAATCACCTGCGTGCCGTCGCCGGCATGCCGCTGGGCGAGACCGCACTGCTCACGCCCTGCGCAATGCTCAACATCATCGGCCGCATGCCGGAACGTGACGCCGTGCTCGCCAACCCAGGCGCGCGTCTGCACGACTACGGCAAGGCGCCGCGTGCGGGGCGCAAGATCGGCCACATCACGCTGCTGGCCGCCGACAAGGCGAGCCTCGACGCCCGCATCGCGGCTGTCGAAGCGCTGCTGGTCAATGAACTGGGCAAGTAAGCCGGTTCTGCGCCACTGAAGACGAAACGCCCCCGCTGCCATCGGCAGCGGGGGCGTTTTCGTTTCGGCACGGCTCAGCGAGCCGCCACGGAATCAGTCGATCTCGTGGTGGATCTGCTTCTGCAGGTAGAGCTCGATGCCGACCTTCTCGATCAGGCCCAGCTCGGTCTCCAGGTGATCGATGTGCTCTTCCTCGTCGTCGAGGATCTTGCGGAACAGATCACGCGAGGTGTAATCGCGAACCTGTTCGGCGTAGGCGATCGCTTCCTTCAGATCGCCATGTGCCTGGTGCTCCAGCGCCAGATCGCACTCGAGCATTTCCTTGGTGTTCTCGCCGATGCGCAGCTTGCCGAGGTCCTGCAGGTTGGGCAGACCTTCCAGAAACAGGATACGCTCGATCAGGGTGTCGGCGTGACGCATCTCTTCGATGGACTCGTCGTATTCCCACTTGGCCAGGCGCTTGAGGCCCCAGTCCTTGTACATGCGCGCATGCAGGAAGTACTGATTAATGGCGACCAGTTCGTTGGCCAGTATGGTGTTGAGATGCTCGATGATCTTGGGATCGCCTTTCATGTCGCCATTCCTCTCTTGTCAGGGTT
Organism: Cobetia sp. 1CM21F; assembly: GCF_023161745.1. Taxonomy (NCBI): domain Bacteria; kingdom Pseudomonadati; phylum Pseudomonadota; class Gammaproteobacteria; order Oceanospirillales; family Halomonadaceae; genus Cobetia; species Cobetia sp. 1CM21F. The sequence goes on along the minus strand of NZ_JALNTQ010000003.1, from coordinate 113,166 downwards.
GCTGCTTGCGTCAGGTTCTGTGCTGCGCCTGATGACGGCATGCATCAGCCGCAGCGCGGGCACGTCAGGCGTGCCCTATCGATCAGGTGCGGCAAGTATGGCGCAAAAACATGAATTTTTCGAGACATACCAACAAGTTATCGACTTTTAGGCGCAAATGGGAAGGATTGGTATCCGCGTTGTCATGTGGCGACTGACACCGGAATGCCTGGCGCCCATACGAAAACGCCCGCCACCCGGTCTTGAGACCAGGTGGCGGGCGTCAGGCAAGCGAGCACTTGCCGGGAGTCGACGAGAACGGATCACGCAGCTGGGCAGCGCGGCGACTGGGCGGCGACTGGAGTGTCAGTCGCCGACAGGCGAGCCTCGGCTCGAGCCTGCATCACACCGCGTAGGCGAGATCCTCTGCCGGCATCATTTCACGCGCGACCGCTTCGCGAGTGATGGTCTTGGCCATGCAGGCACATTTGCCGCACTGGGTCGCACAGCCGGTCTGCTCACGGACTTCGCGGAAGCTGCGCGCTCCCTGTTCCACGACTTCGCGGATCTTGTGGTCTGACACACCTTTGCACAGACAGACGTACATGGCTCACCTCGCTCACTCCAAGTGAGACAAATGTAAATGATTCGCAGAAACATGCGCAACACCTGACTGCAAAAAATTCTCATTCACACGTTATATCAAATACTTAGCGAGGCGATTTCTGGCCGGTTTGCGGTTGCGGAACACACGATGTCATAAGCAGGCCACATCAGCCTCACAAAGCGATTGCCGTGGGGAAAGCCAGCGCCGTATAAAGAATGATGGCCCGTGGCTGACAGAAAGGTAGGGTTGCGATTTCACACGAGGCCGCTAGTATGTATAACGATTTTTTATGCAATTCGAAAACAATCGCACCAAAACATAATGAGTCATCGCTAGCCGATCACTCAGGCGGGTCACTCGAACGCAGCCCAGCTCCTCGCTCACGGGAAGCGCCGCGTCACGATGAAGGCAAATGACTGCCACGCCCCGCCAGGCAATCAGGAAAGAACATGAACAGGACACTGCAAGAGATTCCGTCGCTCCGCCTCCTCATGGCCATGACCCGCATCGGCATGCCGATGATGGGCGCCATGCTGAAGCCGTGACCGGCCTGAATCCGTCTGCTGTTGCCCTATCTGCCGATTTCCGAACGCCAATCCGCAAGGAGCCCGATATCATGTCAGTACAACTCGCCACCGCCGATCATCACGCCACGTCCCACCTGCCACTTGATCTGGACGCCGTCCGCGACGCCGGCAGCTGCTTCGGTGACCACCACCGTCTGCCGCTGACCCCGCTGCTGCGCAATCTCTATCGTGAAGCCCGCCGTGAAGGCCTGGTGGATGAGCATTGCAACGCGCGTGAACTGATGAGCCATATCGCTCTGCCCCATGACCACGTGGTCACCCAGGAAATTTCCGACCGCGTCTGGCGCTACAACGTCGGTTACTCCAACACCGGCGAGAGCGCGGAACAGGGCGACCTGAGCGCGGCGCTGGACTCCCTCAACGAGCGCACCCTGGATGAGCCGCTGCCGGGCGCCCTGCAGCGCCTGACCGAATCCTGGCTGTACCTGCCGGGCGAGCTGGAAAGCCCGCGTCAGGCCAGCGCCGACGTGCTGTGGCTCGACAAGCAGGGCCGTGCTCGCTACCGCCTGGATCAGGCACGCCACTGGTTCGCCACCCTGCGCGATGAAGCCGTTGACATTGATGGCTGGCTGGCATGGCGCCTGACACACCTGCCGCTGACCAGCGCGCCGGTGCTCGATACCGTCAGCGCCTTCACGCGTCTGGCGCGCCTCGACCACGATGGCCAGCGTCCGATCGGTCAGCTGTCCTTCGTGCGCTACCGTGAAGGCGTGCGCCTGGAAGGCATGGGCACCGCGGTGATCGACCTGCCGCGCGAGCTGCCCGAGACGGCGGCGCAGGAAGACAGCCTGGTGGTGTCACGCGCCAGCGTGGAACGCATCATCACGCGCCTGGATGGCCTGCTGGGCGTCTGATCAACCCCTCCACTCGCGGAAAACACAACGCCCCGCCAGTCATCGACTGGCGGGGCGTTTTCTTGTCTAACTGAGATCACTTCTGGCTGAGCTCACGTCTGGCTGAGATGACTTCTGGATGAGCTCACTGCTTTCCTGCACGGCGCATGCGCCAGAGAATCCCTGACGGTGCCTCACTCGCGCCGCGGCTTGGGCAGCACCACCACGCGAGTGCCGGAGGCGATATCCTGCCAGCTGCGCTGCTCAGGGTCCCACAGCTGCCAGACGTACCCCAGCCCGCAGGCACCCAGTGACAGCCCGGCAACCACGAAGCGTATCAAGCACTGCTGCAGTGTCGGGACATGACCCTGTGGCGTCTCGATGCGCAGTCGCCAGGCCTGCATGCCCAGCGTCATGCCACTGCGACTCCAGCAGCCGCCGAAGAAGGCGAACATCGCCACCAGCAACAGACTGCGGAACAGCGGTGACTGATTGGCCTCACCGCCATTGACGGCAACCCCGATGAAACCCAGCACGATCAACAACGCCATCACGAGGAAGGCGTCATAGACCACGCCGCCCAGACGCCGCATCAGGCCCGCAGGGCGTGCTCCCTGCGGGTCGAGACGGCGGCGAGAGTGCGGGGCGCCCCTAGCCACTGCGCCGGATCAGCAGCAGGCCGATCACGTAACAGGCCAGCATCGGCGCCAGCACCGCCCAGATGGGCGCGAAGCCGAACACCACCGAGGCCGGGGCGAGCAGGTCCTGCAGATACTTGAACAGCAGGCCGACCACGATGCCGTAGAAGACCCGTGTCCCCGCCGCCACCGTGCGCAAGGGCCCGAACACGAAGGAGGCGGCCACCAGCACCAGCGCCGCCAGCGTCAGCGGCTGCAGAATCTTCTGCCAGAAGTAGAGCAGCGGCTGATTGGCCGACAGGCCCTGGTCCTGCAGGTAGCGGGAATAGCGCCACAGGTCGGAGGCTGACTGCTGCTTGGGGTCGCTGATGACCAGCTTGAGCAGGTCCGGCGTCAGCTGGGTATCCCACTCGCGGGTCTCCTGCTGAGCCACCGTGGTGGCGCTCGGCTCGCCATCCTGGGACTCGAAGGTGGTGGTCTGCACCGCCTCCAGCGTCCAGCCATCGCTCTCCCAGACGGCGCGCTTGGCGTAGAGCGCCTGGGTCAGATGGCGCTCGTCATCGAAGCGATAGCGGGTCACATTGAGCACCACATCATCGCTGCGAATCGAGCCGAATCGGTAGTAGTCGTTGCCCTCGCGCTGCCAGCCGCCGCCTTCCGCGTAGACGGCGCCTGCGCCCTGCTGCTTCTCGGCGCGCCAGGCGTCGGCCTGCAGTTCGGTGACAGGGGCGACGTATTCACCGACCGCCATGGTGATGGCGATGACCAGCCCCAGCGGCTTCATCACGCCCCACAGAATGCGCGTCAGTGAACGACCGGCGGCGCGCATGATGGTCAGCTCATTGCTCGAGGCCATGCTGCCCAGCCCGATCAGGGCGCCCAGCAGTACGCCGACCGGCACGAATTCGTAGAAGCGCGACGGCAGACGCATCAGCAGATAGAGGAGCACTTCAAAGGCGCCGTAGTCGCCTTTCACATCCCCCAGATCATTGATGTAGGTGATCATCAGGTCGAGCCCGAGAATCAGTACCTGCACCACCAGCATGGCCACCAGCACATTGCGGGCGATGTAACGGTCGAGACGATCAAGCAGCATCAGCGGCCACCTCCGCGGTTGTCGCGCCAGCTCAGCCAGATGCCGAGCGCCAGATAGACGCCGTGAATGGGCCATAGGCCGATGGCGGCCGGGTACTTCTCGGATGCGACGGCATTCTGCGCCGCGATCAACAGGCTGAGATAGGTGATATGCACGAAGATGGCCGGCAGCAGGCGTGCAAAACGCCCCTGACGCGGATTGACGCGTGCCAGCGGCAGACCGATCAGCATCAGGATCGGCACCATCAACGGCAGCGAGATGCGCCACTGCAGCTGGGCCTTGGCCTCCGGAAGATCGGAAGCCCAGAGCTGCGCCGTGGTCGCAAGCTCGATGTCTTCCTTGAGGGCCGCGGCGTCCTGGCCCTCGGTGATGCGCACGCCGTAGCGATCAAAGCCCAGTCGCTGGGCGATCGCCTTGCCCGGCTCCACCCCGTAGCGCGTGCCGTCGCTCAAGACCAGATAACGACTGCCGGTCTCGGGGCTGACTTCCTGGAAGGCACGCTCGGCGCGCACCACCGACTGGCTCGGTTCGCTGTCGGGCGTGCTGGCGGCATTGCTGTCACCTGCCTCGGCGATGAAGACGTTTTCCAGCTCGCTGTTGTCATCGCTCATGCTCTCGGCATAGACGGTGCGATTGCCGATCTCCTGGAAGCGTCCCGCGCCGAGAATCGAGAAGTCGGTCTTCTGCTTCTGCTGCTCGAGCAACAGCTCATTCTTGAGCGCGCCGGCAGGCGTCAGATAGAGACTGCAGGCCGCGACCAGCGCCGTGATCAACAGCGCCGGCAGCAGGGTGACACGCAGCAGGCGCTCCGGGCCGACGCCACAGGCGACCAGTACGGTGATCTCGCTGTTCATGTACAGCTGACCGAAGGCCAGCAACACGGCGAGGAAGAAGGACAGCGGCAGCAGCAGTTCGAAGAAACCCGGCAGGTGATAGAGCATCAGACTGCCGAGAATCGACGCCGGGAAATCCCCCTCCGCCGCATCACTGAAATAGCGGATGAATCGGCTGCCCATGATGACAAGCATCAGCACCCCGGCCACGGCGGCCATGGTGGTGAGTATCTCGCGTGTCAGGTAGCGGAAGATGATCAAGTGGAACTCCTGTTTCCCGCTCGCAAGCGAGCGTGTTGACCAGATCGATGATAGCCGGTGGAGGAATGGTCGTGATCACATGAAGGCATCATCCCCCTCATGCATGGTGCGCAGCCTTTGCGTACACTGGCGGCACGGGTCTGAAGACTGGACGGGAGCGGCTCCCCCTCATGCAGCAGCATTATCCAGAAAGGATGCTGCCTTGTCGCGGCTGCAGGCATTGCACGTGGACAGCCTGACATGATGGACTGCCCTCACTCGTGCATGCCAGCTCAGCTTGTCATGAGCGGCCTGCGCCCCCATCCAGACCATGACCCCGATGTCGCCGCGAGCCGGGCACGCCTGGCCTGACGACATCCTTCATCCTTGTACTGTTCATCTTCGTACCCTCACTCGCGCGCGTGGAGTTGCCATGGAATTTCCTGTAGTCACTGCCAATCCGGCCCAGCTTGAAACCGCCTGCATCGTGGTACCTGTCATCGAGGGCGACCTCACCGGTGCTGCGGCACGACTCGACGATGCCAGCGAGAAGCTGATTTCCCAGCTGATCGAGCGCGGCGACTTCAAGCCCGAGCTCGGCAATACCCTGCTGGTGCCCTTCGCTCCGGGCCTCGGCGCTCAGCGCCTGCTGCTGGCCGGTTTCGGCAGTGAGGAAAAGCTCGACGAAAGCCGTTACAAGCGTGGCCTCGACGCCGCCATGACCGCCCTGCTCAAGCTGCCCATCGAAGACGCGGCCTTCGCTGGTCTCGAGCTGAATCTCGAGCTGCGCGAGGCTGACTGGATGGCGCGCATGATCGCCGAGAGCGCGCTGCGCACTGCCTATCGCTTCACCGAGATGAAGAGCAAGCCGGGCGAGCCCGTCTCTCTGACCCGCCTGAACGTGGTTAGTGCCGACAAGCAGCGTCAGGCCGAGCTGGAAGCCGGCCTGCGCGTCGGTGCCGCCATCGGCATGGGCGTCAATGAAGCGCGCACGCTGGGCAATCTGCCGGGCAACATCTGCACGCCGCGCTACCTGGGCGAGCGTGCCGAGCAACTGGGTGCTGCCTCCGATGGCGCCCTGAAAGTGACCGTGCTCGGCGAGGAAGAGCTCGAGGAGCTCGGCGCCCTGTCCCTGCTGTCGGTCGGCCGCGGCAGTGAAGAGCCGAGCCGCCTGATCGTGATGGAATACCGCGGCGCGGAAGACGAGAACGAAGCTCCGCACGTGCTGGTCGGCAAGGGCATCACCTTCGATACCGGCGGCATCTCGCTCAAACCGGGCGCCGGCATGGACGAGATGAAGTACGACATGGGCGGCGCGGCCAGCGTGTTCGGCACCATGCGCACCGTGCTGGAACTCAAGCCCAAGCTCAACGTGGTGGCCATCGTGGCCAGCGCCGAGAACATGCCGGACGGCCGCGCCACCAAGCCGGGCGACATCATCAAGACCCTGAAGGGCCTGACCGTCGAAGTCCTCAACACCGACGCCGAAGGCCGTCTGGTGCTGTGTGATGCGCTGACCTACGCCGAGCGCTTCGAGCCGGCCAGCGTCGTCGACATCGCCACCCTGACCGGCGCCTGCGTCATCGCGCTGGGCAATCACGCCACCGGCCTGATCTCCAACGATGATGACCTGGCGCTCGACCTGCTCGACGCCGGCGAAGAAGCCTGGGACCGCGCCTGGCACATGCCGCTGTGGGACGAATATCAGGCGCAGCTGGATTCCAACTTCGCCGACATCGCCAACATCGGCGGTCGCGAAGCCGGCATGATCACCGCAGGTTGCTTCCTGTCCCGCTTCGCGGACACCTTCCCGTGGGCGCATCTGGACATCGCCGGCACCGCCTGGATGTCCGGCAAGCAGAAAGGCGCCAGCGGCCGCCCGGTGGGCCTTCTGACCCAATACCTGCTGGATCGCGAAGCGGAACTCAGCGCCCCGCAGGAAGAGACCGTCTGAGGCTTCGCATGCTCTCGATAGCGTGCTAGCGTTGAGACACGCGGGTCGCGACGCCACTCGGCACCGCTGACCCGAGAGGTCCTATAAAAATGATTCGACCCCCGGCGTTCCGCGTCGGGGGTCTCGCTGCTACGGAGACACCCACGTGACCAAAGGCTTCGACGTCCGCGCGTCCACGCAACCGGCGGATGCTGCCGTTCGTGACACCATTCTGGCCAATCCCGGCTTCGGCCGTCACTTCAGCGATCACATGGCCCATGTACGCTGGACCGCCGACGGCGGCTGGCACGGCCATGAAGTCCGCCCCTACGGCCCGCTGAGCCTCGACCCCGCCGCCTCGGTACTGCACTACGCCCAGGAAATCTTCGAAGGCATCAAGGCCTACCGTCATGAAGACGGCTCGGTGTGGACCTTCCGTCCCGAGAAGAACGCCGCACGTTTCCGCAACTCCGCACGCCGTCTGGCACTGCCGGAGCTGTCCGACGAGGACTTCGTCGGCTCGCTCAAGGCCCTGCTCGCACAGGACAGCGCCTGGGTGCCGACTCCGGCCAGCGTCAGTGACGAATGCAGCCTCTATCTGCGCCCGTTCATGATCGCCAGTGAAGCCTTCCTCGGCGTGCGTCCGTCGCGTGAAGTCGATTACTACGTGATCGCCTCACCGGTGGCGGCCTACTTCAAGGGCGGCATCAAGCCGGTCTCCATCTGGCTGTCCTCGCACTACAACCGTGCGGCCGCCGGCGGTACCGGTTTCGCCAAGTGCGGCGGCAACTACGCGGGTTCACTGGCCGCGCAGAGCGAAGCTTCCGCCAATGGCTGTGACCAGGTCGTGTTCCTGGACGCCGCCGAGAACAAGTGGGTCGAGGAACTGGGTGGCATGAACCTGTTCTTCGTCTTCAAGGACGGCCGTCTGGTCACGCCGCGCCTGACCGGCACCATTCTGGAAGGTGTCACCCGTGACTCCATCCTGACCATGGCGACCGATCTGGGCCTGACGCCGGAAGAACGCCCGATCAGCATCGACGAGTGGCGTGAAGGCATCGCCTCCGGCGAGATCACCGAGGTGTTCGCCTGTGGTACCGCCGCCGTCATCACCCCGGTGGGCGAGCTGGTCAGTGAAGAAGGTCGCCTCGACCTGACCGCCAACGCCGGTGATGTCGCCATGCGTCTGCGCAGCCAGCTGCTGGATCTGCAATACGGTCGCGCCGAAGACACGCGTGGCTGGATGACGCGTCTGGCATAAGTGCACTGACATTAGTTCTCTGGAACAAGCCCTCGAGCCTGCCCCTGTGGCTTGCAGGATGACCGAAACCCCAAGGCCCGCCTCTCTCGAGGCGGGCCTTGGGGTTTCTGGCGCGCGGATATCTGACTGCGGAAAGATGTCACGGGAGGCAGGCTGCATCGAAGCCGCGCGACGAGTGCGGTATCCTGAGCGCTCGAGAATTCCTTGCCCGAGCGGTGCCCATGACCCAGATCGACTTCTACATCCTGCCCGACACCACGCTGGAAGCCCGGCTGGAATTCGCCTGCCGGCTGGCCGAGACCATCCACGCCAAGGGCTTTCGCCTGCATGTGCATGTCGAGGACGAGGCGATGGCGCGTCAGTTCGATGAGCATCTGTGGCAGTTCCGCCCGGAAAGCTTCGTGCCCCATGCGCTGGATATCGATCTCGACATGGCCGCCCGCGAGGCCGAACACGCCGATGACGTGCCGCGCCCGCCGGTCACCATCGGCTGGCAGGACGCCCCGGCGCCGGGTATCGAGGCGCTGCTCAACCTGCACCCCGAGATTCCCGAGTGGTTCTCACGCTTCGAGCGCGTCGCCGAGATCATCAATCAGCATCAGGATGTGCTGGTGACCAAGCGCGAATGCTGGCGCACCTACAAGTCACGCGGTTATGCCGTGCGCTCGCATCAGCTCAAGGGCGTCAGCTGAGCGACACGCCATGCGTCAGCGGTCCGTATCGCAGGCACGCTGGAAGTTGACCATCAGATGCGTCATCCAGCGCTCGATATCGTCCATGCCGGGCGGACTTTCACCACTGTCGAAGAAGGCCTCGGGCAGGCCGCCTGCGGCCTCGCTGGCGTCACGCCCCCCGATACGCACGGCCCACAACGGCAGTTCGCGCGGCATGCGCTGGATCTCGGCGAACAGCGCGGCCACGTTCATGTCCGGCACATCGCCGAAGATGACCAGACACGGGCTGACATCTCGCACCAGGCGCAACGCCTGGGCCGCACTGCTGGCGATGATGATCTCCAGATTGGCGACGTGACTGCCGATCACCTCGAGGCGCAGACGGTCCTGCGCCCGCGTGCTGATCACCAGCCAGCGACAGGGCACCGGCAGCACCTTCTCCGCCGACCACGCCGCCTGGACGACGCGCTCATGGGCGCTGACATCCGCCAGCGGCAACCAGACCCGGAAGCTGGCGCCTTCGCCCAGCTCGCCCCGCGCCGTGATGTCACCGCCCATGCGGCGGGCGAGCTCCCGCGACAGCGCCAGCCCGAGCCCGGTGCCCTCGATGCCTGAATCTTCTCGTCCCAGACGCGAGAACGGCTGGAACAGCTGGACCGCCTGCGCGGAATCAAAGCCGAAGCCGCCATCGGTGATTTCCACCCAGCCCATCTCCACTCCGCTGGCATTGCGCTCCTGGCCGATGGCCAGACGAATCCAGCCCCCCTCGCGGTTGTACTTGATGGCGTTGCCCATCAGGTTGCCGAGAATCTGATCCAGACGACGCTGGTCGGCATTCAACCACAGTGACTCGCCTTCCAGCGCCAGTGATAGCGTCAGATTGGCACTTTCCAGGCGCGGCTGATATTGCCCTGCCAGCCGGATCAGCTTCTGACCCACCGAGAGGGGCTGGCAATCCAGCGGCAGGTCACCGGCTTCCAGACTCGACATCTGCAGCACGTCCTCGATCAGCGCCGACAGCTGCGCCGCCGCATGACTGGCCTCATCCACGTAGCGGCGCTGCTCGCGGGTCAGGTCGGCTTCTTCGCAGAGCAGATCCGTGAAGCCCATGATGGCGTTGAGCGGGGTGCGAATCTCGTGACTGAAACTCGAGAAGAAACGCGACTTGGACTGGCTGGCCTCGGTGGCACTGTCGCGGGCCGCCTCCAGCAGCTTGAGTGACTGCTTGTGGCGCTGGATGTCCAGCGCAAGCCCGGTGGCGCGCTGTGGCCGGCCCTCATGATCACGCCGGGTGATCTGGCCGCGGATCTGCACCCAGACCCAGTGACCACGCGCATGCCGATAGCGCACGTCACGTGCCTCGGCCCAGCTCTCACCGTGCATGACTCGCCAGCGCGCCTCGAGCAGACCGACGAGGTCTTCCGGGTGCGTCATGGCGTCAAGGTCCGCGAGATGCATGCTGGCGCGTACCGGCAGCCCCAGCATCAGGAAGAAATTCTCGTGCAGGTAGAGATCATCCTGATCGAAGTCATAGCGCCAGGTGGCATCACCGGAGGCCGCCATCACCATCTCGACGTGCCGCGCACCTTCGGCGCGTTCAAGCTCGATCTGGTCACGGCGCTGAGCTGCTTCGCGCAATGCCTCACCGGCCTGGTCCAGCTCCTGCAGCTGGAAGCGCTCGCGGACCACGGGCTGGCCGCGACCGATGCGCAGCGCCATGTCGCTGAGGCGTGCCAGTGATTCGGACAGGGTGGCCGCCATGGCCTCGGCCCGCCAACGCATTACCACCAGCAGGGCGAAGAAGAACAGGATCAGCCCCACCAGCATCACGTAGCCCAGCTGATTGAAACGCTCATTCCAGATATCGATGCCGCTGTTGACCTGCTGCGCATCCACCACCGCCAGCAACCGCCAGTCGGTGCCCGGCACCGATTGCCAGCCGATCAGCCGCTCGCCGGCGAGCAAGGCAACGCTGCGCACGCCCTGCGCCTCATCCGAGATGCTGCGCAGCAGGTGCGCCATGGCCGGGGAGTTCTCGACATCATGCGCCGTATCGAGGAAACGATCGTGCAGCAGCGGCATCGGCACCACTTCAGGATCGGGCTGGGGGCCGAAATCCTGCTCGCCGACACGCGGCATGGCCATGACGACATCGTCACTCACCAGAATCAGATAGGCGCCCCAGGGCAGCTCGGCATTCTCGAGCCGCTCGACCAGAGAATCGAGGGTGACGTCGATGCCGACCACGCCTTCGAGGAAGTCGCCGCGATGGACCGGCATCAGCGTCGAGACCAGCCAACCGCTGCCGACCGGGTCCTGGTAGGGCGGCGTGATGACGGCGCCACGGCTCGGGTTGTTGCGGTCATCCGCCAGGTAGTAGAAGCCGTAGCTGGTGAGGTCGACGCCGGGCGTGAAGATGTTGCGGGTATCGGTCCACGGCGATATGCGGAAGTAGCCGTCGTAGCCGGAGAACCAGATCTGGCGCAGCTCGGATTGCGTGGCGAGCATGTCCGACACCTGGGCGTCCATTGTCGAGAGGCGCACCACCTTGTCGTGGTCCTGCAGATAGCTGGGCACCAGCGAGGAGTAATAGGAGCCGGCGCCACCATCATTCTCGGCGACGTACAGGGTGCCGTCGCCCGCACTCATGTGGCGCTGCAGCTCCTGCTCGCGCTGGCGGGGCGTCACGGGGGTGTCCATGTGACGCAGAGTGCTGCGCGCCAGCTGGCGGGCATCGCTGCGCCAGTCGTCCGCCAGCAGACTGATGTGCTCTGCCTCGTAATGGGTCAGCTGCTCGAGCTGGGTATTCACCAGCTCACTGCGCGTGGAGTCCTGCTGCCCGGAGACCAGCCAGTGCAACACCAGATAGCAGCCCAGCAGCGCCACCTCGAGCACCAGCAATGGCACCAGCGCATGACGCAGCAGTTCATGCCAGACCCAACGACGTGTCGGACGAGGGGCACCGTCCGTGGGGCGAGGCTTGGACATTGCGGCTCCGCGAGCGTGAGAGAATGGGAAGTGTGCGAGGCGGCAAGCCTCGGCTCATGAGGTCGCAACAGGATACGGCATCAGTGCGTGGATGTTGCCTGCTTTGTGAAAACAGGGTCTGCCAGACGCCACGAGGGCCTGCCCGCCAAGACCGAATGACGCCCGTCATCAGCGGCGCTATAATCGAGCCCATTTTCTGCCTGCGCTGACCGCTCCTTGAGCCGGCGCGGGACGCCCCGCCCAACCGGATCAATGCAGACCCATGGACAAGACCTACCAACCGAACGCCATCGAGACGCGCTGGTACGAGCGCTGGGAATCCGACAACCGCTTTGCGCCGTCAGGCCAGGGCGAGAGCTTCTCACTTGTCATCCCGCCGCCCAACGTCACCGGCTCCCTGCACATGGGCCACGCCTTCCAGGATTCCATCATGGACACCCTGGTCCGCTGGCGCCGCATGCAGGGTCGCAACACCCTGTGGCAGGTAGGCACCGACCATGCCGGTATCGCCACCCAGATGCTGGTCGAGCGCAAGGTCGCCGCCGAAGAAGGCAAGACCCGTCATGATCTCGGCCGCGAAGCCTTCACTGACAAGATCTGGGAGTGGAAGGAAGAGTCCGGCGGCAACATCACCCGCCAGCTGCGTCGCATGGGCACCAGCATCGACTGGAAGCGCGAGCGCTTCACCATGGATGACGGCTTCTACAAGGCGGTACAGGAAGTCTTCGTGCGCCTGCACAAGGAAGACCTGATCTACCGCGGCAAGCGTCTGGTCAACTGGGACCCGACCCTGCACACCGCGATTTCCGACCTCGAAGTCGAGAACCGCGATCAGCAGGGCAGCTTCTGGCACTTCCGCTATCCGCTGGCCGATGGCGTCAAGACCGCCGATGGCAAGGACTACGTCATCGTCGCCACCACGCGCCCGGAAACCCTGCTGGGTGACACCGGCGTGGCCGTCAATCCCAAGGATGAGCGCTACGCAAGCCTGGTCGGCAAGTTCATCGAGCTGCCGCTGGTCGGCCGTCGCATCCCCATCGTCGCCGATGAACACGCCGACATGGAAAAAGGCTCCGGTTGCGTCAAGATCACCCCGGCCCACGACTTCAATGACTACGAAGTCGGCAAGCGTCAGGGCCATCTGCTGATCAACGTGATGAGCCAGGATGCCACCATCCTGGAGCGCGCCGAGATCTATGACCTCCAGGGCCGTCCGCAGCCCCAGGAAGACGCCAGCCTGCCGGCCGCCTACGCCGGTCTGGATCGCTTCGTCGCCCGCGAGAAGCTGGTCGCCGACATGGACGCGCTGGGCCTGCTGGAGCAGGTCGAGGCCGTCAACAACACCCTGCCGCACGGTGACCGCTCCGGCGATGTCATCGAGCCGCTGCTGACGGACCAGTGGTTCGTGGCCGTCGAGGAGCTGGCGCGTCCGGCCATCGAAGCGGTCGAGAACGGCGACATCGAGTTCGTGCCCAAGAACTACGAGAACATGTACTTCGCGTGGATGCGCGACCTGCAGGACTGGTGCATCTCGCGTCAGCTGTGGTGGGGCCACCGCATTCCGGCCTGGTACGACAACGACGGCAACGTCTATGTCGGCCGCAATGAAGAAGAAGTCCGCACCGAGAACAACCTGGGTGCCGACGTCGAACTGCGTCAGGACGAAGATGTCCTCGACACCTGGTTCAGCTCCGCGCTGTGGACCTTCGGCACCCTCGGCTGGCCGGCGGATACCGAAGAGCTCAAGACCTTCCACTCCACCGACGTGCTGGTCACCGGCTTCGACATCATCTTCTTCTGGGTGGCGCGGATGATCATGTTCACCCTGAAGTTCAAGGGTGAAGTGCCGTTCCGCAAGGTCTACGTGCATGGTCTGGTGCGTGACAGTCTCGGTCAGAAGATGTCCAAGTCCAAGGGCAACGTGCTTGATCCCATCGACCTGATCGACGGCATCGGCATCGAGGAGCTGGTCGAGAAGCGTACCGGCAACATGATGCAGCCGAAGAAGGCCAAGGCGATCGCCAAGGCCACCCGCAACGAATTCCCGGAAGGCATCGAGCCTCACGGTACCGATGCGCTGCGCTACACCCTGCTGTCACTCGCCTCCACCGGGCGTGACGTGAAGTTCGACATGGGCCGTCTCGATGGCTATCGCAACTTCTGCAACAAGCTGTGGAATGCGGCGCGCTACGTGCTGATGAATGCCGAGGACCAGGATTGCGGCGTCAACGGCGAAGCCGTCGAACTGTCGCTGGCCGATCGCTGGATCATCGCGCGCCTGCAGCAGACCGAGCAGCAGGTCACCCGCGCGCTGGAAGAGTTCCGCTTCGACCACGCCTCCCAGGCGCTCTACGAGTTCATCTGGAACGAGTACTGCGACTGGTATCTGGAGCTGTCCAAGCCGGTTCTGTGGGACGACAACGCCAGCATCGAAGCCAAGCGCGGCACGCGTCGCACCCTGGTGCGCGCCCTCGAGACCATCCTGCGCCTGATCCACCCGATGATGCCGTTCATCTCCGAGGAGATCTGGCAGCGTATCGCACCGCACGCCGGCAAGCCGGTGGAAGGCGAGAGCATCATGAGTCAGGCGTGGCCGCAGGCCGAAGCCGACCGGATCGATGAGCAGGCCATCCGCGATATCGAGTGGCTGAAAGGCATCATCATCGCCATCCGCAACGTGCGCGGCGAGCTCAACCTGTCACCGGCCAAGCCGCTGGAAGTCTTCCTGCAGAACGGCGCGGCTGGCGATGCCGAGCGTCTGGAAGCCAACCGCCTGTTCCTCTCCAAGCTGGCACGTCTGGAAAGCATCACCTTCCTGGCGGCAGGCGACGAAGCCCCGATGTCCGCCATCCAGCGCGTCGGTGAGCTGGAAGTGCTGGTGCCGATGGCAGGCCTGATCGACAAGGAAGCCGAGCTCAAGCGCATCGACAAGGAGCACGAGAAGCAGCAGAAGGTCATCACCGGCCTCGAGAACAAGCTCGGCAACGAGAAGTTCGTCGGTCGTGCACCGGCTGATGTGGTCGAGAAGGAGCGCGCCAAGCTGGCCGACGCCCAGGCGGAACTTGCGCTGCTGGAAAGCCAGCGCGTCAAGATCGAAGCGCTGTAAGTCACGCTCGCGCTTCACGCAAGCAAAAGCCCCCTGCACCGAACGGTGCAGGGGGTTTTCTCGTTTCTGGCAGCCCGCTCGCGAATCGCCTTACAAGCGCGCCGAGCAATTACTCGGCGGCGCCTTCCAGCGGCATGAAGGTCGCCAGCAGATAGCCGGTGTCATCCATCACGCGCAGCCGAGCACTCTCACCGCTGCCGATGATCTGATAACTGGCCACATCCTCGAGCATGCGATTGAAGGCGTTGGACTGCTCGGGGTTGGGACACATCTTCATGGTCGAGGCCAGCGGACCGATATCCAGCGTCTGACGCGACTCATCCAGCACCACCGGCCCCATCAGGCGGTTGCAACCATTGCTGCCGACCAGACGCAGACGGTCGTCCTCCTCGTCTGCCAGCTGCTGCTGACTGGGGGGCTGCAGCAGGAAGTTGGCGGCCTCTTCACTGGCATCCGTGGCGGAGAAACTCCATTGGGTGCCCACCAGGGCAGGAGCAGCGGCACCCGATGAGTCACTGCCCTGCGGATGCTGTGTCATGGCCGCGCAGCCAGCCAGCAAGGAGATAGCGAACCCCACGGAGGTATAACGCGATAGACGACGCACGGTAACGGACATGGATGACTCCTGTGGCGCCCGCCGGTGACATTGCCGGCAACGGCAGTCACCCGGCAGACGGAAAGAACGGTGGGTAAGGAACAGACATGACAGCAAGGGTAGCGATCATGCGCACGGCTGTCATGAACGACAGGCCCTCACGACATGCGCCTGAATGTCACCTGCCGGACTACCGCCAGCTTGCCAGCAACGCGATGGACGCAACCATCTGTCCACCTCGCCGACTTTGAAAACAGTGTTTTCAAAGCGAAGCCTGCTCTAGAATTTCGACCAGATCGCCACTCAGCGTCGCCTGTCTCGAGTCCTCTGGCCACCGAGCCAGCGAGCTACCGACCTGAGTGAGCCTATCCCGACATGAGCCCCGCAGAGCTGACACGACATGACTCCCGCCGCCCCCGACAGTCCTTCCTTGCACGCCGCTGATACTGCGTCTTCACAGCGAGTCAGTGGTTCGCAGCAGGCCCCGCACGTGCAACCCTCGCACCCGCCCCGCCCGCGCAGGGCGCAGACAGGATTCAATCTGCGACGACTGGTGTTCCTGAATGCGCTGGGAGTGGCGCTGCTGGCGTGCTGGTGGATACCGGCGCTGGATTTCTGGCCCACCCTCGACAGCGATGTCTTCTGGGACTTCAACCAGTTCATCACACCGCTCAATCCGCACTGGGACACGCTGCTCGGCATTCTGAACACGCGCGCCTTCGACGCCGTAGCCTTCGCCATGATGGGGGTACTGTTCTGCTGGGCGATGCTCAATGATCAGCAGCCTGCCCGCTATCGCCGCTGGACCAGCATCGGCATCACCATGCTGCTGACGGCGGGCCTGCTCTCGCTGTTCGTGCTGCGCGCCATCAGCTATGGCCATGCCAGCCCGACGCGCTTCTTCAGCCACGCACAGCATCTCTCCGAGCTGGTGTCCTTCAAGACCAAGGATTCGGCGTCGAACAGCTTCCCGGGGGATCACGGCCTGATGCTGATGGTATTCGCGAGTTTCATGCTGGCCTTCGCACCGCGCCGCATCGCGCTGTGCAGCCTGGCGTTCGTGGTACTGCTGAGCGCTCCGCGGATCATGGTCGGCGCTCACTGGTTCAGCGATGTCTATCTGGGCTCGCTCAGCATTGCACTGATCGCGTTGCCCTGGGTGCTGTGCACACCACTGGCGACCACCGTTGTCCATGGCATGGAGAACGCGCTGGCCCGATTCAAGCAGCGCTCCTGAAGCAGCATTCGTGAACCTGCACTCAAGAACCTGAACTCAGGTCAGCCGACGAGGGGGGTCCGCGAGAAAGGGCTGGAATCCTTGTGGCGCTGCTTTTCCTGGCGGTCATCCTCCTTGCAGCGAGCGCCCTCCTCCACGGCCTCTGCCTTGCCAAGTCCGCCGCCGTCATTGCCGGGGGGCGGAGGGCTGACATCGGGCGTGGCAAGGCCTGTCATCTCGTGTTCCCCACCGGCCACCACCTGATCACGCCCATTGTGCTTGGCGTGATACAGCCGCCTGTCGGCCAGCTGCATCAGCTCATCCAGCGAATCGACCTCATGACTGATGGCAACGCCGATGGAAACCGTGACCGGCACCGGCGTGCCGGCGAAGACCGGAGGAGACTTGGCCAGCAGGGAGCGCATGCGTCCCGCCACGGAAATGGCCTCGGTGCGCCCGATACGTGGCAGCAGCACCAGGAACTCCTCGCCACCGACACGCCCGGCGCGATCGCCCTGACGCAGTGTGGCCGTCAGCAGGCGGCCCAGATGACGCAGCACTTCATCTCCGACGGCATGGCCATGCAGGTCATTGACGCGCTTGAAGTTGTCCGCATCCAGCATCAAGGCCGCACAGGGCACTCCGTCACGCCACCAGTCCTCGGCGTGGCGCAATATCTGGCGGCGATTGAGCAATTCGGTCAATTCATCACGACTGGCATCCTTCAGATACTGACGCTCGAAATGTTCGGTAAGTGCCAGCATGCGCCACAGGAAGGTGACCATCATCAGGAAGACCGCGAACAGATTGGTCGATTGCAGCACCCAGGCCGACAGGACGCCGTCCTCATGCAGGACTGGCGAGACCATCAGTGCCGAGACAGCCGCCATGAACAGCATCAGGGTCGTCACCACTCGAACACGCGCCGCCAGCGGGGCCAGGTGAATACCGGCCATCACGATGAAGAAATAGTACTCATAGCCCGCCGAGAGCCCGAAACAGAAAACCGAGAGCCAGGCCATCAGCGTCAAGGCGCTCATCATCAGGGCCAGACCCAGCGTCAGTTGATGCGCCCGGTGCAGCATCACGCCCAGCACGGACACGAGCGCCATGATGCCGCTGACGAATGCCAGCCGCGGCTCGTTGAAGAGAGTGAAGAAGGGGACCCACACCACGAAGAGGCCCATCAGCATCAGATAGACCCAAAGATAGGCATGGTAGAAACGACGATGCTCCACGGCGAGCAATCGTGGTTCATGACGTAGCCAGGCGCTTATGACTCTCGGCATCAGGCAGTCCTTGCCAGCTAGGCAGTGTCCGCGTGGCGGTCCCTCACGCGACTCAAGGAGGTGCAACATCGCGGCAGGCGGGCAGCAAGAGAAAGGAAGAAGGTATAGCTGCCTGCCGCGATGACACTCCACAAAGGCCGAGCACGACATGTTACTCATCATGCTACGGGGCTTATGAACTTCATTACATCATAAGCCCTGCTGGGCGATGCACCAGTCATAATTCGGCTATTGCGTTGCCTGGATGCGACGCTTACGCACACGTCAACATGCGGCCTTGCTTGCTTACCAGCTGCCCGTGTTGCTCATGGAGGCCCAGGGTTCCTGCGGCGCAAGGGCGTCACCGGCCTGCAGCAGCTCCAGCGAAATCCCATCCGGGCTCTTCACGAACGCCATGTGGCCGTCACGCGGCGGGCGATTGATGGTCACGCCGTTGTCCATCAGATGCTGACAGGTGGCGTAGATATCCTCGACGCGATAGGCCAGATGACCGAAGTTGCGCCCACCTTCGTATTCTTCCGGGTCCCAGTTATGGGTCAGTTCCAGCATCGGCGCCTGCATCTCGCGGGCACGTTCGGCATCCTGCGGGGCTGCCAGGAAGATCAGCGTGAAGCGGCCCTTCTCGGAATCCTTGCGCGATATCTCGACCATGCCGAGCAGGTCACGGAAGAAATGCAGTGAAGCGTCGACATCACGGATACACAGCATGGTGTGCAGATATTGCATGGATCACTCTCTTGAACGGTGGTTGGGGCAGCACTGAGGACGGAAAAGACGTGCGCCGAGCGTAGCTGGCTCGGCGCACGGGAATATTCTAGACACACGACTGCCGCGCGACGAGTCTCCTCGCGGCACGGCAGTGTGGTGATGCATGCACCCTGCTGCTGGCATCTCGCGCCGTCAGGCGATGCGTGAACTGCGCTCCAGACGCACGGGCACCGCCTTGGAGGATGGCGTGCCGGTATCAGCGCCGTGGCTTTCCAACGCGACCAGCACGTTGGTTTCCGGATAGTAGGCCCCGATGCAACCGGCCGGGATGTCGTACTCGACCAGACGGAACTGCGGCGCACGTCGCTCGCTGCCGTCCGGACGCGGCTCGCCGAGCATGTCGACCCAATCACCGTCGGCCAGCCCCAGCCGCGCCAGGTCTTCACCATTGATGAAGATCACCCGCCGCTGACCCGACACGCCACGATAGCGGTCGTTGTAGCCGTAGACGGTGGTGTTGTACTGATCGTGGCTGCGCATGGTCTGCAGCGTCAGCCAGCCGTCACGCCGTGCCAGCTGTTGATGCATCACCGACTCCGGCAGCGGCATGTGCGAGAACTCGGCCAGGCCGCTGGAGGTCGGGAAGGCAAGCTCGCGAACCGGATTGGCGAGGTGGAAGCCGCGCTTGTGTGCCAGCCGCGCATTGAAGTCCGCGAAGCCGGGGATGACCGCCGCGATCTCGTCACGGATCAGATCATAGTTCTCGCTCAGGGCCTGCCAATCGACCGGATCACTGACTCCTCGCGCCGGCAGCACGCGCGCCAGGGTGGCACGCGCGATCGCCGCGATGATGCCGGGCTCGGAGCGCAATTCAGGGCTGGCCGGCGCCTTGATGCCGGCGCTGGAGTGCACCATCGACATCGAGTCCTCGACGCTGATGTGCTGGGAAGCCACCTGTGAGGAGCGATCGATCTCGCTGCGACCGAGACACGGCAGAATCAGCGCATCGGTCTGCTTGCCCATCACCAGATGACTGCGATTGAGCTTGGTGCTGATCTGGACGTTGAGCTCGAGGTTGCGCATCGCGGCCTCGGTCCGCTCGCTGTCCGGCGTGGCACGCGTGAAGTTGCCGCCCAGCGCAACGAAGGTCTTCGCCTTGCCCTGCTCCAGCGCCGCCAGGCTCTCCACGGTGTTGTAGCCCGGCGCACGCGGCATGCTGACCCCGTAGCGCGCTTCCAGCGCATCGATCAGCCAGGCGGGCGCCTTCTCGTCGATACCCATGGTGCGATCGCCCTGAACGTTGGAATGGCCACGCACCGGACAGGCCCCGGCACCGGGGCGACCGAAGTGCCCGCCGAGCAACAGCAGATTGACGATCTCGCGCACACTCTCGACGGCATGCAGATGCTGGGTGATGCCCATCGCCCAGGTGCAGATGACGTTGCCGGCACTGGCGAAGATGGCGGCCGCCTCCTCGAGCTGAGCGCGAGTCAGGCCGGACTGGTCCTCGAGGGTTGCCCACTCGGTCGCCTCGACCAGCGCCTGCCAGGCCTCGACGCCCCGGGTATGCGCTTCGATGAAGCTGGCGGCGCGCGTGAATTCGCCCCGCGCCTCCATCGCGAACAGCGCCTTGGCCATGCCGCGCACCGCCGCCATGTCGCCGCCCATGCGCGGCTGGTAATAGCGATGGCTGATGGGCTGGCTGGAGAGGGTCATCATCTCCAGCGGCGACTGCGGGTCGGCAAAGCGCTCCAGCCCCCGCTCACGCAGCGGATTGAAGCTGACGATGCGCGCGCCACGCCGTGAGGCACGCCGCAGATCGCCCAGCATGCGCGGGTGATTGGTGCCGGGGTTCTGACCGAACACGAAGATGGCATCGGCGTGCTCGAAGTCCTCCAGCAGCACCGTGCCCTTGCCGACGCCGAGGCTCGCCTTCATGCCGACACCGCTGGCCTCGTGGCACATGTTGGAGCAGTCGGGGAAGTTGTTGGTGCCGAACAGACGCACGAACAGCTGGTAGAGATAGGCCGCCTCGTTGCTGGCACGTCCCGAGGTATAGAACAGCGCCTCATCCGGCGACGTCAGCGCGCTGAGGTGCTCGGCGACAAGCTCGAAGGCCGCGTCCCAGCTGATCGGCATATAGCGATCACTGGCCGCGTCGTAGCGCATCGGTTCGGTCAGACGCCCCTGATCCTCGAGCATGAAGTCGTCCCAGCCCAGCAGCTCCGTGACGGTGTGCTGCGCGAAGAAGCGCGGCGTGACCCGCTTGGCGGTCACTTCCCAGGCCACCGCCTTGGCGCCGTTCTCGCAGAACTCGAAGGAGGAGCCGTGTTCCGGGTCTCCCCAGGCACAGCCGGGGCAGTCGAAGCCCTTGTCCTGATTGGCCTTGAGCAGGGAGCGCACGCTCTTCCACGGCGCCCTGGAGTGACTGACATGCTGACCGACGCTCTTGAGTGCACCCCAGCCACCCGCCGGCCCGGAATAGGCGGCAATGCGCGGATGACGCGTCTGTTGCGCATCCTCGCGGGGCAGGCTGGCAGACGCAGGCGTCTCGATCTCGGGGGCAGCAATGTCGGTCATGTCAGGATCCACTGGCTAGGATGAACGGGGGCGATCAGCGTGACCGCTGAGCAATTCGAGTCGACGCCCGCGGTGGGCACAGATCAGATTGAGGTCGCAGGCGCGGGCGGTCTCAACGGCGAGTCGCGAGGGCACCGCGAGGGTGATCAGGGTCGGAATTCGCGCACGGATGGTCTTCTGCACCAGCTCCAGGCTGCAGCGGCTCGATACCAGCAACGCCTCGGGCCACACACCGCTGTCGAGACTCATGCCGATCACGCGGTCCAGCGCATTGTGGCGACCGATATCGGCGCCCTGCGAGATCAGACCGCCTTCGGCGTCAAGCCCCAGCGCCAGATGCATGCCGCGGCGCGTGGCGCGCTCCAGGCGCTCCAGCCCACGCATCAGCGCATCGGGTGCCAGCGCTGCCCGTGGCGGCAGACGCATGAGCCCCGCCATCAGCTCCGCTTCGTCCTGCACGCCACAGGCGCCGCAACTCGAGACACTGCTCTCACGCCGCTGATGACGCTCGGCCTTGCGCGCCAGCGAGTCACTGACCTCAAGGCGCACCGCCAGCCCATGACGCAGCCGCGAGAGATGGATCGCCGAGACCTCGTCACGCCGCGTGATCCAGCCCGCGGTGAAGGCATGCCCCAGCGCCAGCGGCTCAAGGGCCTCTGGACTGGCCAGCAAGGTACCCATCGCGGTGTCATTGAGCGCCAGACTCACCGGTAGCTCCGATGGGCCATCCAGCTCGCGCAGCGGCACCTCGCGGGCATCCGCGTAGCCTGCAGCGCCTGGCGCCTGTTGATAGAGCGAATCTTTCATTACAGCTCTCCGTGGCGCAGATGCGTGGCGAGAAAGGTGCGCGCAACCCTCACCCGACCTCTGCGCAATATGGGAATATCCTACCGTCATGCCGTGAGGACGACCAATTGAGCCGAGCCGCCAATTGATAGACACCGCCAATGAAGATGGCATCCTGCCGGTGACAGGCATGCGAGCCATCGCGGCGGGCGAGAAATTCGCGCGCGAGTCGCGTAAAATGCGTCGCCGACCCTTGAGGGTGCTCCTGCTGTCGCGCTATCACCCGTCCGCCGGCCGCTCTCATCTCTCGATCATCCTGCTCCGGATTTACGTTCCGGCCCGCATGAGGACCCTTCGCATGACCGACACTCCCGACCTGACTGCCGCATCTGATCAGGCCAGCGCCCCGCAGCTGACCAGCACATCTGCCTCCGCCCGCCCCAGCCCGCTGGCGCCGCAGCATGTGGTCTGCGCGCTCTACAAGTTCGTCACCCTCGAGGACTTCGAGGCGCTGCGCGACCCGCTGCTGGCGGTGATGAACGAGCACGCCATCCGCGGCACCCTGCTGCTGGCCCGCGAAGGCATCAACGGCACCGTGTCCGGTTCACGCGCGGGCATCGATGCGCTGCTCGCCTGGCTGACCAGCGACCCGCGTCTGGCCGAGCTCGACACCAAGCAGTCACTGGCCGAGCAGGCGCCCTTCCTGCGCGCCAAGGTCAAGCTCAAGCGCGAGATCGTCACCATGGGCGTCGAGGGCATCGACCCGCGTCACACCGTCGGGACCTATGTGGAGCCGAAGGACTGGAATGCGCTGATCTCCGATCCTGAGGTGCTGCTGATCGACACGCGCAATGACTATGAAGTGGAAGTGGGGACCTTCGCCGGTGCCGTCAACCCGAACACCACTGCCTTCCGTGATTTCCCGGACTACGTCTCGCGTGAGCTGGACCCGAAACAGCACCGCAAGGTGGCGATGTTCTGCACCGGCGGCATTCGCTGCGAGAAGTCCACGGCCTATCTCAAGGAGCAGGGCTTCGATGAGGTCTATCACCTCAAGGGCGGCATCCTGAAGTATCTGGAAGAGGTGCCCGAGGAAGAGACGCTGTGGCAGGGCGAGTGCTTCGTGTTCGATGAGCGCGTCACCGTCGACCACCAGCTGCGTCCCGGCCAGTACGACCAGTGCCATGCCTGCCGCCTGCCGATCACCGAGGAAGACAAGCAGAGCGAGCGCTATCAGAAAGGCGTCAGCTGCCCGCGCTGCTACGACAAGCTGAGCGATGCCCAGAAGGCGCGCTTCGCCGAACGCGAGAACCAGATTCGCCTCGCCAGAGAACGTGGCGAAGCCCATCTGGGCATGGACGCCGTCGCCCAGATGCAGGCGCGGCGCGATGCCAAGCGGCAGCAGCGTGAAGCCGCCCGGCGTGCCGCGCTGGAAGCCAGCAAGAAGTCCAGCGAGAAGTCCGGCAAGTAGATCTGCCAATAGACCTGCAAGAAAGCCCGGCATAGAAAACCCAGCGATAAGAGCTGATAGCAGCCAACGCCGCTTTCGCTACCAGAACACCCCGTCTCGACGGGGTGTTCTGCGTTGCAGGCTCGCTCAATCGGCCACACCCGCCGAGTGAGGCAGCGAACGCAGCAGCTCCAGCACGGCATTCAGTCGTCGGCTGCGCTGCTGACCACTGCGCCACAACAGCCCGACCGTCTCGCCCTCGCCGGGCAGCCGACGCGCGACCAGCCCTTCACCAAGCCGCGAATCGGCCAGGTTCTCCGCCAGCACGCTGACTCCCAGGCCAGCCTCCAGCATCACGCCGAGGCCGGAAATCGAATTGGCCTCCAACAGGGGCGAGGGCTGCAGGCCCAGCAGCTCGAACTGCTGATTGAGGCGCCGCCGCTGCTGCATCTCCGGCGTCAGCAACACCAGCGGGTAGTCACGCAGGCACTCCCACTGCGGCGCGTCGGGCAGGCGGAAATGCGCCTGACTGGCGATCAAGGCCGAATGCTCCTGATAGAGCGGCCGACAGGCGAAGCCGCTCATGGCCGGCGCCGCGGGGTAGCCGACCGCGAGATCCAGCTCGCCATCCTCGAGCCCCTGGGCCAGCGATGAGGTCGACAGCTCGCGCAGGCGCAGCGAGAGCTGCGGAAAGGCCTCGCGCAGCCGCGGCAGAAACTCGCCGACCGCCGCCAGCGCCGACGGCACCGCGCCCAGTGACAGGCGCCCGGTCAGCACCGCGTCCGGCGACAGGTCTCCCTTCAGCTCATCCAGCTCGGCGAGAATGCGCCGTGCATGGGTCAACACGCGCTCCCCTTCCGGCGTGAAGCCCTCGAAGCGGTGGCCGCGCAGTATCAGCGCCGTGCCCAGCTCCTCCTCGAGCTGCTTGAGGCGCGCCGACAGCGTCGGCTGGGTGACATGACAGACCCGTGCGGCGCGACCGAAATGGCGCTCACTGGCCAGCGCGACCAGAAAACTCAACTGTCGATGATCCATGTCGGGCCCTTGGCTCGCGGTGGCGGGGGTGACGTACGCTGGGGGCGCATGCCGTCAGCGCCATGATGACGCAAGGCGGCCCGTCAGTCAGCACGCCTGCATGTCTGGCGATCAGACACGAAAACGCCCGGCGCGATGGCCGGGCGTTGGATATCACCACTATCCGGGGCGTCGCTTATTGAGCGGCGTCCTGGACAGCTTCGCCAGCATGCTCGACATCCTGGCCGGCACCGTCAACGGTGTTGCAGCCGGAAAGCGCGGCCAGAGTGAAGAAAGAGGCGAAGATGAGTGCAATGGTGCGGGACATGGTCATGCTCCTTGCGGTAGTGAATATCGAGAAATCTCGTAAAGACGCCAGTTCCTGCGCCTCTACCCTCATACCTTGGGCCGCCCCATGGGCTTTCAAGGGGTGAGATTCATGTTTTGTTCACTCGCCGCCCATGTCATGGACAGTGCCATCAACTGGCCGATTCCTCGATGGAACCCCCAAGGTGTTCGAGATCTTCCCCGAAACCTTCCACGGTATTGCAGCCACCCAACAGCAGGCCGAACAGCAGCGCGGTGCCAGTCATCATCATGAATCGTCGCATGGGCATTCCTCTCTCTCGGGCTATCAGCTGGCGGCGTTGTCGATCGAACCGCCCAGATGCTCCAGGTCCTTGCCGAAACCGGCCACGGTATTGCAGCCGGCCAGACTCACACTGGCCACCAACAGGGCAGCCACCATCAAACGCGTCATTCTCATCACTTCTCTTCCTGATCAACGGCCAATGAAGGTCAGACACCCTCACTGACCGAAGGTGCCAACACTCAACGATTTACCAGCAGAATCTTGCCCAGCGCCTCGCCGGACTCCAGCAGCTCATGCGCCTTGGCGACGTCACGGAAGCTGAACTGGTGCTCGTCGAGCAGCGGACGTACCGCGCCGGCCTCCAGCATCTCGCTCAGGGCGTTGAGCAGCTCCGGCTGGTCGTCCATGCCGATACCGGTCAGCAGCGGTACCGAGCGGAAGATGACGTGCAGCGACAGGTTCTTGGAGTGCAGCTGGGTCAGGTCGTGGGTCGAGCGGGTATTGATGGAGCACAGACGACCGGAGGTCGCGGTGGCCTCGATGGAGCGGTCCAGGTTGTCGCCACCGACGGTGTCGAAGACCAGATCGAAGCCACGCCCGGAGGTCAGGCGCGTCACGTAGTCCGCGACCGCTTCCTCGCGGTAGTTGATGATCTCGTCGGCGCCCAGCTGGCGTGCCAGGTCCGCCTTGGCTTCGCTGGACACGGTGGTGGTGACATGCGCGCCGAGATACTTGGCGATCTGTACCGCGACATGGCCGACGCCGCCGGTACCGGCGTGGATCAGCACGTGCTCGCCTTCCTTGATCTGACCGCGCGAGACCAGTGCCGTCCAGGCCGTCAGGAACACCAGCGGCAAGGCCGCGCACTCTTCCAGCGTCAGCGCCGCCAGGCTCGGGCGCTTCACGATCACACGGGTGTCGGCGATCATGTAGTCCGCCAGAGCGCCCTGCCAGCCCTTCACGCCACCGGCACAGCCCAGCACTTCATCCCCGACGGAGAAGTCCGACACGCCTTCGCCGACGGCATCGATCACCCCGGAGACATCGCCATTGAGAATGGCCGGGAATTCCGGGTGCGACTTGACCAGCCCGCTGCGCAGCTTGGTCTCGATGGGGTTGATGCTGGAAGCCGTCACCTTGATACGCACCTGCCCCCGCGCCGGTGTCGGGGTCTCCAGTTCGCGCTCGACGAACACTTCGGGACCGCCGTACTGCTCGATGACCATGGCTTGCATGAGGAAAGACTCCTGAACGATGAAGGAAGAGACGCCATAGCCGGGCTCGGCGCCATCATGAATAGGGGGTGAGCGGCGTGCCGGTGTGTCGACGGGACAGACTGGCATTTCGCTCAGATTACCGCGAGCTTACTCCGTGTCTAACATAAGGTCAGCATCAGGCCAGCATCAGGTCAGCGCCAGCTTGAGCACGATGATGAAGATGACCGTAACGGTCAGCCATTTCACCCACCGCGCACCCGCGGGACTCATGTTGACCCGCGCGCCGAGGAAGGCGCCGCTCATGTTGCCGACCGCCAGCACCAGACCGTAGGCCCAGCGCACCTGACCATCGAACACGAACACCGCCAGCGCCGGCAGGGTATACATCAACACGATGAAGACCTTGAAGACGTTGACCTGGGTCAGGTCGATCTTGAGCAGCCGGTAGAGCACCACGATGAACAGCACGCCGACACCGACCTGGATGAAGCCACCATAAATGCCGATGCCGAACATCGCCAGCAACACCACGGGCGTGATGCGCTCCGGCGTCAGTTCACGGGTGTCGATGCGCGGCGTCGGCAGCAGCATCATGATCGAACACACCACCATCACCACGATCAGGACGCTCTCGAAGGCCTCGGCACTGATGCGGGTCGCCAGCCAGGCGCCCAGCATGGCGCCTGCCACGGCGGGTACGGCCAGTCGCCAGGCGACGCCCATGTTGTGCGCGCCCGCCTTGAGGAAGGTGCTGGTCGCGGTCGCACTCTGCAACGCGATCGCCACGCGGTTGGTGGCATTGGCCTGCGCAGGCGGCAGACCGAGAAACATCAGCAATGGCAGCGTCAGCATCGAGCCACCCGCCGACAGCACATTGATGAAACCGGCCACGCCACCCAGTGCGATCAGCGCCACTACGCTGATCAGATCAAGGCCGCTGGTCAGCCCTGCAACATCCGACATCATGCCGACATTCCTTGTCCCGCCATCCCGTTGAGTGAAGACGCCCGAGGCGGACAGGCCCCAGAGCGCGCGATGCCCGACACACCACCCTCGCGTGACTGCGCGGGGGAAAGTGATGCCGGGCATCGTTCATAGCATATCGCGTCGCGTCACGCCTGCTTCAGCCACATCGACTGACGCGTCTGGCGCTCATCCGACACGCCTGGCTCAGTGCGCCAGCGCTTCCTGCCGGCCACTCTGACGCACGCTGTAGGTCAGCACGCCCAGGAAGATGACCAGACCCGCGAGGTCGTAGGTCAGCTGACCATGCGGCCACAGCATCAGCGCACCCAGCGGGAACATCGCCAGACGCAGCCACCAGGGCAGTTCGTGCTCCAGATAGCCTTCCAGGCCCGCGACGATGGCGTAGATTCCGAACAGCGCGAACACGAACACCGTCAGCATCTCGCCGATGTCACCGGAGATCAGCGGGCTCCAGGCGAACAGCAGCGGCACGATGTAGAGGCCCTTGGCGATCTTCCAGGCCATCAGGCCGGTCTTCATCGGCGGTGTACGGGCGATCGCGGCTGCCGCGAAGGCGGTCAGGCAGACCGGCGGCGTGACGTTGGAATCCTGGGACAGCCAGAAGATGATCATGTGGGCACTCACCAGCGCCATGGTCAGCACGTGCGGCGACAGCGCCTGCTCATACAGCTGGCTCTGGAAGGTATCCGGCACCAGCGCCAGCAGTTCGCGGGCGGCGTCCATGCTCATCGGCGCGCCCAGCAGGTCCAGCTTGTCCGGTGCGGCCAGCATGAAGATGGCCTTGGCCTGCTCCGGCAGGTTGCCCGCCGCCAGCAGATCCACCAGCTGGGAATGGGCGATCAGGTTGTAGAGCGCCGGGGCGGACAGCGTGCCCAGCACGATATAGGACGCCGTCACCGGCAGGCCCATGCCCAGAATCAATGACGCCAGCGCGATCAGGATGATGGTGATCAGCAGGCTGCCACCCGCCCAGTCGGTGATCATCAGCGAGAAGGTGTTGCCGATACCGGTGGTGGAGACGACGTTGACGATCAGGCCGACGGTGATCAGCAGGATCGCCGTGGTGGTCATGTTGCGTACCCCGGCCAGCATCGCCTCGATGATGTCGCCGAGCTTCATCGGATTCTTCGACAGCCACGAGGCCGCGATGACGGACAGGATCGCGATGCCGGCGGCGTAGGTCGGCGTGAAGCCGTAGATCAGCGCGCCGACCAGCACGAACAGCGGTGCCAGATAGTGCCAGCCATCCTTGAGCACGTCCTTGAGACGCGGGCCCTGCGGGTCATCCAGCGCCGTGGCGTCGGAGCGCTTGGCCTCGATGCGCACGAACATGGCCACCGACAGGAAGTAGAGCAGCGCCGGCAAGGCGGCCACGCCGACGATGGTCAGGTACGGCACCTGGGTGTAGGAGGCCATGATGAAGGCACCTGCGCCCATCACCGGCGGCATCAGCTGACCACCGGTCGAGGCGGCGGCCTCGACGCCTGCCGCGAAGCGCGCCGGGAAGCCGGCCCGTCGCATCAGCGGAATCGTGATCACGCCGGTGGAGACGGTGTTGGCGACACTCGAGCCGGACACCGAGCCCATCAGACCGGAGGCGAACACCGCCACGAAGCCCGGGCCACCCTTGAAGCGACCCGCCGCGCAGCGCGCCAGATCGATGATGAAGTCACCCGCGCCGGACTTGACCAGGAAGGCCCCGAACAGGATGAACATGAATACGTAGGACCAGGAGATGCGTGCGATGGAGCCCAGCATCCCTTCGCCGCCGATGAAGCTTCTGAACAGCACCGTCTCCCAGGTCAGGCCCGGGAAGTTGAACACGCCACCGACATACTTGCCCCACCAGGCCACGTAGGTCAGCGCGATCAGACACAGCACCGGGATGAACCAGCCGGTGGTGCGACGCGCGAACTCGAGGATCAGGCCGACCGCGACGATGGAGACCACCCAGTCCGCGGTGGAGAACACCACGCCGCGGTCATAGAGCGCATCCTCGAAGCCGATCAGGTAGAGGCCGCAACCCAGTGCCGCCAGCCCCAGCATGACATCCACGCCCAGTACCCAGCGCTTGGCACCATCACTGGCCGGCGTCAGCATCGGAATGGTCAGCGCGCACAGCAGACCGAACAGGCCGTAGTGCAAGGCGCTCACCCACAGCTCCGACAGGGTCGAGACGGTGTTGAAGTACAGGTGCGCCAGACAGATGACGATGGAGATCACGAAGACGGCACGCCCCAGCCAGGGCAGCTCCATGCGCCACGGCGCAGCTTCGGCGGATTCGTCGCGCACACCGGAGAGATCCGGCTCCTGCGCTTCGCTATCAGTGGGACGAGAGGGCTCTGGCGAGCGGGAATCATGCATGGCGTTGCCTCAAAACGGGATCAGACAGCGATGGCGCAGCGGCGACTTGCGTCACCATGCGCCCGGGCTTGCGAGGAGAATACGGGCTTCTACCGCGATCATTCGTGGGCACTGCTCTGGTCCTGCGCCTGCCACTTTGCCCACGCGGGGCAGTGTCATGGCGCCGGACCGGCGGTGGTTTATTGGTCTGGGAAACTGCGCTGCCCTCACCGCCGCCAGAGGCGAGCGATGAGGGCAGCGGGAACATCAGGTATGGATCACTCGGCGATCAGGCGCGCCGGAATCTCGATGCCCTGCTCCTTGAAGTAACGTGCGGCACCCGGGTGCAGCGGCAGCGGCAGGCCCGCGATGGCCTTGTCGAGGGCCATGGCCTTGGTAGCCGGGTGGATGTTGTTCAGGAACGGCAGGTTCTCGTACATGGTCTTGGTGATCTGATAGACGTCTTCTTCGGAGACATCGTCACGCACCACCAGGATGTTCGGCTGGGCGATGGTGTTGATCGCCTCGTCCTGGCCCGGGTAGGTGCCAGCGGCGATTTCATACGGGGTCCACAGCTCGAACTGGGAGTTGACCTTGGCCAGCTGCTCTTCGGTGAAGTCCAGCGTGGTGATCTCGCCGCCCAGGTTGGCGTAGGCACGGGTCACGGCGGAGGCCGGTGCGCCGGCCGGAATGTTCATGCCGTCGATGTTGCCGTTCTGCATCGCGTCGGCGCTCGGGCCATAGCCCATGTAGGCCAGATCCATCTTGTCGGCATCGATGCCCAGCTGCTCGAGGATGAAGCGACCCGAGCCTTCGGTACCGGAGTTCTTCTTGCCGATGGAGAAGCTCTTGCCGTAGAAGTTGGTCATGTCCTCGATGGTGCCGGTCTTGACCTCATCATTGCGGGCCACGAAGTGCTCGACGTTCTGCCACAGCATCGAGATGCTGCGCAGGTTCTTGTGCGCCTTGTTGACCGGCGGGGTGCCATTCCATGCCCAGGCGCCGTAGAGGCCCTGGATGATGCCGAACTGGGCCTGGTCCTCTTCCATCAGCTTGAGGTTCTCGCCGGAACCGGCAGAGGAGATCGCGGACACGGAGATGCCGGCGGTCGGCTCGAGCTTGACCTTGATCAGCGTGGAGAGTGCCACGCCGACCGGGTAGAAGGTGCCACCGGTGGTGGCGGTACCCATGATGTACTTGCCTTCCGCCTGAGCCACGGCACTGAGACCAAGAGAGGCTGCGATGGCGAGACCGAGACCGGCCTTGAGGAACTGGCGCTTTTGCATGGAGTGACTCCTTGGCGAACCTGCCGGGCGCAGGTTGAGCATTCTTGTAATGTGGGTAGGCAGACGGACATTGCGGCTGAGCAGGCTCTGGCCCTGGGCGGTGCTGGCCATGTCGCGACCGACAATGCGCAAGGTAGCCCTCTTTTGCGTGGGGCGTTCGTTGCGAGCCTCTGCATCAGCGTAGGAAGAAGGTTAGCAACTGTCCGCGCGGCGCGGTATTTGGCGATGGGGGCATTGCGCAGCCTCCACAGCGCGCACGGGCAATCCGCAAAGTGGCAGGATTCTGCCGATCTGGTCACACTGAGGGCATTCGCGGGCGTTCACGCCAGGGAGTCCGCCACGATTCGGGTTACCCTTTGCCCTCGACTCACGCCCGCCCTGCTCCATCCGATCAAGGAGAGACGATGACCCCCTTCAGCCTTCACCCGCAGCTGGACGCCGACACCCACTTCGTGGCCGACCTGCCGCTGTGCACCGTGCGTCTGATGAACGATGCGCGCTATCCGTGGCTGGTACTGATTCCGCGCCGCGATGCCATCCGCGAGATCTACGAGCTGGACAGCAGCGCCCAGCAGCAGCTGTGGCAGGAAACCACGCAACTGGGCGAGCTGCTGATGACGGTAAGCGGCGGCGAGAAGCTCAATATCGGCGCACTGGGCAACATGGTGCCGCAGCTGCACATGCACGTGATCGCCCGCCGCAGCGATGATGCAGCCTGGCCAGGGCCGGTGTGGGGCGTCGGCACGGCCGAGCCCCACGACAACGAGGCACTGACGGTGCTGGTCGACACCCTGCGCATGAAGATCGCCGAGCTGCCGAGCTATTCCTACTGACGCCGTCTCCTGCGCTGTCACTGACATCTGCGCTCTCGCAGACACTGTCATCCACGTTCTCACATCTACGAAAACGGGGCCCGATGGGCCCCGTTTTCGAATCTTGCTGGTAGTAAGCAGCAGCTAGTAAGCGACAGGTAGCAAGCGGCCTGCCTGCCTTGGCGGGGCAGGTCTCACTCCTCGCCTGAGCTCTGCCCTGATGACCTCGGACCCAGAGGGCTCTGGAGGGAAGTGCCCGGCGCCGAGCGATCAAACGGCGAAGCACCGCGACCGGTGGGAGAGTCCAGCGCCTTGAGGCTGCTGGCGACCAGCAAAGCGCCAAAGACCGTGATGATGATGCCGCCGAGCAGCCCGACCAGTGCCGCCCACGGCCACTGACGGCGCGTGCGGCTGTCCGGGTGAGACCCACCCAGGCGCGAGCCGGCCGCCGCCAGGCGTCCGCTGGCCTTCATGATCAAGGTGGCCATGGCCACGCTGCCCACCGTCAGCGCGGTGCCCAAGGACATCGCCAGCACCGCCAGTACCCCGCTGCCGACCATGTTCAGCGCCAGCGCGGCCAGCAAGACCAGAATCGCGCCGGAACACGGCCGCAGGCCGATCGCCAGCACCGCCATGCCCATGGTGCGCCAGTCGCCACTGGCCTGCTCCGCCGTCACGCCATGCGCATGGCCGCAGCCACAGTCATGCCCGTGTGAATGAGCGTGGCCGTGAGAGTGAGAGTGAGAGTGAGAGTGAGAGTGAGAGTGAGAATGTGAGTGGTCGTGGCCAGGCGACGGCTCGAACGCCAGCCCCTGCATCGCTGGCGCCTGCGGCGCTCCCACGCTTGAGTCAGGCTGTGCCCTGACAACACGCCATAGCGTGCGAGCGGCACGCCACAGCAGCAACAGCCCCAGCACCAGCACCCCGAGATGACTGAGCAGGGTGACCTTCTCGACCTGCCCGAGCACATCGCGCCCCGCCCAGTCGAGCAGCCCCGCCCCGAGACCGACCAGCACCAGCGCACTGAGGCCCTGCAGCAAGGCCGCCAGCAACGACAGCCACAGCGCACGGCGCCGAACGATGGGCTGACTGACCAGCAGCGTACTGATGACGACCTTGCCATGCCCGGGGCCCGCGGCATGCAGCACGCCATAGGCGAAGGACAGCCCGATCAGCGCCCAGGGCGTGCCGGGATGCGCGGCAAGCTCACTCATGGCGCGCCCCAGCGAGCGCTGGAAACGCGATTGCTCGGCAAAGATCCACCCCAGCGCCTCGCCCCAGCCCTGCACCAGGCCTGGCCAGAGCGCCATGCCCAGCACGAGCAGCCCGCAGCCGACCGCCAGCCAGCCGGCCAGGCGCCGCCCCCGCGACGAGGCCGGTTTCAGCAGGCCATCGCGCATGCCCTTGAGGCTCTTGATATCGCCAAGCCCGCTGGTGTCCTTCGGCTCACTGCTCATCAGCCACCTCACAGCTGACACTGCCCACATCGGCGAAGTACTGGCCGAGATCCATCGGTGCGGTGGCATTGATATCCAGCATCGAGGCCTCGGCGACCTTGGACGGGTCCGGGTCGGCCGGCGTGATGCCCGACGTGCAGCTCAGCGCCGAGTCCTGCCCTTCCAGCCCGCTCACCACCAGCCCTTGCTGCACGGCGATGGCATCCGGATCATGCAGAATCTCGATGTAATAGGTGGGGTCGTAGATGCGATAACTGAGGGTATGGCCAGCCATCGCCACCGGCTCGGCCAGCGGCAGCTCCATCTGGAAGGCGACACGCTCGCCCTTGAGCCAGGTGGTCTGGCGCGTCGCCTTGCCAAGCGCCACGGGTTCACCGTCCAGCGTGACATGGGTGTAGTAATCGAACTGCGACAGATTGGCCAGAATCTCGCTGCCCAGCACATCGAGGCGCTGCTCCATGCTGGTATCGTCCTCGAGCGCGGCCAGCTCCTGACGCAGCGTCAGGCTGTAGAAGGGGTCGAGCAGCCAATACTGGCGCATCGCGACGGCCCGCCCCTGGTCATCGAGGCGCAGCGTCACCCGCAGATCGACCCAGCCATGCGGATGCGCTGCGGCGGGCTGACTGGCCACCAGTGTGCCCAGCATCAGCAACGGCGTCAGCCAGACCACGGGGCGCAGGCTGTGACGAGACGGGA
The DNA here is from genome assembly GCF_023161745.1 of Cobetia sp. 1CM21F. NCBI lineage: Bacteria > Pseudomonadati > Pseudomonadota > Gammaproteobacteria > Oceanospirillales > Halomonadaceae > Cobetia > Cobetia sp. 1CM21F. Next base: position 79,363 of record NZ_JALNTQ010000003.1, on the reverse strand, counting down.
AACGCGCCAGCGCGGACGACAGCGCCGCCACCAGGCGATGAACAGCAACAGACATCGGGAAACTCCGGCAGAACGTCACGGGGACGACAGGAAGGGATTGGCAGGATGTTACTTCATGACAAAACGGGCGGCATCCCGACGCAGCCCGAGGACACCTTCGACAGGCAACGGTGACGGTCAGTTCGCCGAATCATCATGGCCATGGCGAAAGTCTTCACGGCGCAGCCCGTATTTGTGCATCTTGAGATTGAGCGTACGCCGCGGCAGTGCCAACTCCTCCAGCACCTGAGCGATGTTGCCGCGTGCGCGAGTCAAGGCGGCGCGAATCAAGGTCGACTCGAACATCGCCACCTGTGCCGCCAGCCCATGCTCCTCGCTGCTCGCCAGCGCCTCGTCGCTCGCGCCATTGCCGGTCTCGCAAGCCTCGTCCTCCGCTGAGGCATTGCCCGGTGTGGAGGACTGCCGCGTGGTGGGCGATTCCCCCAGCACCACGCGGCGACTGGCGGCCTGGCGCAGCTGCCACAGATTTCCCGGCCAGTCCGCCGCCATCAATGCGGCCAGCTCACCGCTGGCGAAGGGTTGCGCCTCCACCTCATGCACCTCGGCGGCCTGACGGCTGAAATGCGCCATCAGCAACGGGATGTCCTCGCGCCGCTCGCGCAGGGCGGGTGTCGTCAGTTCGATCTCGGCCAGTGCATGCCCGAGAGTACGCGTCAGCGGCCCGCTTGCCATCACGTCGCCCACGCTGCGCAGCGCGCTGCACACCAGCCGTGGCGCCTGGCGGGCGCCGTCCTCACGCGCGGCGATCCAGCCGTCCAGCCACTGCCATTGCGCGCCACTCAGGTGGTCCACCTCATGCAGCAGCAAGGTATTGGCCGCAGGACATGCCGCGAGTGCATCCTCGATCGCGCCCGCCAGTGCCTCCGCGCCCTCTGCCCTGGCTTGCGACAGGGGCGCGCATTCCACTCGTGCCAGCAAGGCCGTCGCCGCCGTCGGCATGGCGGCAGTTGAGGCCGATGCGTCGGCAGGCGGCGCATGCTCGGCCAGTGCCAGCGCCAGAGTGCTGCGCCCGCTGCCCGCCTCGCCGCTGATCCAGACCCGCGCAGGATGTCCGCGCAATTCAAGCAGTCGCTCACGCAGCTGGCGAATCTGACGGCTCTCGCCCCGCAGCAGTCCACTGAGGCCGCGCACGCTCAAGCGGCGGCGCAGGCGTTGGTTTTCATCACTCAGACGCCGCCCCGCCAGCGCCTGACGCAGCTTCAGCTCCAGCGCTTCGGGGTCAAACGGCTTCTCGATGAAGTCGCGCGCCCCACCCTGCATCGCGGCAACGGCCGTAGCGACATCGCCGTGACCGGTCATCATCAGCACCGGCAGCTCCGGTGCCTTTAGCGCAAGCCGCGCCAGCAACGTCAGGCCATCCATGCCCGGCATGCGGATGTCGCTGATCACCACACTGACCGGCTCGGCGGCGGCCAGGGCTTCCAGCAGCGCCTCGGCGCGCGAGAAGCAGCGCAGGTGGATCTCGGCCAGCTCCAGCCACTGGGCGAGGGATTCGCGCACCGCCGGATCATCATCCACCAGCCATACCGGGGCCTCGCGGGTCAGATCGCTGTCCTGCTGCAGGCGCAGCTCTGCCGGGTCCAGGCCCGTGGCGGCAAACCCCTCTGCGCCCTCGAAGCCATCGCTGTCATGCGTATAGCCTGTCATTCGTGCGTATACCCCGTCATGTCACGGATTGCTGCCCGCTGCCGTGTTGTTCGGTGCTTTCATGGCCAGTGCCTTCATGATCCGTGCCGTCGCCGTCATGCCCCGCTTCGGACGCCGGCGTGCGTAGCCACAATTCGAAGCAGGCGCCGCCCAGCGCAGAGCCCTCAGCCAGTGAGGAGCCCTCAGCCAGCGAGGAGCCCTCAGTCGGTTCAGACACAGAAGAGCCCTCAGCCGGTTCAGACACAGAAGCGCCATCGGCCAGACGCAGCAGGCCACCGAGGTCGCGCGCCAGGCCATAACTCAGAAACAGCCCCATCCCCATGCCCTCGCCGACCTCACGTGTGGTGGTGAAGGGATCAAACAGCGTGGCACGCAGCGCAGGGTCGATGCCGGGGCCGTTGTCCTCGATGCGCAGACATCCGCCCGGCTGCCCCTCAAGACTGGCCACTGCCGGCCAGGACTGCCAACTGAGGCGCAGTCGCGGGACCGTGCGCTTGTTTTCCGGCGCATCGCTCTGCTGATCGGCCTGCTGCGCTTTCTGCTCCCCTTCCAGCGCATCGAGCGCATTGCGGATCAGGTTGGTCAGCAACTGCTCGAGACGCACCTGCTCGCCCATCACGATGATGTCTCGGGGCAGCGCGTCCCGCTCCACCGTCAGGTCGAGGGCGGTGACTCGCTCGGCGAGCAGTTCCAGCGCGAAGTCGATGCTCGGCGCCAGCGCCAGGGCGACGGGCGCCTGCTGACTGGCCGGACGCACGAAAACCCGCAACTGGCGAATCATGTCCGCCAGACGCTCGGACAGCTCACTGATGCGCGTGAAGTTGCTGGCGGCGGATTCGGCGGCACGCGCGGTCAGCTCGGGGCGCGTTGCGGCGGAGGCGATGCCCCGCGCCAGCAGCTTGCCGCCGCTGGCGGCATAGGTGCGAATGCCGACCAGCGGCTGATTGAGCTCATGAGCGATACCGGCCGCCATGGTGCCCAGCGCGGCCAGCTTGCCGGCCTGCACCAGCTCGTCACGCGTGGCCTCGAGTTCGCGCGAGCGCTGGGCGACCCGCTCCTCGAGGCGCTCGTTGATCTCGCGCATCATCACCGCTTCACGCCGAATCAGCCCCAGGCGCGCCTGACGCTCGCGCATCCACAGCGCCATCATCGCCAGTCCCAGGATCACGGCGAGCCCGACCAGCACCACATTGCGCGCCTGGATATAGAGTGGCCGCAGCGGCATCAGAAAATGCAGCTGCCAGCCCAACGGCCCGCTGGCCAGCGACTCATCCAGATAGCGCTGGCCCATCGCCGCAGTCGGCAGCCGCGCGATCTCCGACGCCGCCAGTTCGTGGTTGTCGCCCAGCACCAGGCTGCCGTCCTCCAGCTCCCGCGACAGCGGTGTCAGCGGCGCCCCGCGAAACTGCTGCTGTGCCCGAATGCTGTCCAGTGCCTGCGGCTCGATCGCCTCCAGCGCGCGATATTTCCAGTTGCGCCGCGAGGCCAGCAGCACGATGCGATTGGCATCGGCGAGCAGCACCGTCTCCCCCGCCTGGCGCCAGGTATCTTCCAGCGCCTCCAGCGAGACCTTGACCACCATGACGCCCAGCGGCTGACCCTCGGCCCCGAGTACCGGCGCCGAGACGAAATAGCCGGGACGCCCGGTGGTATTGCCGACGGCGAAGAATTCACCGCGCCCGCGCGCCAGGGCATCGATGAAATAAGGGCGGTAGTCGTAGCGATAGCCGACGAAGCTGTCTGGCTCATCGAAGTTGCTCGCGGCCACGGTCATGCCGTCGCGGTCGGTCAGGAAGATGGCCGCCGCGCCGGAGGCACGCGCGACACGCCGCAGGTGCTGGTTGAGATCACTGCTCGAACCGAGGGGAGCGGCGGCACTGGCGGCGTCGCGTTCGTCTGAGGGGATAACAGGCGGCGTTGCCGCAGGCGGAACGCCCTGCTCGCCAAGGGCGATACGCACACGGGCCTGGCGTGCCAGCAATTCCGGCAGCCATTGGAAGCGCGACAACTCGGCATTCAGCGTGCTGGCGTAGAAATTCAGGCGAGTCGCGGCGTGCTGGCGAGCATCACGCTCGCCACGCGCCAGCTCCCAATGCCAGAGAGCAAACAAGGCCATCAGCCCGGCCAGCAGACTGGCCGAGAGCGCCAACCAGGCCAGACGCCGACGGCGCAGCGCACTCAGCGTCATGGGCCATCACACCGCGCAAGCGCGGGCTCGCTCGGGCTCCGGCACTGCTCGCCTGCGAAGTGGTGGGCAAGGCCAGAGAGGCGACGCTGAGGGCCGCCTCGTGGGGTTGTCATGCGTGGGGTTGCCATGCGCGAGGCGGTCACGGCGCGCCGATCACCGGCACGGTGCGCGCATCCAGGGCCACGGCGACCTCCACCAGCAGGTTGTCGAGCCGGCCCGGCGCGATATCGGCACCATTGCTGTCACCGCTCACGCTGAGACGAATCTGGCCGTTGACCTTGCTCACCCAGGCTTCCAGCGCAAGCGGCGGCCGGGCAGCGTAGCTGGCGTCGAGGCGCTCGAGGTCCGGGTCTGCGCGCTCGATGATGAAGCCACGCTCCGCCAGCGTCGTCAGCAGGGTGACGAAGACCTGCTGGGAGGTCAGGGTGCCGCTGTTGGGGGCGATCACCGCGGTGCGCGAGTCCGGCGCATGGGTCGGCTGATTCATGCAGCCACCCAGCACCAGCAGGCCGGCGAGCAGCGTCGCGAGCCCCAGACGTTGCCATAGCGAGCGTGGAGATGCCTTGCGCATGTTCATCAGCGAACCTCCCGTGGATCACGACCCGCCAGCGCAGCCTGCAGCTGACGCTCGATCTGGCGGCAGCTGTCGCTGTCATTGTGAGGACGGGCATCGATGACGTAGCCGCCCTGATTGATGACCTGCTCATCGCGGATCACGCGCACGCGCTCATCCGGCGCGACCAGCGAGATACGCTCGAAGCTGATCGGGTCATCGCGGAAGGTGTCATTGCCGACGCCCACGCCGAAATCATTGCCCGCCGCGACGCCATAGCCCACCGAGAAGCCGATGCGCGAGCCGAAGGGCCCATCGATCGCGCCCAGCCCCGGCTGGTCCACCTTGCGCTCACCCGTCACCACGCCCAGCGCCTGTTCGCTCTCGCGGATCTTGTAGCCACGGGCCTCGACGACCTGCGCCGCGGCACGCAACCACTGATTGGCATCGCCCTCACGCGGGAAGATGCAGGCCTCGGGCAGGCCAGCGCTGTCATTCGCGGCCAGCGGGTCCTTGCCGGACAGGGCCGAGCAACCGCTCAGCAGCACCAGCCCCACTGCGAGCAGTGTCATGCGCGGCAGTCGCGAGCGCGCTGACGTGTCAGCCACGCTTGGCCGTGCGGAAAATTCGGGAAGTCGATGGAGCATGCGAACGTCTCCGGTCAGCCACTTGAGCCGGCGCTGCATCACGATTTTCACACCATGAGACACACCAGAGGCACTAGACTGACACATAAGTCTTGTAGGGTTTCTGCATAATTATGGTATCGAGACAGCGGGATACCCTGGATGCAGGAAGCCTCATCTTAGCGCCCAGCCATGCCAGCGCCTACCGTATCCAGCCCCCGACAATGCAAGCCAAGAGCGTACCGCCATTGCCATTTCGCAGGATGAACACGCAACGCCAGCGCTGCCAGGGCCGCTCGCTCGGCGCGCAAACCGCCGGTCAGCGCGCGCAACACTGGTTACATATGGAAACGATATCGCGCGGACAACTCACGACGCTACAGGTTCAATAAGTTACCATTATCGACGAATAGGCAATCAGGGAGAGAAATTTATGTCAGAAAATGCCGACCAGCCCACGGTCGCCAAGATCAATCCGCCAGTCTTCTTCGGCTCCGCCGTGGTGATTCTGGCGTTCGTGATCTTTACGGTCGCCATGCCGGATACCGCGCAGACCGCCTTCGGTCATGTCCAGACCTGGATCATCGACACCGTCGGCTGGTTCTACCTGCTGGCCATGGGCGTGTTCGTGATCTTCACGCTGGGTCTCGCCTTCTCGAGCTATGGCGACATCAAGCTGGGGCCAGACCATTCCGAGCCTGATTTCAGCTACGGCTCCTGGTTCGCGATGCTGTTTTCCGCGGGCATGGGCATCGGCCTGATGTTCTACGGCGTTGCCGAGCCTGTCTTCCACTTCACTGCGCCTCCGGTCGGCGATGCCGGCACCGTCGAGGCCGCGCGTGAAGCCATGAAGACCACCTTCTTCCACTGGGGCATCCACGCCTGGGGCGTCTATGCCGTGGTGGCGCTGGCGCTGGCCTACTTCAGCTTCCGCCACAACCTGCCGCTGCGCATCAGCTCTGCGCTGTACCCGCTGATCGGCAAGCGCATCCATGGCCCGATCGGCCACGCCGTCGATATCTTCGCCGTCTTCGGCACCATGTTCGGGGTCGCGACCTCGCTGGGTCTGGGCGTGCTGCAGGTCAGCTCCGGCCTGCATTATCTGTTCGATATCGACAACGACCTGACCACCCAGATCATCCTGATCGCCATCATCACCTGTCTGGCGACCGTTTCCGTGGTCATGGGTCTGGACGGCGGCATCCGTCGTCTCTCCGAGCTGAACCTTGGCCTGGCACTGGCGCTGATGCTATTCGTGCTGTGCGTGGGCCCGACCATCTTCCTGCTGCAGACGCTGATCCAGAACATCGGTGGCTACCTCAGCGAAGTGGTCGACAAGACCTTCAACATGTTCGCCTATATCCCCGAAGATGGCCCGTCCAAGTGGCTGGGTGGCTGGACCCTGTTCTACTGGGGCTGGTGGATCGCGTGGTCCCCGTTCGTGGGCATGTTCATCGCGCGTGTCTCGCGTGGCCGCACCATCCGTGAATTCGTCTACGGCGTGCTGTTCGTGCCGATGGGCTTCACCTTCCTGTGGCTGACCTTCTTCGGCGACAGCGCCCTGCACATGCTGCTGACCGATACCGCGGGCAACCTGGCAGAAGCGGTCTCCGCCGATGCGTCCGTGGCACTGTTCAAGTTCCTGGAGCTGTTCCCGTTCGGTAGCATCACCTCCATGCTGGCCACCCTGCTGGTCGTGACCTTCTTCGTCACCTCCTCGGATTCCGGCTCGCTGGTCATCGACATGCTGACCTCCAAGGAAGGCGACGAATCTCCGGTCTGGCAGCGTGTCTTCTGGGCCTTCTCTGAAGGTTTCGTCGCCGTGGCGCTGCTGATGGCAGGTGGTCTGGGCGCGCTGCAGACCGCCTCGCTGGCCTCTGCCCTGCCGTTCGCGATCATCCTGATGTTCGTCTGCTATGGTCTGCTCAAGGCACTGCGTCTCGAGGGCGTCAAGCAACGCTCCATGCAGCACCTGAGCAACACGCCGGGCCACACCGCCGGTGGCGCACGCAGCTGGCAGAAGCGCGTCCAGACCCTGGTCGAGACGCCGCGTCAGAAGAACGTCGAGCAGTACCTGATCAACACCGTCACGCCGGCACTGGCGGATGTCGCGAAGGAATTCGAGGCCCAGGGCCTGGATACTCGCGTCAATGACGAGGAAGACCGCAGCTATCTGCAGGTCAGCCACGGCGAGGAAGTCGACTTCGTCTACGGTGTGCGGGTGCGCGAATATGCAGCACCGGCCTTCGCGCTGCGCAACGTCAAGCGCAAGGGCACCAGCGATGTGGAACGCCATTACCGCGCCGAGGTCTTCCTGCGTGAAGGTGGCCAGACCTATGACGTCATGGGTTACACTAAGGAGCAGGTGATCGGCGACGTGCTGGACCAGTACGAGAAGCACATGCACTTCCTGCACATGGCGCGCAACTGACGCCTGAGCGTTGCAGAAGTGATGACAGCTGATGACATGGCTGTCGCAAAGGCCCCGCCCCGTGCGGGGCCTTTGCGTATGTGGCCGGAATCAGAATGTCCGAGCCGACGACATTGGCTGCAATATCCGTGTGCGACCTTGAAAACCGCGTGCGCGCACCACATCTCTTACCAGGCATTCATCTACGGCTTGAGGGTGGTGCGCCGGCGACGATAGGGGTGGCCGATGAGGGCGATACAGTGAATTCGTTACCCTGCATCCCGCCCAGCCTCTACACTGGTGGCATACTGGCAGCACGGCTCGCCACCTGCATCTCCACTTTCCCCACAATGCCGTTCACTTCACATTTTTCAGGAGAGTCTTCATGTCCAACGATACCAATGCCATCGGCCTGCACACTGCCAGCGCCACTCAGCTGGCCGAGCACCTCAACATCCTGCTGGCCAACTACCAGACCTTCTACATGAATGCCCGTGGTTACCACTGGAACGTGAAAGGCAACCAGTTCTTCGAGCTGCACGTGAAGTTCGAGGAAACCTACACCGACCTGCTGACCAAGGTCGACGAGATCGCCGAGCGTATCCTGACTCTGGGTCACGAGCCGCTGCACGCCTACAGTGACTACGCGCGTGTCGCCACCATCAAGGAAGACACCCACGTCAGCGACGGCACGGCTTGCGTCAAGGGCCTGCTGACCGGTTACAAGTCCCTGATCGAACTGCAGCGCGAGATCATGTCCGTCGCGTCTGACGCCGATGATGAAGGTACCGCTTCACTGGTCGGTGACTACATCCGCGAGCAGGAAAAGACCGTGTGGATGCTGTCCGCCTACCTGGGCGAGTAAGCGCTCAAGCCAATGCAGCGCCAGGACATTTCAAGCGGATCTCTGATGCTGCTGTCTGACGCTGTACTTGACTGACACTGGGCCGCGAGGCATTCGCGCAGTGTGAACGCCGCCTTTCGACCCTGCACACGCGGGACTCGAAAGGCGGCGTTGTCATGTGGCCATGAAGGCCCGCCAAATACCGACCAGGAGGGTTGCATGTCACTGCCGCTGACACGTCTGCTACGCAAGCTGCTGCATGTGGCAGCCAAGCCCATGCGCCACGCCCAGGGCAAGGATGGCTACGTCATTCACGCCTATCGTGGCTACGGCTCGCACAGCGAAGCCTTTCTGATGGGGCGCATCTTCCGCCAGCCCGGCTCACGCAGCCAGCTGGCTCCCGGCGCCGGGCGCGACCTGATGGATGTCGGTCGCCGCATGCTGCGCTGGGGCAAGAGCGGCGTCGAGGTAGAGGTCGCGCTGGGGGACAACCGCACCACCGCCATCACCGACCGCGATGGCTACTTCAGCGTGCATCTGCCGCTCGATGAGCCGCTGGAGCACCAGGGCCAGTGGCATACCGCCCGCATCACCGCGTGTCCGCCGAAGCAGCCCCCGGTGGAAGGCGAGGCGCAGGTCTATCTGCCGCCCATCAGCACACGCCTCGGGGTGATCAGCGATATCGACGACACCGTGATGTACACCGGTGTCGCCAACAAGCTCAAGATGCTTTATCGCCTGTTCATCGAGTCCGCCGAGCGCCGCACCGCCTTCCCCGGCGTGGCTGCCCTCTATCAGGCACTCCATGAGGGTGATGATGGCCAGCAGCAGCGCCCGCTGCTCTATGTATCGCGCGGCCCGTGGAGCATCTACGAGATGCTGGAGGTCTTCTTCCAGCACAACCGCATTCCGGTCGGGCCAATCCTGTTCCTGCGCGAGTGGGGCCTGACCCTGCAACGCCCGCTGCCCAGACGCTCCGAAGACCACAAGCAGGCGCTGATCGAGAAGATGCTCGGCCTGTATGACGAGATGCAGTTCCTGCTTATCGGCGACAGCGGCCAGCATGACCCGGAAGTCTACGCCGAGGTCGTGCGCCGCTATCCCGGACGCATCTGCGCGATCTACATTCGCCAGATAGGCGATTCGGACTCGCGCAAGGCCGAGCTGGACCAGCTCGGCGAGGAGCTGGCCGCGCTCGGCTGCGTGATGCTGTTGAGCACCGACAGCCTCGACATGGCGCACCACGCGCATGCCAACGGCTACATCGATGCCGCCAGCGTCGAGATGGTACGTGCCGAAATCGAGCATCAACTCGCCGACGAGCCGGCCTGAGCGCCTCGCTAGCCAGCGGATAGATAGCGGCACTATCGCGGTACTACAACGCAAGACGGAGACCCCAGGGTCTCCGTCTTACGTTGTGCGCGACTGATATGAGCCTCACCGAACGACTCTGCCGAATGACGGCCTCAGGCGATGCGTGAGCGAATCAGCTGATCGAGCGACAGCCGCCCCGGGCCCTGCAATACCAGCACCAGCAGGCTGGACAGCCACAGGCCGTGGGTTACCCAGGCGTGGGGATAGACGAACAGCTGAATGGTCAGCGTCATGACGGCCAGCCCCAGCGCCGCGAAGCGCGTCCCCAGCCCCAGCCACAGCATCAGCGGGAACAGGTGCTCGGCGATGGTCGCCAGCCAGGCAGCCAGTATCGGCGAGACCAGCGGCAAGGCGTATTCATGCTCGAACAGGAAGAAGGTGCTGTCCTTGATCGTGAAGCCGTCGACCTTGGTCTGCGCTGACATGAAGAATACCGCGCCGACGATGATGCGCATCAGGATCAACAGCGCATCCATGCGCAGGTTTTCCAGCCAGACGAACACTTTCAGGACCTGCCCCGCCACACCGGTACGAACCGCAGGCGTCGTTGATGATTCAAGGCTCATGATGAGGCCTCCTCAAGGGTGCGCCAGGGCGCGAAGGGTCAAACAGAAAAGAGCCGAGCAGAATAGAACAGAGCAAGAGACACCGAGCAGGATCAGGTCGGCGCGCGGAAGGCACCACTTGCCAGCAGGGGGGCCAGCAGCGGCCCCAGCGCCTGCTCGGGGTGCGCGTCCGCGAGCCGCGCTGCCGCGTCCGCCAGCGTCTCCCCCGCCAGCAGCAGTTCGAGCAGCAAGGCAGCGGCCTCGCACAGCACCGTGACCTGCACCTCCAGCGCCGGGCGCGTGATCAACACCCGCTCCGGCCGCGCGATAGCCAGCCCCTCAAGGGTCGCGCCGGCATTCTGATGGCGCTGCCAGATCTCGAGCACCGCATGCTCCAGGCGCAGCAGACAAGCCGCGGGGTGCGCCGAGAACCTGAGCTCCATCACCGCTGCGGGCGGCACCCCCGCCAGCTGGGTCGGCACCAGGGCTTCGGCGTCCGCCGCGTGATAGGCCACCAGACGAGCGGCCTCGAAGCGGGCCAGGTCCACCGCATAGAACGGCAGCTGAGCGGCCGACATATGACGCGTCTCGACCAACGTGGTCAGGGTCGTGTGCAGAGTCTCGGCAAGCCCGGCCCCGTACTCCATCATCAGCGGTGAGCGCGGCAGATGCTGGCGGGAATGATCGTGGGCCAGGGCCGCAAAGAAGCGCTCGCCCACCACCTGCCGGGTCACCGGATAGGCCTCTTCCAGCGCACTGATCAGGCTGGCCCAGACATTGTTGCGATAGACATCGAGGCGCTGCTGATGGCCTGCCTCGATACCGGGCAGCGCGGCATCGGGCTGGGTGAGTGCCTCGATGAAGGCGCGCTGCCAGTCGGGCTGGCGCTCAGCGCTGGCATGCCGCTCGAGAGAGGTCATCGGTCGCCCTCCATGCCGGAGCGCGCCAGCTGCTGCGCCCGTGTGCTGTGCAGCAACGCCTGAGCGCGCGTGGTCTGCCCCAGCAATACCTCCAGCGCCGGTACCTGGGTATCCCATTCAATCAGCGTCGGACGCGGCCCGATGCGATTGATGAAGTCGGCATACAGCGCCCAGACCTCATCACAGACCGGCGCGCCATGGTTGTCGATCAGCAGACCTTCACGCGTGTCCTCGCCATGCCCCGCCAGATGGATCTCCCCGACGGCGTGGCCCGGAATGGACTCCAGCCAGGCTGCGGGATCGATCCCGATGTTGTGCGCCGAGACGAAGACATTGTTGACGTCGATCAGCAGTCCGCAGCCACTGCGCTCGACCAGGCGAGTGAGGAAATGCGTCTCGGGAATCAGTTCCGCCCCCAGCTCGCGCGCATCGAAACGCAGATAGTGGGCGGGATTCTCGATCAATACCTGACGGCCCAGGGTGTCCTGCAACTGCATCAGGTTATCGCTGACCCGTGCCAGCATCGCGTCCGTCAGCGGTACCGGCAGCAGGTCGTTGTAGAAGTGGCCGCTATGGCCGGCCCAGGCCAGGTGCTCTGACACGCTGGTGGGCGGGTGACGCTCGCAGAGCGTTCTGAGGCGCGCCAGATGCGTGGCATCCAGCGGGCGCTCCGATGCCAGCGACAGGCCGACACCATGAATCGAGAGCGGGTACTCCTGCAGCGCATCCAGCCGGGCATGGGGTGCCCCGCCGGCGCCCATGTAGTTCTCGGCATGAATCTCGAGAAACCCCAGCGCCGGACGCGACGACATCAGCTCACGCACATGCTGCGCCTTGAGGCTGATACCGACGGCCATCTCGTCGAGGGACGGATAGGCCGTACCGAAATCCGGACTGCCGGAGGAAGGGGATGGCTGATGCATGAAGACCTCTCGAGGCGGCGAGCGTCCGGTGGCGGCGTGGCGCCAGGCCACCGGACGTCAAGTTCGGGGGATGCCCGGGGAAGTCCGAGCCAGCCCCGAGGCGTGATGCTTACTTGATCTCTTCCAGGCTGCCGGTGCCATTCGGCGTTTCAATGGAGGTGCAGGTGCCTTCCGGAACCAGCTTCCAGGCATTGCCCTGATAATCGACGGTGGAAGTCCCGGCACACGAAGTGCCTGGGCCGGCGGCGCAGTCATTCTCACCGGCCAGCGACACGCCGTAGCACTTTTCCATGCCCGCCGCGTGGGCCGGGAGGGAGACGACAGCGGTAGACAGAGCGACAGCGGTTCCGAGTGCGGAGGCCAGGGCAAAAGCGGTCTTGGCGGACTTGTTCGTCTTGGTAGACATGGGCACATCTCCTGAGAAAATGCTCTTTAATGAGCCAAACGTTATTTATCTATCACTTTCGCCCCTGCGCTGCGGGCTCAATCCAACTTACGGGGGGCTTGGGAAGATGGATGCAGAAAAGATCGAAATTATTGCCGCGACTCGACAATATCGCGCTGACTGCACTCCCCTCATCACATGTGGAAACGATACCCCGCGCTTGCGTTGACCTCGCCATGCAAACGCAAGCGGCCCCACATAGGGGCCGCTTGCGTTGACTGTCATCTGCTGTCCGAGGGCATGTCGCAACGTCTGTTGTAACGTCAGTCGCAACGGCTGCCTGCAGTGCTGCAGGCGATGAGGGCGATCAGCAATCGCCCTGCCACTTGCGCTCCATGAGCTCCCAGCGCGAGAGCGACGCAGGCGCCTGCCCTGCCTCGGTATCCAGTGTCTCTGTGTCCAATGCCTCGGCATCCGGTGCTTCGCCGCTCGGTACTTCGGCGCCCGGCGCTCCGGTCACATCCTGGCCTTCGCTGGCTGCCGATTCTTTACTGGCAGGCGCTTCTTCACTGGCAGGCGGCTCGGGCTCGGGCGCGGGCTGGCGATCAAGCGCCGACGGCGCGGATGTCGATGGCTGATCCAGCGCCTGCTCGGGTTGATGCAGGGTGTCGCGCGACTGGCGCACCAGCGCTTCCGGCAGCGGCTTCTTCATGCGCGCGCCGAGTTCCAGCAGCTCCTCGGCACGGCTGATCAGGTTGCCGCGCCCGCTGGCCAGCCGCTTCATGGCGGTATCATGCGCCTCGCGCGTGCGTCCCAGCTGAGTGCCCAGCTCCTCGAGGGATTCGGCGAGGCCGCGGAACTTGTCGAGCAGCGCCCCGGCGCGCTCGCCGATCACGCGCGCATTGTCGTTCTGGCGCTCCAGACTCCACAGACTCGCCACGGTGCGCAGGCTGGCCAGCAAGGTGGTCGGCGTCACCATCACCACGCCCTGGGTGAAGGCGTCCTGGAACAGGCTGTCATCGTGTTCGAAGGCCAGCGCGAAGGCCGGCTCCATCGGCAGGAACAGGAACACGAAGTCCGGCGAGCCCAGCCCCTCGATGGCGGGATAGTTGCGCCGCGCCAGCCCGGTGACATGGCCGCGCACCGAAGTCAGATGCGCGCGCAGCGCGCGTGCTCGCGTCACGTCGTCCTCGGCGTTGACGTACTCGGTGTAGGCGGTCAGCGAGACCTTGGCATCGATGATCAGATGCTTGTTGTCCGGCAGGTAGACGATGGCATCCGGACGCTGGCGTCCGCCCTCGCCGGTGAATGACACCTCGCGCTTGAACTCGATGCCATCACGCAGACCGGAGCGCTCCAGCACGGTCTCCAGAATCATCTCGCCCCAGTTGCCCTGCATCTTGCTGTCGCCCTTGAGCGCCCGCGACAGATTGGCCGCCTCCTCGGTGATCTGGCGGTTGAGCCCCGCCAGCTGATCGAGCTGACTCTTGAGGCTGGTGCGCTCGCGCACCTCCTCGCCATGCAGCTGCTCGAGGCGCTGACGGAAGTCGCCGACCTGCTCTCGAAACGGCTTGAGCAACTGCTCGAGCTGGGCGCCACTGGCGGCGGTGAAGCGCTGCTGGCGCTCCTCGAACACCTTGCCCGCCAGCTGCTCGAATTCCTGACTCAGGCGCTCGCGTGACTCGTTGAGCAACGCCAGCTGCTGCTCGTGATGGCTGGCCTCCTGACGCTGGCGCGTCACCAGCGAGGCATGCGTCTCGCGCAGCTCGGCGTAGCGCTCGCTCAGTGTCTCGAGACGCTCCTCGCGCTCCAGCAGCTGCGCCTCCAGCACTTCCTGCTGGCGGGTCAGGCTGCGCGCCAGCGTCTGCTGCTCACTCAGGGCGCGTGACTGTTCATCCAGGCGCCCCTGCAGCGATTCGCGCAGCGTGGCGAGTTGCTCCGTCAGCGCATCGCGCGCCTGGCGCGCTTCCTCCAGCGACTGGCTCAGATAGCGTTGCTGCTGCTCCGCCTGCTGCCCATCCAGTGCGGCACGTTGCTCGATCAAGGCCGCCCGCTGCTCGGCCTGTTGCTGGCGCTCACGCGACTCGTCCAGCGAGGCCTGCCACGCTTGCTGCATCGACTGCTGCTCCTCCTCACTGCTTTCCTGCAGCGCATGGAGCTGCTCGCGGGTTCGCCGCCAGCCCAGCCCCAGGGCCAACGACAGCATCAACAGCACGCCGACCAGCAACCACATCACGGCGGAAGATTCAGAAAGCAGCGACATCGGGCACTCCATGGCCTGTGAAAACGCAGCGGGGTTGCCCCCTTGAAAGTCAGTATCGCGCATCCATGTCTTGAGTGTCAGGGCACGAAAGGAGGGGAATTGCCTGCCATCATCGAGCGGTGCTCACCACGATGAGTGACGTACCCCGAGAGCAGAATTCTCCCCTTCTCTGCCCAGCACGCTCGCAAGAGCCGAAGCACGGAAAGGAGATTCGCATGACACAGCAGACCGATCAGCAGACACGTCAACAACTGCAAGGTAAGCGCGTGGCCATTCTCGCGACCCATGGCTTCGAGGAATCCGAGCTCGCGGTGCCGCGCGCCGCACTGCAGGAGGCGGGCGTCGAGGTAGACATCGTCTCGCCGGAGAAAGACGGCATTCGTGCCTGGGCCGAAACCGACTGGGGCGAGAAGTACCAGGTCGACACCCCGCTCAGCGATGCCAGCGAACACGACTATCACGGCCTGGTGCTACCGGGTGGCCTGTTCAATCCGGACACCCTGCGTCAGGACGAGAGCGCACTGAGCTTCGTGCGCAGCTTCTTCCAGGCCCACAAGCCGGTCGCCGCCATCTGTCACGCGCCGTGGATCCTGATCGATGCCGGCGTCGTCGAAGGCCGTCAGATGACCTCCTTCCCCTCCGTCGCACAGGACCTGAAGAACGCCGGTGCCGAGTGGCAGGACAGCGAAGTGGTGTGTGACAGCGCGCTGGTCACCAGCCGCAAGCCAGCAGACCTTGATGCGTTCAACGCCAAGCTGCTCGAGGAACTGGCCGAAGGCAAGCACCAGCATCAGCACGCCTGAGGTCGCAAGCCAGAGAGCCGCAAGCTAGAGATCCGCAAGCCAGAGAGCCGCAAGCTCTGAAGCTTGAACAGACAGACGCCCCTGCCACTTCGGCAGGGGCGTTTTCGTTGTCTCAAGGGCGCGATCCGGTGCCTTGGTGGCAGAAGTGAAGTGTCCTCGCAGCACTGGCTGAACCACTCATGCCCGAGGTTCGTTGGCCATTCTGCAGCCGTGCGTTGTAGAACCTCATTGCGAGCAACCACTTACGCTACAGGCAAGGCAATCTGGACAACTCAGTTCCACAACAACACGACAAGCGACGCACGGAGACATTAGCGAACGCCTTTCGTAAAAGGCGCTGCGACACGATATTCTGAGGACAAGGATCCTCTTGGGTGACTGACCGACCATACGGGAGACCGCCCCATGCATATCTCGACCTTGACCACTGCCCTTACATCTCTGCTGCCTTCCCTGCTGCTGGGACTGACGCTGATGCTCGCCACGCCGACGCTGGTCGCCGCGGATGATCGCCATCGCGCGCAGGGCCAGCACGGCGAGCGCCACAGCACGCCGCACAGTCGCCACGAGGCGATCAAGCGCCGCCATCTCAGGATGTTCGACGAGCCGCGCGTGGAGCGCCATCAATCGCGTCAGCATTCTCGTCATGACATCCGTCGCCATGTCCCCAAGCGCCGCTACCATCAGCATGGGCGTCTTGAGCACGACCGCTACCGCCCGTACTACTACCGGAACCATGATTCCGGCCGGCATGGCATCCGCCGCTACCATAACGGCGTGAGCATCGGCATTCCGGCGATCCGCATCAATATCAACTGAGCTTGTGCACTCACATCACGCCACGCCAGCGCCTGATGCCCAGAGATGTCGACGCCCAGAGCTGACGACGCCCCCGCAGGCTGACCTGCGGGGGCGTCGTTCGTCTACGTGACGAGTCTTGCCTGAGAGTTGATCAAGCGGCCTTGGCAGGCTCGGCAAGTTCCGTGATCAGTCCCTTGAGCACCTGCCAGAATTCACCGACCGACTCGACCTCGACCCGCTCGCTGGGCGAGTGAGCACCGCGAATCAGCGGTCCGAAGGAGATCATCTCGAGCTGGGGATACTTGGCCCCCAGAATGCCGCACTCGAGTCCGGCATGGATGACCTTGATCTCCGGCGCGCGGCCGGTGACGCTCTCGTGCAGGCTGCAGAAGCGCGCCAGCAGCTGCGCATCCGGCGCCGGCTGCCAGCCCGGATAGGCATTCTCGGCCACGGTGGTCGCGCCGATCAGCGCAAAGAGCCCACGAATGCGTTGCTCCATCATGGTCACGGCATCATCGCGCAGCGAACGCACCAGCGCGCAGAGATGGAAGCGCCCCTCGCGCAGCTGCACCACGCCGAGGTTGTTGGAGGTTTCCACCACGCCTTCCACCGCCGCGCTCATGCGCTCGACCCCGTAGGGCGCGGCATCCAGCACCGCGACCAGGCGCTGGGTGTCCTCGACGGACAGCGCGTTCTCGGCATTGCCACGGGTCACGCTGAGCGAGACATCCGGGTCCGTCTCGCGCAGCTCGTCGCGAATCTGGGCCTCGAAGTCCGCGAGGCGCTGGCGCGCGGCGGCAACGCGCTCGTCATAGATCACCACGCCGACCGTGGCCTCACGCGGCAAGGCATTGCGCAGCGTACCGCCAGACCAGCTGACCAGACGCGGCTTGAACTCGGCCAGCGCGACCAGCGCACGTGACATCAGGCGATTGGCATTGCCGCGCCCACGGTGGATATCGAGCCCGGAATGGCCGCCGACCAGGCCGCCGATGGTCAGCTCCAGCTCCGCTTCGGCATCCTTCAGCGACGAGGTGGCAAACTCGTGGGCGACATTGATGTCCGCGCCACCGGCACAGCCGATATAGACCTGCCCGCGGTCTTCCGAATCCAGGTTGAGCAGGTAGCGCCCCTCCAGCCAGTTCTCGGCCAGATTCAGCGCGCCACCCATCGAGGTTTCCTCCTCGAGGGTGAACAGCGCTTCCAGCGGACCGTGCACGAGGCTGTCGTCCTCGAGAACGGCCAGCGCCGCCGCGACGCCGAGACCGTTGTCGGCCCCCAGAGTGGTACCGCGCGCCTTGAGCCAGCCATCTTCCAGATAGGTGTCGAGGGAATCACGCGTGAAGTCGTGATCACTGTCGCTGGCCGCCTGGGCGACCATGTCGAGATGGCCCTGCAGCACGATGCCCGCTGCGCTCTCGTGGCCGGGCGTGGCGGGCTTGCGCAGACGCAGGTTGCCGAAAGCGTCGCGATCATGGGCGAGACCACGCGCTTCGGCCCAGTCGATCAGATAGGCCACCAGCGCGGCTTCATGCCCGGACGGGCGCGGGATATTGCACAGAGTGCGGAAATGACGCCAGAGGATGGCGGGGTCCAACGTATCGATATGCTCATTCATGGCGAAGATTCCTGTTCTTGTCATCAATGAGCATACGGAACAGCGGACGGGCGTGGCTAGTGGTTGTCGACACCTATCGATCAGCGAATTCGAATATGCAAGGATGACAATCACGACCCTGCTGACAGCTGCATGCCATTCCCCACCTTCATCGGAGCCTTTATGCCTCGTCGACTACTGCTGCTGACCGCCATCTCCGCCACTGCCGGCCTGCTGATGCTGAGTGGCTGCTCGCCGATTCCTGACATGCCCGGCCCGATCGGCATTCCGGGCCTCTGAGCCGCGACCGGCCGCTCTGGGCTTATTTGATGCTCATGTCAGACGGCCTTGTCATTCGCTCTGTTCGATCAGGCGCCCGGCGGCCGCTCGGCACCAGCGATCGCGCGCCTTGCGGCCCACGATGCCCTGCCCCTCGGCCCAGCTGATGAAGGCAGGCGCATCCTGTCCGCCCAGCGCCAGCACCAATCCGTGACGTGACGCCTCATCGAGTCGTGCAGGCTTACTGGCCTCGAGTGCTGTCTCGAGCCACGGCCGCACCAGCGCCAGCCCCCCGCCACCACGCCGATACCAGTCCAGTCGCTGCGCGCATGCGGCTGGCGTCAGCGTGGCCAGATCAGCCTCACTTCCCCGCTGCCTCAGCCTGTCGACCAATGCGGGCGGCAAGCCGTGCAGCTCATGGGTGAGCAGGCTGGGCAGCAGGCGCTGGAAGTCCTGCTGCAGCGCGCCGAGCAAGGCATCCTGCGCCAATTGCCCACGCGGCGCTGATTCTCCACTCCCACTCTCGCCGATGGCCTTGCCCATCATCACCGCGTGCTCGCCACTGGCGGCATCGCGCTTGAGGCCCATGCGCAGCGGCACGAAGCCCTGCGCCAGCCAGAAGGCGACCAGATCGGCCTCGGCCCCGAAGCTGGTGCCGAGCCGCGTGACGCCTGCCGCCAGCGCCTGCTGCTCGAGCGCCTGGAGCAAGCGCGCGCCCTGACCACGCCGCCACAGCTCGGGATGCACCGCGATGCGCAGCACCCGCCACCAGCGGGCCTCGGCGGCGCCCTGGTGGCCTGCATGCGCCGCCAGCGACTGTGCCAGCAGATGCCCGCGCGGACGCCGCTTGCCGCACCAGATGTCATGCGCCAGGGACGTCGGGAAGCCGCCCTCCTCGACGGCGGCCACCACCCCCAGCCAGGCATCACGCCCTGTCGTGACGTCGCGCTGACGAATCGCCATCAGCGTGAGCCCCGGCGTGTCGAGCAGCTGGCGCAGGTCCGCCGGTGTAGTGCGGTAATGCGCCTGCACCAGCAGGCCGAACAACTGCCGCAACGCCGCCTCGTCACGCGCCAATGCATCACGCTCCAGCACGACAATGTCGCAGCCCTCCAGCCACTGCTGAGCATTCTTCGCGCATGACTCAGGCAGCTCAGGCGGTTGCGCCGAGAGCAGCAGCAGGTCATCGGTCAATGCTTCCAGCGGGTCACCGAGTGCCCAGCGCACCGGCTCCGTCATCTCCAGCGCCTGCCAACCGGGGCATCGGCGCTCGAGATAGTGACGAAACCGCAGCTGGAAGCCGCGTCCGGTACCTTCATAGCCATGTACGGTGGTGGCGAAGGCGATGCGCGGGAAGTCCGCCAGATAGCCCTTCAGCAATGGCGTGGGGATGGCAGCGGCCTCATCGACGAACAGCCGCGGCAGCGCGGCATCCTGACAGGCAAGACGCGCCGCCTCGATGGCATCCGGCGCCACGAAGCGCAGTTCGCTGCCGACAGCCGTGTCACCTTGCGGATGACCGGCCTGATCCCGCGCATCCGCCTGAGCCGCCGGCAACCTGAAGACATTGCCCTCGCGCTGTCCCCGGGGCAGCAAGGCCGCCAGGCGTTCGAAGATCGCGCTGACCGCCGCAGGGCGCGGCGCCGTCAGCCAGACATCCTGCCCCGCTGCCAGACAGCGCGCCGCCGCGATGCCCAGCGCACCACTCTTGCCACGCCCGCGATCGGCGCTGATCACCACGGGTCGCACAGGCGCCAGAGCCGCCAGCGCAGCCACGCTGGCAGCCTGGTCCTGCGTCAGGCAGTCGCTGTCGGTGTCGGCGATGGCGTCTGATCGCGCCGCCTGATTGCCGCTTTGCAGCGATGGCGCAGGCAAGTGTCCGCCCTGTGGCCAGTGCAGCACACTGGCGTGCGATGAGAGGCGCCGCGCCAGCCGCGCCAGATAGCGTGCCGTCAGCTGCTGCCGCTCGAAGGGCCAGTGAGCCAGACGCGCATGATCGCCATCCGGCACTGGCGCAGGGTCTGCCGCGGCCCAGGCGGCAGGCGTCATCAGTACCAGCAGCCCCCCCGCCTTCAGGGTGCCGGCCACGGCGCCGAAGGCATCGGGGTCGAAGCCAGTCGCCGGCTGCGCCGCATCGAAGATGACCAGTGACTGCTCACCGCCCAGCTGGGTGGCGGCCTTGGCCATCGCCAGCGTACGCACGGGCGTCGCGCCCGACGTCGACAAGGCTTCACCTGTGCCCAGCCACAGTGGGGCAGGCTCTCGCGCCGGCCACCGCTCGCAGATCGCCTGCGCGGCGCCAGTGGGGTCATCGCCACTGATCCACAGGCAGGCACGCTGACGCCGCGCGAGCAGATGTTGATGCAGCGTTCGGCACCACGCCTCGAGGGCGGGCAGATCAATGCGAGAAGGAGAATCTGAAGGAGGAGTCGTCATGTCGCGCAGCATGCCGCATGGCAGCGCGCCAGACCAGATGAGCAGACCAGATGGCGCGAGAAAGTCGCGATCTGCTCGGCGCGGCCGCCAGGCCTGCCACTCGCGCCTGTTACTTGAGAAGAAGCTCGTGCTTACTTGAGAATAAACTCATGCTCATACAACGCCCCGTTGCAAGATGAGCAACGCAAGCGGCGCAGGGATGAGAATGGTTATATTTAGGCTTATCGGGATAATGAAGCTCCACTTCCCATCATTGCGAGTCCCCCCCGATGCCACAGCGTCACTCCCTCACCACTGCTCTGCCCCGCGCGCTCAAGCCTTGCCTGCTCGCCCTGAGCCTGGCGGCAACATTCGTGGCGGGTCAGGCCTCGGCACTGGAATACCCGATCGGCACGCCGGTCAAGGAAGGCGGCATGGAAATCGCTGCGGTCTACCTGCAGCCGGTGGTGATGGCCCCGGCCGGCAAGCTGCCTGCCAATCAGGCCGATATCCACCTGGAAGCCGATATCCACGCGCTGATGGAAAACGACAACGGCTTCGCGCCGGGCGACTGGATTCCCTATCTCGGCATT
This sequence comes from Cobetia sp. 1CM21F, assembly GCF_023161745.1. NCBI lineage: Bacteria > Pseudomonadati > Pseudomonadota > Gammaproteobacteria > Oceanospirillales > Halomonadaceae > Cobetia > Cobetia sp. 1CM21F. The sequence goes on along the minus strand of NZ_JALNTQ010000003.1, from coordinate 58,137 downwards.
CACTACACCCTGACCAGGCAGGGTGGCGAGGCGCCGATCGAAGGCGAACTGGTGCCGATGATCGCCAATGACGGCACCCACTACGGCAAGAACGTCAAGCTGGATGGCCCGGGCAAGTACCACCTGACCTTCGAGATCCAGCATCCGGACATGCCGCGTCATATCGACAAGGAAACCGGCGTGGCCGAGTGGCCGCAGACCATCACCACCGACTACGACTTCGTCTATGCCGGCGTCGGCAAGAAAGGCGGCTACTGAGCGCCGCTCTGCCCTTGCTGCATGCCCCTGAATGTCTGCATCCCGTGAGGCGGCCATTGCCGCTTGCTCCTTCGATGGCCGCCTGTGCTGACCTGCACTCGCGGCCATTGGTCGCTCTACCACCAGCGCCTTGCGCTGGTGTCAGTGTGCGCTTCCCCTCATCGTCCGGAGTGTCCTATGCGCCTGACCTCTTTCTTGCCCTCCCTCTTGCCCTCTCGCCTGCCCTCTCGCCTGCCCCGTCGAGCAAGCGCCCTGCTGCCCGCGCTCGCCATGTTGCTCGTCGCCCTTTTGCTCGTGGCCCTGCTGCCTCGGCCGGCGGCTGCCAGCGACATGCCGTCCTACGACCTGACCCTCGACAACGGCAAGCTCATCCCTGAGGTCCTTGAGGTGAAGGCGGGCGAGAAATTCGTCATCCAGCTGCACAACGCGGGCAATACGCCGGCCGAATTCGAGAGCAACTCCCTGCGCAAGGAGAAGGTGCTGGCGCCGGGCGTGAAGTCGTTCGTCGTCATCCATCCGCTGCGCGCGGGGAGCTATGACTTCTTCGATGATTTCCACCTGCCGGACGCGCGTGGCAAGGTCGTCGCCGAATAAGCTCGGCCACCCTGTGCCAATGACGCCTTTTTCGTCATCGATGGCGCGCACCGAACGTCAGTAGAAGAGAGTCCGCATGTTTGATCAGATCCTGTTTATCGTCTGGCGTGAAAGCGTCGAAGCCATTCTCGTCATCGGCATCATGCACGCCTGGCTGGTGCAGTCCGGCACCCGCGCGGGCCTGCGCTACCTGTGGGGCGGGGTCGTCGCCGGTCTGGTGCTGGCCGGCCTGATGGGGGCGGCGCTGATGGGCGCCAACACCTGGCTGACCGGCACCGCGCAGGAGGTCTTCCAGGCCGTACTGGTGCTGACTGCCTGCCTGTTGATCACCCAGATGGTGCTGTGGATGCGCACCAAGGGCCGCACGCTCAAGGCAGAACTCGAGAGCGGCCTGGCCAGCGCCGTCTCCTCCGGCAGCTACTGGGGCGTGGCGACGCTGGTCGCCATCGCCGTGGCGCGTGAAGGCGCGGAAACCGTCGTCTTCCTCTACGGCATGGGCGCCGCCAGCCTGCAGTCCGGCGGCATCGCCAGCTTCGCGCTGGCTGCGGGCCTCGGCTTCGCCCTCGCGGTGGCGACCTTCATGGCGCTGCAGCTCGGTTCACGACTGTTCTCCTGGAAGCTGTTCTTCCGCGTGACCGAAATCCTGCTGTTGCTGCTGGCGGCGTCACTGCTGATGTCGGGCCTCGAGCAGCTGATCGGCCTCGGCTATCTGCCGGCGGGCCTCGACCCGCTGTGGGATTCCAGCTGGCTGCTCGATGATGGCAGCGGCCTCGGCGGACTGCTGGCGACCTTCGCCGGCTATCGCGCCTGGCCTGCCACGACGATGGTGGTCGGCTATCTCGGCTACTGGGTCATCGTCGCAAGCCTCATGAAGCGTCAGCGCAAGAGGGAGCGCGTCGACCAGCGCCGTCAGCTCACTGCCCGCGCGCGCAGCTGAGTCTTGTTCACGCGATCTGCCAGTCAGGAGAAACGATAGTCATGGCCAATTGCGGCTCCAGCCCCCACGGTGACATAAGCAACCTCATCGCCAGTGATGGCGGCACCTCGCCTGGCCGTCAGGCCACGCGCATCGCGCGCTTCGGACAGGCGATGCAGCAGCGGCGTGGTCTGATCCAGCTGGTGCAATGGCTGGTGGTCGGCATCTATGCCTTTCTGCTGGTGGTGCCGGCCCTGTTGCCGCTGCCGGATTACCAGGCGCATATCCTCACCAACCTGACGGTGTTCGCCGAGTTCGTGTTCTGGGGGCTGTGGTGGCCCTTCGTGCTGATCAGCATGGTGCTGATGGGCCGCGTGTGGTGCGGTGTCTTCTGCCCCGAAGGCACCCTGACCGAAGCCGCCAGCCGCATCGGCCTCGGTCGCCCGATTCCCGGCTGGATGCGCTGGGGCGGCTGGCCCTTCGTGGCCTTCCTCGGCACCACGCTGTATGGCCAGCTGGCCAGCGTCTATCAGTACCCGCTGGGCGCACTGGTGGTACTGGGGGGCTCGACGGTGGCCGCGATCATCGTCGGGCTGATCTACGGCAAGGGCACGCGCGTCTGGTGCCGTCAGCTGTGTCCGGTGAATGGCGTCTTCAATCTGCTGGCGCGCCTGTCACCGACCCACTTCCGTACCGACCAGGCCCGCTGGAACGCCCACAATCAGGCTGTCCGTCAGGGCAACGCCGTGCGCATGCACGCCCCTGACTGCGCGCCGCTGATTCCGCTCAAGCAGCTCGACAGTGCCGGTGACTGCCATGTCTGCGGACGCTGCAGCGGCTACAAGGACGCGATGCAGCTGGAGTGGCGTGCGCCGGGGGTAGAGCTGGTCGAGCCGCCGCAGCCGGTGCGCTTCACCCACTACTCGGTGCTGGTGTTCGGCCTGCTCGGCATCGCCATCGGCGCCTTCAGCTGGAGCGCCAGCCCGTGGTTCGTCACCCTCAAGCAGCAGCTGGCCTTCTGGCTGATCGATCACGACCTGATGTGGCCACTGACCACCACCCTGCCGACCTGGATTCTGACCAACTACCCCGAGCACAACGATGTCTTCAACCTGCTCGATGGCAGTCTGATCACGCTGTGGATCGTGGTCGGTGGCGGCCTGCTGGGCGCGCTCACCAGCCTGCCGCTGCTGCTGGGCAACTGGCTGATGGGTGGCAAGGCGACGCTGTCACGCCTGTGGCACCTCTCGCTGAGTCTGATTCCGCTGGGCGGGCTGGGCGTGTTTCTCGGCCTCTCCGCCACCACCATGACGCTGCTGCGCGGTGATGGCATCAATCTCACCTGGGCCAATGATCTGCGCGCCACCCTGCTGGCACTGGCCTGCCTATGGGGGCTGCGGCTGGCCTGGCGCATTACCGGTGAGCAGCACAACGGTGAGCAACGCAACGGCGGCCTGCTCGCCGGCAACGCTGCACGGCTGATCGGTACCGCGAGTGTCGCGCTGGCCTGCCTGCCCGCACTGGGCATCTGGTATCTGATGTTCTGGGGCTGGTGACGCCCTGCTGGCTGGATGCTGGCTGACTGACAGAGGCTCAAGGCCTGACACACCAAGGCTTGAAAGACAAAGACCCTCCGATTGGCGGGTCTTTGTGTTCAGACATCAAAAATATTTCTTATTTCTTAACCGTATTAATGAGTTTGGTTACTTGCCCTATATCTGCACCAATCATGCTAGAATCGTGCTTGCTTTTTTCTAGATCTATAGTTGTATGCTTTTTATCTATCAAAAAATTTCTCTCTACTTTAGACAACTCACCCACCAACCCACTTAAGGCTTCACTATGTTCAAAGTTATCGATAGCATACAAAGCCAATAGCCTAACTTCTATATTCGTTATTTCGTTTTGATAATATTTCACATCTTTCACTATCTCGCGATACAACCGAAGATAATAAAATGCAAAAACCTCAACAAATAATACTACTGAGATTTTAACTCCCATCAATATAAGATCATACATCGAGAGATCTAAAATAGTGGCTTCTTCACCTGCTACATTAAGCGACAGATAATCAACCATTGATGTATACAAAATATAACCAGCTATAATGGTTAATCCGGAGCCGATAACAATATAGATATCACCTCGTTTAGAAAGCTGAGAAATTGCCTCATTAAGGCGAGAAGTCATCACTTTAATCAATAGCGTCATCTTATTAAGCGCAAGATCATCCACAACGTGCTCATCAGATTTGCTTTGAAGTTTCTCTTCAATATTATTTTTTTCTGTAGATAAGTTTTCCTGATATCTTTTAATTGTAATTTCAAAGAGAGCTAATTTCTCAACATCACTTAAATCACTTGCATTGCTTATTAATCGATCTTCTTTACGTAGGAAGTCACTTCTGCTCGATATATATTCGGCTGTAACTTTTGGGCTTTTATTTGCATTGCCTGAAGATTGACCTGGGCTTTTAAAAAGCTGAATAGCCTTGCTTATATCAGATAAATTATCAAGCTGAAATTTCAGGTCTACTAAATCCTTATTTGGATCATAATAATCTTCATAGCTATCTCCCGGCTTAATTTGCAAATACCAATAGAGCAACAAAACGGTAAAAGCAAACAATATTAACACAACACCATTAAACAGTACTTTCTCATTATCCCCATAGCCAGAAACAACATAAGCCAAAGCAAATAAGATAGGAAAGATCACCATCAATGATATCAAAAAGCGACGTGATTTTTCTTTCTTAGAGCTAGCCATTTTTTCTAGTGCTTCTACATAAAAAATGTCTCGCATAAACACCTCCATGTGTCAATACATTAAAAGACATCACGAACTATAACAATCGCGACCGATGGTTAACATAGTACCAACTCATTAATAAAGAAGATTGAAATGATCAATTAAACCTTTAGCCTTCTCTCGGTCGTTGTCTTTACTGGTCGCTGGTGGGATTCTGGAACAGGAAGGCCGCCACGCTGCCCACCACATAGACCGCGCCCAGCCACAGGAAGATATTGTCGAAGGCCAGCACCTCGGCCTGGATGCTGATGCGCTGGGCGATCATCTGCACACCGGCCTGCCACGGATCAGCCAGCCCCGCGAAGGTCGACTGATAGCTTGCCAGCTGATCGATCACCACCTGGCGACTCTGGTCGATGGCCCCGATCATCTGGTTCCAGTGATAGTCCTCACGCAGCTCGCGGATGGTGTCGATCAGCGCCAGCCCCACCGCGCCGCCCAGGTTGCGCATCACGTTGAACAGGCCACTGCCGTTGCCTATCTCGTGGGGCGCCAGACGCCCCATCGCCAGCCGGGAGACCGACAGCAGCACCATGATCTGACCCGCGCCGCGGATCACCTGTGGCCAGAAGAAGTCATCGAAGCCCGAGTCCGAGGTCAGGTGCACGTTCATGCCGGTGCCGAGGCCGGTCAGCACCAGGCCGATGCACAGCATCAGACGCAGATCGATGCGGTCGGAAAGCTTGCCCGCCACCGGCGCCATCAGGAACATCACCACGCCGCTGACGAACATCACCTGCCCGATCTGCACGCTGGAGAAGCCGGAAATCGAGCCGAGAAACAGCGGCACCAGATAGACCAGCCCGTAGAGCACCACGCCGATCCAGAAGCCGATGATCGCCCCCAGCGCGAAGTTGCGGTCCCTGAACACCCGCAGGTCGACGATGGGGTTGCTGGTCGTCAGCACGCGCCAGAAGAAGCCGACCGCCGCCACCGCGCACACCACACTCCAGAACAGGATCAGCGAACTGGCGAACCAGTCATCGCCGGGCCCCTCCTCGAGCACGAATTCGAGACTGCCGAGAAAGACCGCCATCAGCGCCAGGCCCAGCGTATCCAGACGACTGAGCAGGCCGCGGTCGCCGCTGTCGATCTCCAGATTGCGCCACACCAGCGCCGCCACGATGATGCCCGGCACCAGATTGACCAGAAACAGCCAATGCCAGCTCATGTATTCGGTGATATAGCCGCCGACGGACGGCCCGATGGAGGGCGCCATGGTCGCCACCAGGCCGATCACCGCCTGGATGCTGCCCATCATGCGGCGCGGGAAGATCGAGAAGCTGGCCGCCTGGGTCAGCGGAATCATCGCCCCGCCCATGAAGCCCTGGACCGCACGCAGCACGATCAGGGCTTCCAGCGAGGTCGAGAGCGCACAGCCCAGACTCGCCAGCGTGAAGCCCAGCGCCGAGACGGTCAGCACCAGCCGCGTCGAGAAGATGCGCGCCAGCATGCCGGAGAGCGGAATCATCACGATCTCGGCGATCAGGTAGCTGGTCTGTACCCAGGAGATCTGGTCCTGACTGGCGGCCAGGCCCGCCTGCAGCTCGTTGAGCGAGCTGGACACGATCTGGATATCCAGAATCGCCATGAACATGCCGAACACCGCGGCCACGAAGCCGATCTGCTGGCGGCGCGTCGGCATGTCACTGGCGGTGCCCGCGGGGGGCTGGCTCGGGGGCTGTCTCGGGGATTGCGCCGAGGACTGAGTCGTCTCGGCCATGCTTACTGCGCTCCGCGATCAGCGCTGGCGACCTGCGCGGCATCGGGCGCGATGACGTCCCTGGAGAGGCTATCGACGGCATAGGTGCCGGTGTCCGAAAGCTCTCGTGTATCGACGCTGGGGATGACCGACAGGCCGGCGCGCAGACGCGGCAGCGCATCCGCTGGGCCGGTCAGGCGAATGCGCACCGGCACACGCTGGACGATCTTGTTGAAGTTGCCGGTGGCGTTGTCGGTCGGCAGCAGGCTGAACTCGGTGCCGGTCGCCGGCGCCAGGCTATCCACCACGCCCTCAAACTCGATGTCCGGGTAGGCGTCCACCTCGAGACTGACCGGCTGGCCAACGCGCATGCGCTCGGTTTGGGTTTCCTTGTAGTTGGCCACCACATAGGCGCTCTTCACCGGCACCAGCTGCATCAGGGTCAACGAGGCGCTGGCCATGGTGCCCACCTCGACACTGCGATTGCCGACCACGCCATCCTGCGGCGCGTAGATCGAGGTCTTCTCCAGCTGGTGGCGCGCGTAGGCGAGATCTGCCGCCGCTGACACCACCTGGGCACGCGCCGATTCCAGCTGCGCCTTGTAGACCTCAAGCTGCTGCCGGGCAGACACCAGCGCAGCCTGCTTCTGGGCAACGCTCGCCTCGGCGGTGCGCATGGTCACCTGGTCATCTTCATAGGACTGACGCGAGGCGTAGCTGCGGCTCTCCAGACTTCTGGAGCGCTTGAGGTGCAGCGCCGCCTGATCGCGTTCGGCCTTGGCCGAGGCCAGCGCGGCCTTGGCCTCGTCGATCTTCGCGCCTTGCAGGTCCAGCTGCCGCTCGGCCTGGACTTCCCCGGTGCGGGCGTTGTCCAGCGCGGCACTGGCCTGGTCCAGATTGGCCCTGGCATCTTCGTCATCCAGCTGCACCAGCAGCTGCCCCTTCTTCACCGGCTGGTTGTCATGCACCAGCATGCGCGTCACCCGCGCGGTGATCTCGGAGCGCACCGCGACGCTGTCGGTACGCACATAGGCGTTGTCGGTCTCCTGCATGAAGCGCCCGACCTGCCACCATTCGACCCCCATCACTCCGCCAGCGATCACGCCCGCCACCACGATGAGTGCCACGACACCCTTGCCTGCCTTGTTCATTCGGCGACTCTCTCTTGCTGCCTGTCGGTGACAGGCGTGTAATCTGTCTGACGCTGCGGATGAGGCGGCCACGGCGCTTGCGAGCGCTCAGGCCACGGCTGTCATCTTGCATCGCCACAAAGTGTAATGAATACTACACTTCCTTGAGGCAGCCCCGACAGTTTCGACAGACAGCGTCTCTCGTTCGCAATATCGCAACCTTGCCTGTTTCAGGCGGTTTCCGGATCACAGACAGGACACTCACATGACTGATTCGCCCTCATCAGAGACCGCCCCTGACTCGGGAAGCACCGCGACTCGCGCCTCACCGCGCGGGGAAGCACGCCGCAAACGCCAGCTGGAAGTCGCGCGCGAACATTTCCTCGAACACGGCTTCGCCGCGACCAGCATCAATGAGATCGCCCGGCAGGCCGGCGGATCACTGGCAACGCTGTATCGTAATTTCGGCAACAAGGACGGCCTGTTTCTGGCCGTGATGCAGCAGGAGGCGCAGACGGTGTGGTCGGTGATGGACCACGAAGCCAACGAGACACGCAGTGTCGAGGAAGCGCTGGAAGACTTCGGCATGGCGATGCTGGCGCTGGCCCTCGCGCCCGAACTGATCCGCCTGTTCCGTGGCCTCGCCTTCGAAAGCGGCCGCAACCCGCAGCTCGGCAAGCTGTTCCTAGACAACGGCCCCAAGCTGACCCGACAACGCCTGGCAGGCTACCTGTCGCGTCAGGTCGCCCAGGGCCACCTGCCGTCCACCGGCCTCGGCCAGGAGCCGCTGGCCGCCGCCAACCTGCTCACCGGCATGCTGCTCAACCCGCTGCATGTCGACGCCCTGCTCGGCTGCCCACCCGACACCGCAAGCCCCGAACAACTCCGCCCACATGTCAGACGCTGTGTGCGCGTCTTTCTTGCCGGCTTCGGGGCAAGTTAGAAAGCTGGCAGGTTTCGGTGCCAGTTAGAAAGCTTGCTGGCTTCGGGGGCAGTTAGAGAGCTTGCTGGCTTCGGAGCAAGTTAGAAAGCTTGCTGGCTTCGGGGCCTGATCACCGGCCCACTGACACGAATACGCCGAGTCGACTGACTCGGCGTATTCGTGTGCAAGAGAGATTATCTGCGGGAAATCAGCAATGCCCGCCAGGGGGCTGGCCTCAAGCGTGCCTGGGCGCGTACGCCGGGGAAGTTGAGTTCGACCTGGCGCAGACACAGGGTCAGCAGGATGGTCAGCACGAGGTAGATGGCGCCGATGAACAGCAGCGGCTCGTAGGTGAGGAAGTTCTCGTCGCGGATGATGTTGGCGACCTGCAGCAGGTCCATCATGGCGATCGTCGAGACCAGCGGCACCGACTTGAGCAGCAGGATCATCTCGCCGGTCAGGGTCGGCAGGCACAGCTGGATGGCGCGCGGCAGCCACAGGCGACTGAAGACCTGAAACGGCCCCATGCCGAAGGCACGGCCCGCTTCCCGCTCGCCCGGCGGCACGCTGAGCAGTGCCCCGCGCAGGACTTCACCGGAGTAGGCGCCCACCGAGAGGGTGAAGGTCAGGGTGGCGTAGAAGAACGGATCACGCAGGATGCCCCAGAACATGCTCTCGCGAATGCCGGGAATGCCTTCCAGCAGCCGGCCGATGCCGTAATAGAAGAAGAACAGCTGTACCAGCAGGGGCGTGCCACGCATCACGATGGAGACGCCGCTGGCCAGCCAGGCGAGAGGCCTGGGGCCCTTGATGCGCGCCATCGCCATACCGACCGCCAGCGTGAAGCCGAGCACGGCCGACACCCCCAGCAGCACCAGGGTGTTGATCAGTCCTGTCCACAGCGATTCCTGATAATAGGGGTCCGATAACCAGCTGAAATCCATGTCACGCCTCCTGGGCTGAAATATCGGGTTCGCCGCGGCGCACGTAGCGCTCCAGACGACTGAACGCGGCGCTCGAGGTCAGGGTCATCAGCAGATAGAGCAGCCCCGCCACGCTGTAGAACAGGAAGTAGGCGCGCGAGCTGGCGGCCGCCTGCTGCACGGTGAAGAACAGCTCGCTGAAGCCGATGACGCTGATCAGGGCGGTGTCCTTGATCAGGATCAGCCACAGGTTGGACATGCCCGGCAGTGCGTTGGGCAACATGCCCGGCAGCGTGATGTAGCGAAAGCGCGCCATGGGCGAGAAGCCGTAGGCATCGGCCGCTTCCAGCTGGCCCTTGGGGATGGCCAGGATGGCGCCGCGAAAGACTTCGGTCATGTAGGCGCCCTGCACGAAGGCCAGCACGCCGACGGCGGTGACGAAGCCGCTGATCTCGACCTTGCCCGCGACACCCAGCGCGTTCATCAAGGCGGTGAGCGCCTGGGAGCCGCCGTAGTACAGCAGGATGATCAGCAGCAGTTCCGGCACCGCGCGCACGGCCGTCGAATAGCTGGTGGCCAGCGCGCGCAGCGGCGCCCAGGGGCTGAGTCGTGACGCCGCCCCCACCAGCCCGAGCAGCAAGCCGATGGCGTAGGCGGCGAAGGCGATCTGCAGGGTGGTGACGGCACCGGCGAGTATCGGGGCTGCCCAATCGGCGAGCCCTTCCTGGGCGAACTGGGACATGATCGGCGTCCTTCTCGTATCAGTAGGAAATGGCGGATGCGATACGCGAGGCGTGCTGACCAGACGACCTCGGCCGGCCAGCACGCGCAGGCTCAGCCCAGGCAGACGTCGGTATCGAAGTACTTGTTCGAGAGCGCCGTGCAGGTGCCGTCCGCGTAGACCCGGTGGATGGCGCCATCGAGCGCCTCTTTCAGCGCGCCATCTTCCTTGCGTACCCCGACACCGGCACCGATGCCGTAGGCCTCGTGCTGCGGCGTGGTCGCCTTGATCTCGAAGTTGCTGGCCTCGTCACGCTTGACCAGTGCGCTCATGGCGATCTCGTCGGCCAGAATCACGTCCACGCGCCCAGACAGCAGGTCACTGTTGACCTGCTCCTGCTGGTCATAGAGGCGCACATCGACGCCGGTGCTGCGCAGCGCTCGACGCGCGAAGTTGGCGTGGGTGGTCGCCGCCTGGGTGCCGAGAATCTTGCCGTCGAGGCCGTCCGGAATCTCGAGCTCGAGATCCTTGGCGGCCACGTAGGCGCCGGGCGAGTTGTAGTAGGGGATGCTGAAGTCGATGACCTTCTCGCGGGCCTTGGTGATGGTCATCGAATTCATGATCATGTCGATGCGACCGGCCTTCAACGAGGGGATGATGCCGCTCCAGCCGGTCGGGGTGATCTCGCACTCACGCTGCATGGCGTCACAGATCGCCTCGGCCAGCTCCACTTCAAAGCCGGTCCACTCGCCGCTGGCGGAGGTGTAGGTAAAGGGCGGGTAAGGTTCCGCGGAGATGCCGATCTTGAGGGTGTCGGCGGCATGCACCTGAGCGGCGCCCAGCGTCAGTCCACCCAGCGTCAGTCCCCCCATCATCAGTGCACCGGCCAGCTTGCGCAGCGCAGAGGTGGAAGCAGAGGTGAAAAGAGCAGAGGTGGAAGTGGAAGCAGAGGCAGAACGCGTTCCGCGCGCGGTCAGTGAAGGTGTCTTGGCAGCGAATCCAGCGTCGTTCATCAAGGTCATCAGGCCATCTCCTGGCTGTTGTTGTGGGTCCATCTACGTCATGGCGGGGAGGTCCATGACGGGTGATGCAGGCGGGGCTCAGGCGGCCGGTGCGATGAAGCGGCGGCAGCGCTCGTGCTCGGTCTGCTCGAAGACCTCCGCCGGGCTTCCGGCCACGCCTACCCTGCCCTCATCGAGGAACACGATCTGATCGGAGACTTCTCTGGCGAAGGCCATCTCGTGGGTCACCATCAGCATGGTGCGGCCCTCATCGGCGAGGCTGCGGATGACGCCGAGCACTTCACTGACCCGCTCCGGGTCCAGCGCCGAGGTCGGCTCATCGAAGAGCAGCACGCGCGGCTCCATCGCCAGCGCACGCGCGATCGCGACCCGCTGCTGCTGGCCGCCGGAGAGAAAGGCCGGATAGCTGTCGGCGCGCTCCAGCATGCCGACACGTTCCAGATAGTGCTCCGCGATACGCGTCGCCTCGCGGCGTGACATGCCCTTCACGCGCATCGGCGCCTCGGTGACATTGCCGAGCACGGTCAGGTGCGGCCACAGATTGAACTGCTGGAAGACCATGGTGACCTTGGAGCGCAGCCGCTGGATCTGACGACGATCCAGCCCGATGAGGCCGCCACGGCTGTCGCGGTCGAAGCGCACATGCTCATCGGCGATCGACAGCTCGCCCCGGTCGGGGCGCTCGAGCAGGTTCATGCAGCGCAGCAAGGTGCTCTTGCCGGAGCCACTGGCGCCGATGATGGTGGTGACGGTGCCTTCCTTCACGCGCAAGGACACGTCGTGCAGCACCGCCAGATCACCGTAGTGCTTGACGATGTTGCTGGCTTCGACGACGACCCGATTCGAGGCAGCGCGCGCGGGTCTTGCCTGGGCGTCCGGGCGCGCCTGCTGAGGCTGGGAGATGCCGTCACTGTCTGCATTCTTCGAGCGGGTCATGGGAGATACGTTCGAGGGCGAGATAGTCATGAGCGACTCACAAGTGGGTGGCTGTGGCTGGCGTGAAATGGGCGATCGTGCAGCCGCTAGCGGCGTGACGCACCCTGCTGGTGCGGCGTGATGCTGCCGGGCCTGACTGGCGATGCGCGGATGACGCCTGGCTTGCCGCTGCGGGCCGCGGCGGGCTGCGGCGGGCTGCGCAATCGGCGATCGAGCTACAATCGAGCGAACGACTATTGATACACTTGTATAGCAAGAGGCGTTCCACATTGCGACTTTCCACGCCAGAGGCATGGCAAGCAGGGTCGTGGTTCACGGATTGCGCGTCCTGGACGCGACGTGGCCTGGGCGCTGCGGGGCTTGGGCAATACGAGGCCTGGGCGGGAGCCATCCCTCTGCTCCCGCCCAGGCCGTCAAGGCGGCAGCAAGGCTAGGTCAGCCTCACAGGCTGGCCTTCACGGCGGCCAGGGCATCCTCGCCATCGCGCGTGGTCACGTCGGCGAGAAATTCCGCCAGCCGGTCCGGATTGGCGGCCAGCCAGTCGTGCGCCAGCTCATCGAGGTCACGCTCCTTCAGGCTGTAGTCGAGGATGAAGCCGCTCTGCTCTTCGGAGCTGAAGACCAGCTGATCGAGGAAGCGGGCGAGGTTGGGATTGGCTTCGGCGTAGGCGGTACGCACGACGGTCTTGACGTCACTGGCGCCATTGTCGGGGCCGAACACCGACTCCGGGTCTGCCAGGATATGGGTGTCGAATTCCGGCACCATCCAGTGCGGTGTCCAGCCGTAGAAGGCGATCCAGCGTTGCTCGCGCTGGGCGGCACGCACCTCGCTGAGCATGCCGGGCGTCGAGGACTCCATCGCATCCCAGTCGCCCAGGCCATAGACATCATTGTCGATGGCGCCATTGAGCATGTCGCTGACGGTGGAGCCGCTTTCGATGGAGTAGACGGTCTCGTCGAATTGCTCGGCGTGGGCGGCAAGGTCCGCGGCGCTGTGGATGCCAGCCTCGTAGACATAGCCCGGCACCGCGAAGCCCATGCGGGCGCCGGTGACGTTGTTGCCGAGATCGGTGATCGCACCGGCGGCCATGGCCGCGTCATAACTGTCTTTCTGAGCAGGCAGCCAGCCAGCGAGGAAGGCGTCGCTGTCGCCGGTGGTCAGGGTGTTGTAGCCGACGGTGGAGCTGACTTCCTGGCGCTCCACGTCGTAGCCCAGCGGGGCGAGGATCTGGGCGACGATCTCGCTCTTGACGGTGACGCCGGGCCACGGCGGCACGATCAGCGTCAGCTCGTCATCCTTGTCCTGGGCCGCGGCTGCCAGGCTAGCCGTGCCGAGCAGCAGGGTCGCGAGGGCAAGCAGGCCACGGCGGGCGCCGTGCTTCGTCATAGGTGTCAGGGGGTACGGGGTGGTGGTCATCGTGTCTTTCCTTGTCGGTTCCGGTCGCGCCGGGCCTTGTTGTTGTCGGGGCTGAAAGGCTTCGTATATGGCGGTCGTCGTGCGTGTCCGTCGCTCACGGCGTTGTCGTTGTCGTTGTCGGTGCTTGTGTCTTCTCCGCCCTGCTGCGTCGCAATCAATTGATTCGTTGGAACTTTACCCGCCAGAGGAGTGCGCCTTCAGCGAGCACTGGCCTGCCTGGCCAGGCCCTTCTCAATTTCTGGCTCCGGCACCAGATCCGGCAAGCCGCCGAAGGGCGCGCGCGCCATCACCCGCTCCAGCATCGGGATGAAATGCTCCAGCGGCAGGGTGTCGTATTCGGGGTCGAAGCTGGTCTGGTCCCACTCATCACAGAAGCGCACGGTGCGCTCATAGGCGGGATGCCCGGCATGTGCCTCGCGGGCGTGGCGGTCCTGACCGAAGAATTCGCGGTAGTGATAACCCTGGAACAGCTCGTGATGACGAATCATCCAGGTGTTCAGCGGGTCGATGAACGGCTCGAGGATACCGGCGGCGATCTCGGCATGATTGGCCGGTGCCAGGTCGTCGCCGATGTCATGCAGCAGCGCGCAGACCACCATCTCCTCATCGGCGCCGGCGCGCAGCGCGCGGGTGGCGGTCTGCAGGCAGTGTTCGTAGCGATCGACCGGATAGCCGTGGTGATCGCCCTTAAGACGCCCCAGATGTTCAAGCACACGCCGGCAGGCATCGGACTGATATTCCCGGAAGCGCGCATCGATCAGCGCCCACTCGGCATGCGTGCTTTCCTCGAAACTGCGGAAGCGGGCCTGCTCGCTCATGCGCTGGCCTCCTCATTGGCGAACTGACCGTCGCGCTGACCGGCGAGCTGATCGGCCAGCAGCAGGCGGCGGCTGGCGGTGGAGTCGCGGTCCACGTAGCCCTGGCGCATATGACGGATGCCACCCTCCAGCTGGAAGGCGCTGCGACCATGGAACAACCGGTAGTTGTCCATGATCAGCATCTGGCCCGGCGCCAGCTTGAGGTGCAGCGTGAAGTCGTCACCGGAGATCAGGCGATAGAACGCCTGGCGGGCAGCGTAGTAGCGACGCAGCGTCGCGCCGGGCAGCGCCGGCACCCGCTCAGTGCGGTTGGAGAAGCGCACTCGGGCGACCTGACCACGGCTGTCCAACTCGATCAGCGGGCCTTCGCTTTCCAGGCGCGTGGTGGCGTCGTGATAACGGAAGCCGGGGCTGACTTCTGTCAGGCAGGCGAAGGCCTCGGGGTCTTCACGGCGCAGGTGCTCTGCCGCACTGAAGCCATCCACCAGCATGCTGTCGCCGCCCTGGGCCGCGTTGCGCAGACAGTGCAGCCAGATGTAGCCCGGAATCGGGTCGCGGTAGGGATTGTCGGTATGCGGCTCCAGCCCGCGCTGGGTCATGGTGAGGTCATAGGCATTGGCGACGGATTTCACGTCGGCGATACCGCCCCAGTTGGTGCGCCGCAGCGGCCCGATGCGGTGGATCAGTCCCTGCATGCCGTCCTCCGTGTCCGGCACGCCGCTGACCCGCACGAAGCCGAAGCGCTGCAACTGCTCGAGCATGTCCAGCAAGGCCGCGTCATCCTCCAGCGCCGCGGCGAAGTCGGCCTCGGGCAGCTGGGCGAGATTCCCCTGCCAGAAGGTCATGCCCTGATAGGCCTCGGAGGGCTGACACTCCGCCAGCAGGTCCGCCAGCGAGAAGCTCGCCGCATGGCCGTCACTGAAGGCCAGTGACAGCGTATCGCCATCCAGCTGTGCCTGAGTCAGGTTCAGGTCCAGCGGCAGGTCCGCCGCCTCGATCAGGCGCTGACCGGTGAGGGAATCGAGCGTCGTTTCATCGGGACTCCGCTCACGCAGCCAGAGCGCCTCGAGGGTCAGATCGCCCTCGGCGTGGCTCAGATGCAGTTGTTGTCCATGGTCTTTCAGGCTGACGGAATGCGGTCTGCTGGGCACTCGATGATCTCCACGGCTGAGGGAGCGGCACTGTTGTCTTACTGGACAGGTACCTGCTCGCGGATGCTGGTGCGACGCTGAGTCTCCTTCTACCTTAATCACTTCAGCCAGAGCGGGTTGATATTATTGGACGTATATTTGATCAAATTGGCCATATGTCAGACCAGCAGACGACGACAAGCGGCCGTGGCAATGCCACGGCCGCTTGTGTTGTAAAACGTCTATCGGCAGATCAGTCGCTCAGGTGCAGCACCTGACCATTGAGGGAGCGCCCGGCGCCACCGGCCAGAAAGCGCGCGCATTCCGCCACGGCGTCCGGTCGGCTGCCCTCGGGGCACAGCAGATTGGCGCGTACCTTGTCCGGCGCGCGTGACGCCAGCCGCTGGATCAGCTCACTCAGCGCCGCCTGCGCCATGGCAGTGCCGTGATGCTCCTGCGAGGACAGCGACGAGGACGGCTGCGAAGGCAGCGGTGGTGCCACGGCCAGCAGGCGTCCGCCGTGGCGCAACATGCGCGCACAGGCCGCCTTGAGCAAGGCGCCGGGGCCCGCGACCTGCGCGACCAGACAGGCTTCCAGCGACTGCCCGGCCATGGCCTGAGGCGGCATGCAGACCAGCACGTCGAGGCGCCCGAGACGCGCCACCAGTGTCTCGAAGCAGCCCTCGCCGACCACCTGGCCGAAGCGGTCCGACTGCTCGCCGCCCAGTGCATCCAGCACGCGTTCGAGGTCCGCCGGCGCGGTGCCCATCAGGGCGATGATGGCGCCATCTTCCAGGAAGGTGCGCGCCATGGCCTCCAGCCACTCCCCCTGCCCCGCGATCAATACCCTGCGTCGTGGCAGCATCTCATTCTCCCTGATAGAACCCCCGAAGGGTCGCCCCTGCGTGCCTCATGCCGCGCTGCGCTGCTCAGCTCTCTGCTCAGCCCTCTGCTCTGCTCTCTGCTTACCCGGGCATCACCTCCCTGTGATGCTCCGATTGGCGAGCGTCAGGGCATCAGCCCCGGCAGCCACAGCACCAGCGCCGGGAACAGCATGCACAGGATCAGACCCGCCAGCTGCAGGCCGACGAAGGGCAGAATCGAGCGATAGATGGTGCCGATGGACACCTGCCCGGCGGTGATGCCTTTGAGGTAGAACAACGCATAGCCGAAGGGTGGCGTCAGGAAACTCGTCTGCAGGTTGATGGCGACCAGAATCGCGAACCACACCAGCAGTCCCTGACCGGAAAGCCCGAGCCCGAAGTCCAGCGCCTCGACCACCGGCGCCACCAGCGGCAGCACCACGAAGCTGATCTCGATCCACTCGAGGAAGAAGCCGAGCACGAAGATCAGCCCCATCAGCAGCAACAGCAGGCCGTAGGGGCCAAGGCCGGTGCCGGTGATGACATCCTCGATCAGATAGTCACCGCCGAGACGCTTGAAGACCACCGAGAAGCAGGTCGCGCCGATGACGACGAACAGGATCATCGCACTGGTCCGCGAGGTATCGCGCAGCGTGTTGCGCAGGGTGGAGAAGGACAGTCCGCCCATCACCAGCGCCAGCAGCAGACTGCCACCCGCGCCGATGGCCGCGGCCTCGGTGGGCGTGGCGATACCGGTCATGATCGACCCCAGCACCGCGACGATCAGCACCATCGGCCCGAGCAGGTCACGCAGCAGTGCCAGCGGCAGCGGCGTCTTGTCGGTGCCGAGCAGCGACTGGTCCGGCAGCGGTGCCCAGTCCGGGCGCAGCTTGGCGGTGATCAGCAGATAGGCGACGTAGAGCGCGCCGAGCATCAGCCCCGGAATCAGCGCCGCCTTGAACAGCGCCCCCACCGAGATCTGCAGGATGGAGCCCATCAGCACCAGCATGATCGAGGGCGGAATCAGGATGCCCAGGGTGCCGGAGGCCGCGATGACCCCGCAGGCCATCTCGGCCTTGTAGCCCTGCCCCAGCATCACCGGCAGCGCCAGCAGGCCCAGCATGACCACCGAGGCACCGATGATGCCGGTACTGGCGGCCATCACCACGCCCAGCAGCGCCACCGAGACGGCCAGACCGCCATGCACGCGACCGAACAGCCGCTGCAGTGTCATCAGCAGATTGCGCGCCACGCCGGAGCTTTCCAGCATCAGCCCCATGAACACGAACAGCGGAATCGCGATCAGCAGCCAGTTCTCGATCACGCCGCCGAAGATGCGCGAGCCGACGGTGCCGAGAAACGGCAGCGGGATGTCGCCGATGAAGGCGAACAGGATACCCAGCCCGCCGAGCAGAAAGGCCACCGGGTAGCCGGAGAAGATACCGATCAGAAGTGCCACCACCATGGTGATGGGCAAGGCGTATTCAGCGAGCATTGTCATGGCTCCCGTCTGCATGATTCTGGGGTGCCGTGGCGTCGGTGGTCGCTTGCGCAGCATTCTGCTGATCCGCAAGGCCGGCCAGACTGGCAATCTCGTGGTCCTTCAGGCGCTCGGGGGTGCGCGCCGGGTCGAACAGGCAGGCCAGATTCTCGAAGATCTGCCCCAGCGCGCCGAGGGCGAGGAACACCAGCCCCGTCGGCAGCATCGCCTTGATCAGGTAACGGTCCACCAGGCCGCCATAGTTGGACTTCTCGCCGGACATGTAGGACATGGTGACGAAGTGCTTGGACAGCCAGGCGATCAGCAGACAGAAGGGAATCAGCATGATGAGGTGGCCGAGGATATCGACCACGGCGCGTCCGCGCGGCGAGAGGCGCTGATAGAACAGGTCGACCCGCACATGCGTATCGCTGTGCAGGGCGTAGGTGCCACCGAAGAGCGTCAGCAGACCGAACAGGTGCCACTGCAACTCGGTGACGGAATTGATGGTGATCGCGGTGCCGAACAGCAGCACGTCGGGCGACCCCCAGTTGGCGATTTCATTGATGCCCAGGGCGTTGAGCGTGACGGTGGTGAGCACGGCCAGGATGATCGCCAGACCCAACCAGCTGGTCAGGCGACCCACCCACAGCCCCAGGCCGACCAGCGGTCGACCCAGGGCGTCACACACCGCCCCGCCCTGTGCCCGCCAGGGCGCAAGGCGGGGGTCGGTCATTGGGCGCTACCCTCGTCAGCGTTGTCTGCCTGCTTCATGGCCATCGGCTGCGGCATGGCCTGCAGCTCGTACCATTCGTCGATCAGTGCGGCATGCTTCATCAGCGAATCGTAGGCCTTGGCGAAGTCAGGATTGGTCTGCTTCTCTTCGGCCAGCACTTCACCCCAGGCTTCCTGCAGCGCGGTCATCACCGGCTCCGGGAAGCGCTTGACCTCGACACCCTTCTCTTCGAGCTCGTGGATCGCACGTACCTGAGCCGGCGGCGCTTCGGCCATCGCCCACTGCAGGGTCGCGCGGCAGGCAGTCTGGAACTGCGCCTTGCGCTCATCGCTGTAGCTGTCCCATACCTGCTGGTTGATCAGCAGCGAGAACCAGCTGGCGCTCTGGTGCCAACCCGGGAAGTAGTAGTACTTGGCGACTTCATTGAAGCCCATCGCCTGATCGACCTGCGGCACCGAGAACTCGGTGGCATCGACACGGCCACGCTCCAGCGCGAGGTAGATCTCGCTGCCCGGCACCAGCTGGGTCGAGGCGCCCAGCTTGTTGAGCACCTTGGCACCGAGGCCGGAGATGCGCATCGACAGGCCCTTGAAGTCCTCCGGCGAGTTGATTTCCTTGTTGTACCAGCCGCCGGTTTCCTGCGGCGAGATGAAGCACGGCAGCACCTTCACGCCGTAAGGGTCGTAGGCGGCCTGCACAAGCTCGGTACCCTCACCGGCCCACATCCAGGACATGAAGGCTTCCGGGCTCGGGCCGAACGGCAGTGCGCCGTAGAGGTTGGTGATCGGCACCGTGCCGGCCCAGTAGCCCATCCAGTCCCAACCGGCCTGCACCGCACCGGAGGAGACGGAGTTGAAGACTTCGAAGGCCGGCACCAGGTCGCCCGGCTCGTGCACGCGCAGGCCGACTTCGCCGCCGGTCGCGCTCTTGAGTTCCTCTGACAGGCGCACGGCACCGGCACCGAGGAAGTTCTTGGTCGAGAAGGTACTGGCGACGTCGAGCTGTTTCGGCCCTTCCGCCTGGGCTGGCGCGGCGGCCATCAAGGTGGTGGTGGCCACGGCCGCCGCAATGGCAGCTCCGAGGCGCAGGCGGCGGGTCGGCGTCGATTGATACGGCGTGGCGTGTTGCGACATGGTGCGGCTCCCTGATTTGTTGTTGTGCTCGCTGGTCGTACGGCTTGTGGCTTGCTGGACATGAGCCACGTTGCAAGATGACGCTTACGTCAACTTACCCGATGACAACGCAAGCGGCTGACCACGCCACAACAACGTCAATGATTTCAGAGAGCTACGAGGGGGAAGGCCCGCGCGAGCCGGCTCACCGCGCCCTGCGCGACAGTATCGGCTCACGACAGCGTCCGGAAAGTCGGACACTCAGGCCGCCAAGGCTGCGACCAAGGTCGCGCGCCGTCATGAATTCTGTCTACGACTCCAGTCGAATATGCCGATAGAGGAATTCAGACCCCATGCGGGTATGCACGCCGTGGGGTGTCGAGAAACGCAAAGCGTCCGGAATTCCGGTCACTGACCGAGATTCCGGACGCTTTGGCCACTCGTTGGTGATGGGAAAGTGAAATGCCGGTCGATCAGGATGTTTCAGCCAACAGGCCATGCCGATTGAGCTTCTCGTAGAGCGAGGACTTGGCGATGCCGAGCTGACGGGCGGCGCGGGTGCGATTGCCCTCGGCGGCGCGCAGCGCATCCTCGATCAACTGGCGCTCCGCCTGGGCCATCGCCTCACGCAGCGTGGTCGGCGTCGCGTGCAACTCCCGGGCGGTTGTGGACGACTCTGACGCTGAAGCGGGTGTGGACAAGTCGCTTTGACGGGTAGCGGCGTGCCGGGCATCGCCATGCCGCGCATCGCCATGCCGGGCGCCGATGGCATCCGGCAGATCGGTCGGTTGGATATGGCTGCCGCCCAGATAGAAGGCGGCTTCGAGCACGTTTTCCAGCTCGCGCACGTTGCCCGGCCAATGATGCGCGCACAGGCGCTCAAGGGCGGCTGGCGAGAGTATCGGCGGGCGGCGGCCACTGCGTCGCGCCAGACGTGACAGCAGATGCATGGCCAGGGTCGGCAGGTCGTCGCGGCGCTCGCGCAGCGGCGGCACCTGCAAGGGCACCACATTGATGCGATAGAAGAGGTCTTCGCGGAATTCGCCGCTTTCGACCAGCGCCTCCAGCGGGCGGTGAGTCGCGGCGATGACACGCACATCGACACTGACCAGACGGGTCGCGCCGACTGCCTCGACCTCGCGGTCCTGCAGCACGCGCAGCAACTTGGCCTGCATCGCCAGCGGCATGTCGCCGACCTCATCGAGAAACAGCGTGCCGCCATCCGCGAGCTGAAACTTGCCGGGCTTGCCGCCACGCTTGGCGCCGGTGAAGGCGCCTTCTTCATAGCCGAACAGCTCCGCTTCCAGCAGCGCTTCGGGAATCGCCGCACAGTTGAGCTTGATGAAGGGGCCCTTGGCGCGTGCCGAGCTGCGGTGCAGCGCATGGGCATACAGCTCCTTGCCGGTGCCGGACTCGCCACGGATCAATACCGAGGCGCCGCCGGGGGCGATCTTGCGCACCTTGCAGGCCAGCTCACGCATGGCGGGCGAATCGCCGATGATGTCACTCAGCTGCCAGCGCGCACCGGTGGGGGTTTCCAGCGCCTGACGGTAGTAGTCCACCTCTGCTTCCAGCGCCTGAACCTGGGCATTCACCTGCCGCCATTCCCAGGTGTCGTGATAGAGCACCGAACCGATGGCGCCGATCAGCTCGCCGTCGCGGAAGATGGGGTAACGGTGGGCAATCATGTGGTGGCCACGAATCAACTGCAGCTGGGCAAGCTCTGCGCGTCCGCTCTCCAGCACCTCGTGCATGCGGGTGTTCTCGATCACCTCGCTGACATCGCGCCCCAGCACCTCGCTGGCCTCGACGCCGAGAAACTCGGCATAGGGCGCATTCAGAAACTGGATACCGCCCTGGGCATCCACCACCACGACCCACTCCTCCACCGCATCCATCGCGGCACGCAGCAACTCGCGGCGCGCCCGTTCCAGATGAATCGAGGTGGCAGGTAGATCATCACGCAGCGGGGCAGCCATCTTCTCCCCGCCCACCGCGCCTGACACAGGCATCTGCTGAGCCATCACCGCTCTCCCTTGGCGTGTCCGGTCATCGTGGGCAGCCGTATCCCTCTGCCACCACACCCGCCGGATCTGATTGTTATGGGCTGCGCCTTCACGCAGCCAGCGTCCGGAAAACCGGACACCACCCACAGCATCGGCCTACCGCCGCCAAGGATCAACGTAGCCAGTGGTCGTAGAACTTCCCGAGGCCAGTGCCTCTGCTTTCTCATGCTCGTTTTATGGGCATGGACAGAGACGAGGGGGCCAGAGACCCTGCCCAGGAAATGCAGCCCAGAAACAAGAAAACCCCGCCAAAGCGGGGTTTTCTTGATCACATCTGAAATTACTGAATATATTTATCCAGGGTATTCAACAAGCGATCCTTGAACAAGAATATATCTTTAATATCTTTGATTTCCACTCTATCCGCTTCATCATCAAAGAACTCAACTCTTTTGATGCTTTTTCCGTTAAAGCGAAGGCGACAGATCGGCTTGCGATTATTATCATCAAGCAAAATACCGCAATAACTCTTGGTATCACGCATAACAACACGTTCAATATCGACCTTATCGCACACCAAAGCTCGCACGATATTATAGGCGTCAATTTCCTCTTGCGTGGTTTCGATACCGTCTTCTGGCTCTGCCTCTTTTTCAGCAGGATCGCTTCTCATGACATCGTTAACTGACAGGTCACTGGAGTTAAGCGCTTTCTTGAGACGAGTATCTACCTGTTCACGAATAAACTGTTGAATCGCATCATAAACGGTTGGCTTGAACTCACTCAAGACACTTTGAGTCATACGTCCTTCGTAGACACGGGACACGATAAACTTCACAAAGTCTTCAGGCACATCGGTAATGAGAGAAGAAAACTCTTCTTGTATAAGCGAGATATATTTCAGCTGACTCGCAGAACCAAGGATATTATCAACCTCAAAATCACTCTTGCTGAATTTCTTCAATTCTTCTAAATCACGATCATTATGATCTAGCAGATCGAAGCGGAAGAAAGGCTGATCGTCAAGCTTATTCCTGTCATCCAAGTCCGAGAAGAAACGGTACTCCACACCATTTGTGAGCACGCCAAAACGTGCAGGAGTCACACTAAAATAACGATAAAGCTGAGTGAAGTGAGCTTGATCAAGGTTCATACCTAAAGGCTTACACTCGATCAAAACTGAGATCTCGCCATCTTTCATGATGGCATAATCTACTTTCTCACCCTTTTTCTTGCCTATGTCGGCGATATACTCGGGGATAACCTCGCGAGGATTAAAAACGTCATACCCCAATATCTGCAACATAGGCAGTATTAACGCAGTCTTTGTGGCTTCTTCCGTTGTAATGTGAGAACTTTCATCGCGTGCACGACGGACCAATGGCTGGAAACGTTCTATCAAGCTCATTTTTCTTCTTCCCTGTGTAAAAGCTAGCGCTTATATTCTTACCTTGATAAGTATAACTGTCAAAGTTAATAACAAAAAACCCCGCCGAAGCGGGGTTTTGATGATTGCTTTAATGGTGCGTCGCGTTAATGCGCTTCTTCCCAGTTGTCGCCTTGCTCGACTTCGACGAGCAGCGGAACATCGAGGGAGGCGGCGTTCTGCATGCGCTGCGCGACGTCTTTCATGAAGTCTTCGACCTGCGCTTCGGCGACTTCGAAGACGAGTTCATCGTGTACCTGCATGACCATCATGGCATCGTATCTGTCGGCACCGTCGCTGCCCGCCAGCCAGGCGTCCACGTCGATCATGGCGCGCTTGATGATGTCGGCGGCGCTGCCTTGCATCGGGGCGTTGATGGCGGTGCGCTCGGCGGCACTGCGACGCGCGTGATTGCGTGAACCGATTTCCGGCAGGTAGAGACGACGGCCGAAGATGGTCTCGACGTAGCCCTGCTCGGCGGCGAGCTGACGCGTGTCTTCCATATAGGTGGCGACGCCCGGATAACGCTCGAAGTAGCGCTCGATGTAGGTCTTGGCCTGGCCGGGTTCGATATCCAGCTGACGCGAGAGGCCCCAGGCGGACATGCCGTAGATCAGCCCGAAGTTGATGGCCTTGGCACTGCGACGCTGGTCACTGCTGACACGCGATTCCTCGGTGCCGAAGACTTCGGCGGCGGTGGCGGCGTGCACGTCGCGGTTGTCGGCGAAGGCCGAGAGCAGGCCCTTGTCACCGGAGAGGTGCGCCATGATGCGCAGCTCGATCTGCGAGTAATCCGCCGCGACGATGCGATAGCCGGGGCGCGCGATGAAGGCCTGACGGATGCGTCGGCCCTCGTCGCTGCGCACCGGGATGTTCTGCAGATTCGGATCGGACGACGACAGACGCCCCGTGGCGGTGACGGCCTGATGGTAGCTGGTGTGCAGGCGACGCGTGGTCGGGTTGACCAGCTGCGGCAGCTTGTCGGTGTAGGTGCTCTTGAGCTTGGTCATGCCGCGATGGCGCATGATCAGCTTGGGCAGCGGGTAGTCCAGCGCCAGCTCCTCAAGCACCGCTTCGGCGGTAGACGGCGCGCCCTTGGGCGTCTTCTTCTTGACCGGCAGCTTCTGCTCCTCGAAGAGGATCTCGCCCAGCTGCTTGGGGGAAGAGAGGTTGAACTCGCGGCCTGCAAGCTCAAAGGCCTGCTTCTCGATGTCGTGGATCTGCTCGGTCAGCTCGCGGGTCTGGACGTGCAGGCGCTCGGGGTCGATCGCGACACCGTTGCGCTCGATGCGTGCCAGCACCGGAATCAGCGGATACTCGAACTGACGCAGCACTTCATCCAGACGCCCCAGCTTCTCGATGCGCGGCATCAGCAGCGCGGCGAGACGCAGGGTGATGTCGACATCCTCGCAGGCATACGGCATCGCCTCTTCCAGCGCGATCTGATCAAACGTCAGCTGCTTGGCGCCCTTGCCGGCGATGTCGGTGAAGCTGATGGTGCTCTCGCCCAGATACTTGAGCGCCAGCGAGTCCATGTCGTGACGGGTCGCGGTGGAATTGAGCACGTAGGACATCAGCATGGTGTCGGCCAGCGGGCCGGCCACCGCGATGTCGTAGCGCGCCAGCACCTCAATGTCGTACTTGAGGTTCTGGCCGATCTTGGTGATGGCGGTATCGGCGAGAATCGGCGTCAGCGCTTCCAGCACGGCCTGGCGCTCCAGCTGCGCGGGGGCATCCAGATAGCTGTGAGCGACGGGAATGTAGACGGCCTCGCCGACTTCCAGCGCCATGCCGATACCGACGATCTCGGCTTCCATGTAGTTGAGGCTGGTGGTCTCGAGATCGAAGCACAGCGAGGTGGCGTTGCGCACGCGCTCGAGCCACGCGTCCAGCTCGGCCTGCTCGGTGATGGCGCGGTAGTTGCGCTCCTCACGCGGCGGCAGCGCATCGGGCATCTCGTCGCCCTCTTCCGCCGCTTCCAGATCAGGCGTTGGCGCAGCGGCGGTCTTGCCCTTGCCTGAGGCCTTGTCAGCGACGGGCGCGATGCTGTCACCGAACAGGTCACTGCCGGCGACTCCGCTGTCCTTCTCGTCGGCATGCGGGGTGGCCGCCATGTCGCCGCCTTCCAGCAGCTCCTTCAGCCAGGCGCGGAATTCCATCTCGCGGTAGAGCTCGACCAGCGCGGCGGTATCCGGCGCGGCGATCGCGAGGTCATCCAGGCCATATTCCAGCTCGCAGTCCAGCTTGATGGTGGCGAGACGGTAGGAGAGGTAGGCATCTTCACGATGCGCTTCCATCTTCTTGGCCAGGGTCTTGGCGCCACGGAAGCTGAGCGTCTTGATGCGATCGAGATCGCCGTAGATGGTGTCGAGGCCGCCTTCCATGCCCTGCAGCAGGCCCAGCGCGGTCTTCTCGCCCACGCCCGGCACGCCGGGAATGTTGTCGACCTTGTCGCCCATCAGCGCGAGGAAGTCGATGATCAGGTTCGGCGGAATGCCGAACTTCTCGGTGACGCCGTCCACGTCCAGCGTCTCGTTCTTCATGGTATTGACCAGGGTGATGTGCTCGTTCACCAGCTGGGCCATGTCCTTGTCGCCGGTGGAGATGACGGCGTCACGCCCGGCTTCGGTCGCCATGCGCGCCAGGGTGCCGATGACATCATCGGCCTCGACGCCTTCCACGCACAGCAGGGGCAGGCCAAGGGCGCGCACGCAGGCATGCAGCGGCTCGACCTGCAGGCGCAGGTCATCCGGCATCGGCGGGCGCTGGGCCTTGTACTCGGGGTACATGTCGTCGCGGAAGGTCTTGCCCTTGGCATCGAAGACCACCGCCATGGGGCTGTCCGGGTACTGGCGAATCAGGCTCTTGAGCATGTTGATCACGCCCTTCACCGCGCCGGTGGGCAGGCCCTTGGAGGTGGTCAGCGGCGGCAGAGCATGAAAGGCACGATAGAGATAGGAAGATCCATCGACGAGAACGATCGGCGTGGCGGCCATGAGCAGTCGCATCCGTAGGCTGAAGGGTGAGCTTGGGGCAAGCAGAGTCGGGGGCCGAAAACCTCTCGGCAGCTATGGCTGTCATGATACGCAAGGGCTGCGGCGAGGCACAGTCGCCACCCTCGGCGCGTGTGTCTTCTGCGCCCGGCATTGATGGCGGGAAGTCGTGCACACTGCCGGCAAGGGACGTAAACTGCGCCCATCAGGCAAGGTTTCAGGCCAGCGCCGATTCGCTTGTCTTCTGCACGGGTACGCACCAGGTGCTTGCTCGCAGGCACCCTGCCTGCAGGCCCCTTGCTCACAGAACTTTTGCACGCGGAACCTGATACAGGCTGCGCTTGTGTAAAGGAGGATTGTCATGCGCTCGACTGCTTCCATTGCTCCGCATTCCCTGCTGCGCCTGCCCACGCTGCTGGCTACCGGGCTGCTGCTGGCCGTCACCGCCCTGAGTGCGCCGCTGGCCGTCGCCGAGAGCGAGGCCCCCAAGCCGCAGATCACCAGCCGTCAGCAGGATGACCGTCAGCTGCGCGAATACCGCGTCAATGGCCATCTGTATGCCATCGAGATCATCCCCAAGGGCGGCGCGCCCTTCTTCCTGCTCGACAGTGACGGCAACGGCAACTTCATCAAGTCCAGCGTCACCAGTGCCAGCCAGCTCAAGGTACCCGGCTGGGCACTGAAAAAGTGATAAGCTCGGCATCTGGTTCACGCGACAGCTGAGCCAGCAGCGACAGGCGTCACGCCCGCGGCACATCTCTTGCCCCCGGGCGTGACGGCATCCTTCCTGCATACCTACAACAACTCCTGTCAGCGCATTGCCGCCGTTTCGCTCCGGCGGCGCGCCACTGGCGGGGCGGACACATTTCGGCGAGAAGAGTCACCCATGGCAGTCTTTACCCCCCTGAGCGACGCTCAGGTCGCAGAATTTCTGGCAGAGTACGACGCAGGCACGCTGACATCGCTTGAGGATGTCGCGCACGGCACCGAGAACTCGACCTTCTTCGTCACCACCGATCGCCGCGAGATGGTGCTGACCCTGTTCGAGCAGGGCGAGCATGCGGAACTGCCCTTCTTCGTCGAGCTGCTCGACTTCCTCGCCAGCCACAAGCTGCCGGTGCCGGGCCCGCTGCACGACCGCGACGGCCAGGCGCTCAAGGTGCTGGCAGGCAAGCCGGCGCTGCTGTTCCCGCGTATGCCGGGCAACTGGCCGGTCTCGCCCAACGTGGCCCAGTGCCGCGAGATCGGCGCGGCGCTGGGGCGCATGCATGCCGTCTCGCAGCATTTCACTGGCCACCGTCCCAACACCCGTGACCTGCACTGGATCAAGCCGATGCACCACAAGGTGCTGGCGTATCTGAGCCCGGAAGACCAGGCGCTGATGGCCGACGAGATCGATGTCTGCGAAGACGTCTTCAGCGGTGTCGAGCTGCCGCAGGGCGCACTGCACGGTGACCTGTTCCGCGACAACACCCTGTTCGACGGCGACCGCCTCGGCGGTATCATCGACTTCTACAACGGCTGCACCGGCGACCTGATCTTCGATCTGTCGATTCTGGTCAATGACTGGTGCTCCAATGACGATGGCCGGCTGGACCAGGCGCGTTATGACGCCCTGCTCAGCGCCTATCTCGCCGAGCGCCCGATGAATGCCGACGAACGCCGCCTGTGGCCGAGCATGTTGCGCATGACCGCGCTGCGCTATTGGCTGTCGCGCCTGCTGGTGGTTTACGTGGACCCGCCCGCCCACAGCCTGACGCCGAAGGACCCGGCACAGTACCGCCAGCTGCTGGGTCGCCGCATCGAGGAAGGCGCTCTGCCGCTGCCCGAGGCCACGCAACCGGCCTGATCGGCACCTTCCGTACTCACCGAGTCGTCAAAGCAATTGCCTGCTGGCCCCCAGCAGGCATAATGCGCCCTCTGAGCGCCCGCATTCCTGCGGGCGTCATTGTCTTCTCCGACGCTGCCCACACCTGTTGAGCACCGCCGGGCTTGCCTTCACGCCGTCCATCTCCGGAGACCGCGATGACCTCCTTTGCAGCCGAAGCACGCCGCACCTACAACATCGACCAGTGGGGCAGCGGCTATTTCGACGTGGGCCAGGATGGCCTGACACTGGTGCGCCCGCATGGCGAGCCGGGCACGCCTGCGCTGCCGCTGATCTCGCTGATCGACAAGGCGCGCGCCCAGGGCCTGCGCCTGCCGTTGCTGGTTCGCTTCGCCGATATCCTGCATGACCGCGTCGAGCAGCTGTGCGCCGCCTTCGATGCCGCCATCAGCTCGCGCGGCTATGGCGCCAGCTACACCGCCGTCTACCCGATCAAGGTCAATCAGCAGCGTCGCGTTGTCGAGGAACTGCTGGCGACCAGCGAGCGCTCACGCGGGCGTGTCGGGCTGGAAGCCGGCAGCAAGCCGGAACTGCTCGCCGTGCTGGCGCTGTCGGACAGCGGCCCGTCGGTGATCGTCTGCAATGGCTACAAGGACCGCGAATACGTGCGTCTGGCGCTGATGGGCGAGAAGCTCGGCCACCGCGTGCATCTGGTGGTCGAGAAGGCCAGCGAGCTGGAACTGGTGCTGGAAGAGGCCAGGCGCCTGGGCGTGCGGCCGCGCATCGGCCTGCGCGCGCGCCTGGCCACTATCGGCAAGGGCAACTGGCAGAACACCGGCGGCGAGAAGTCCAAGTTCGGCCTGACCGCCAGCCAGATCGTCGCGCTGGTCGAGCGTCTGCGCGAGGTGGATGCGCTGGATTGCCTCAAGCTGGTCCACTTCCATCTTGGCTCCCAGATCGCGGACATCAGCGATATCCAGCGCGGTCTGGCCGAGTGTGCGCGCTTCTATCAGGGCCTGCACGAAGCTGGCGCCGGCGTGGAAATCGTCGATGTCGGCGGCGGCCTGGGCGTGGACTACGAAGGCACGCGCTCGGAAAGCGCCTGCTCGCTCAACTACTCGATGCGCGAATATGCCGACTATGTGGTCGGTGCCTTCCACGCCGTCTGCGATGCCCACGACCTGCCGCATCCGCACATCATCTCCGAATCCGGCCGCGCCCTGACCGCCCATCACGCGGTGCTGGTGACGGACGTGATCGGCGAGGAGCGCGTGAACCTGCCGCTGCCCGCACGCCGCGAGGACGATGCCCAGATCGCCGCACTGTGGGCGCAGGCCGCACGACTGGAAGGTCAGCTGGAGCCGCGTGAGCTGGTGGAGATCTACCACGCCGTGGTGCATGCACAGCATCAGGTGCAGGAGCGCTTCGTGATGGGGCTGGCGAGCATCGCCATCCGCGCCGAGGCCGAAGCCATCTACACCAACGTGTGTCGCAGCCTGGCCGGGCGTCTCGATGCGCGTCAGCGTTCGCACCGCGCGGTGCTCGATGAGCTCAACGAGAAGCTGGCCGACAAGCTGTTCGTCAACTTCTCTCTTTTCCAGTCGCTGCCGGACATCTGGGGCATCGAGCAGATCTTCCCGATCCTGCCGCTGACCGGTCTCGACCGCGCGCCGACACGGCGTGGCGTGATTCAGGACATCACCTGCGACAGCGATGGCCGCATCGACACCTATGTGGATGATCAGGGCCTGGACGCCACCCTGCCGCTGCCGGAATGGCATGCCGATGAAGAGAAGCTGCTCGGCTTCTTCATGGTCGGCGCCTATCAGGAAATCCTCGGCGACCTGCACAACCTGTTCGGCGATACCGATTCCGTGGATGCCAGCCTCGACGACGATGGCCAGTGGCAGCTTTCTCATGCGATTCAGGGTGATAGCGTGGCGCAGGTGCTGCGTTACGTGAACTTCGACCCGGAGCAGCTGGCCGCACGCCTCGCGCGTCAGCTCAAGTCATCCAACCTGAATGCGCTGGAACAGGCAGACCTGCTCGAAGACCTGAAGGCCGGTCTCGACGGCTATACCTACCTGGAGAGCTGAGACTTGTGCGAGGCTCGGGTCTGGTGCGCTGAACCGAACTCGCTTCAAAAGCTAAAGCCCAGACAGCAAAAGCCCCTGCCGGTGACCCGGCAGGGGCTTTTGTTTTTTTAACCCGCTCAGGGCTGTTTTCAACCCTCTCAGGGCTGCTGTCTACTCGCTCAGGGCTGTCTCAGCCCCAGACGTCATGCCACGCCGCGCGTGCGTGTCTCGACACGCAACAGCTCGCCGCTGCCATCCGGGGCGTCCAGCGCCAGTGCCAGCGCCTGATCCGGATTCAGCTCGCCGACGCCTTCCGGCGTGCCGGTCAGCACCACATCGCCGGGCAGCAGGGTGAAGCTGTGGCTGATCTCACTTAGCAGGCGCGCAACGGGGAACAGCATCAGGCTGGTATCCGCCTGCTGGCGCTGCTCGCCATCGATGGCGAAGCGATAGTGCAGCGCCTGGAAATCCACGCTGTGCAGCTCGCCATCGGCATCGCGCCAACGCGGCCCTTCCAGCGCCACGAAGGAAGACAGCGGGCAGCTGCCATCGAAGGCCTTGGCCAGCTCCCACGGCTGGCCCTTGGCCTTGAGCTTGCTCTGGCGCTCACGCAGGGTCAGGTCCAGTGCCAGGCCCATGCCGGCCAGTGCTTCCAGCGACTCTGCTTCGCTGGCTTCACACAGCGGCTTGCCGATCAGCAGCGCCAGCTCGGCCTCGTAATGGTACTGGCCACGACGCCGCGAGATCGCCAATGGCTTGTCCATCGGCGTCACGCTGGTGGCGGGCTTGATGAACAGCAGCGGCTCGCTGGGCACTTCATTGCCGAGCTCCGCGGCGTGGGCTGCGTAATTGCGGCCGACACAGACCACCTTGCCGAGGTCATGAGCGAAGACGCGACCATCGCTGAAACGCGGGGTGAAACGCTGAGCAAGCGGCATGCAGAACTCCTGTCGGGGCGTGATGGAGGATCAATGAAAGACGATCAATGAGAGATATCGCAATGATACGTCGCCCCGACAGCCTGCCACTACCACACCAACGTCCGAGATTTCGCCGCCTGAGCGCAACCCGGCGTTGTGCAGTTCAGTCCACTTCGGTCTTCAAAGCTCAGCTTTCAAGCTCAGTCTTCAAGTTCATCCCAGCCACCATCGAGACGGTGCGCGAGAAATTCCGGGCGCGGACGCGCGGCGGCAAAGGGTGCCTGCATCGCGTTGTCGACGCGGTTGTAGACGAAGAAGGCGTTGCTGCGCGGGTCCGGCGACATGTTGGCGTTGGAGCCATGCAGCGTATTGCAGTCGAACATCAACAGACCACCGGCGGCACCGGTCGGTGCTTCGATACCACGTTCGGCGATCAGCTCGCTCAGTGCTTCGCGCGAGGGCACACCGACCTTCTGGGTCTGCAGGGATGACTTGTGGTTGTCATCCGGCGTCTCGCCCAGGCAATGCACGAAGACTTCATGCGAGCCGGGGATCAGCATCAGCGGGCCATTGAAATGGTGATTGTCGGTCAGGATGATCGAGGCGCTGACCGCGCGCATCTCCGGCATGCCATCCTCGGCGTGCCAGGTCTCGAAGTCCGAGTGCCAGTTGAAGCCCTTGCCCTCGAAGCCCGGCTTGTAGTTGATGCGCGACTGGTGGAGATAGACATCACCCCCCAGGATCTGGCGCGCGCGATCGACCAGGCGCGGGTCTTCTGCCAGCTGGCGGAAGCGCTCGGACAGGAAGTGCACGGCGAAGATGGAACGAATCTCGCGGCTCTTGGGCTCGGTGATGGTGAAATCACGCCCCTGCCACTCTTCGTTGTCGAGCAGCGCTGCCAGCTCGGCCTTCAGCGTCTCGACTTCCTCCGGCGCCAGGAATTCCGGCTCGAACAGGAAGCCATCACGCTCGAAGCGCTTGAGCTGCTCGGCGCCCAGCGGCCCCTCATCGGCACGCGAGTGCACGACGGGCTCGCGGCGCTTCTGCCACAGATGCTCCGGCGGCTGGCTAAGGCGCGTCGGATAGGCGTCTCGCGAGTGATCGGAGCCTCGGTCGCTGCCCGACTTGTCGAGATAGGCTTCCGGCGCCTGATCACGGTCGGCATTGGTCTGACGGGCGTCCAGCGGCTGGTTGGAGGCTTCTGCAGCGGCGCTGACGTTGCCACCATCGGTCTGCTCATGTTGGCGTTGCTTGGAGGAAAGAGCAGAAGTGGCGTTGTACGAGGTCATATGGCGTGAAGCTGTCATCATGCTCTCCTTAAGGCATCAATGTCTTGCATTGAGGAAAGTGGAATCTGGCGTTCTAGCATGCGGCTTGCCCGCACTGTCCCACCTATGGGCCATACAACAGACTTCAACCCCGAGATTCATGAAATAAGCATAGAGATCTGATCCACAAGATCGTTAAAAGACCATCCAATCTCACACCACACCCGCCATCACCCTTCTCAAGAAAACATGAGGCTGCCTGTGCCTCGCGGATGACAAATTCCTTCAGTCATCCCCTCTCGCCAGTCCCGACTCATCCTGTTGCCACGAACTCTCATCTTCCGTGAGACAAGCGGCTTAATCAGCGACTCATCATTGGCACCATGCCCGTGGTATTTCCCCTCACTTCGCTTCGCCATTTGCAAAACGCATCACACGCAACATTGCGCATTAATGCGTAAGTGTCTGTGAAATATTGTGAAATTGTTTGGCACGCTTCGTGCCCCTTAGAAAACACGGCAGAACAACTGATAGAGACATATCAGAGAAAAAATAACGGCGCAGGATCATGCGTCACACCAGGGGAACTTCCAGCATGTTTAAGCCACGGATATGCATGGCCGCTTGCATGGCCACAGTGCTGGGGGGCTGCGCCGCTGTCGAACCGAAATTCGACAATGTCGAACCGGTCGTAGGGCCACCAGTCACCTCCAACAATACGCCATATAGCGAATGCCTCGTATCACTCAGTCGAATTCAGGGAGCCACCAACCTGCCTGTGATTGCAGTGGGTCAGGTGACGGACAAGACCGGTCAGCGCAGTTACTCCACCGTGACAGAGAGTGCTGCCGTGACCCAGGGCGTATCCGAGATGCTGATAAGTGCTCTCTACAAGACTCGCAAGGTACATCTTACCGAGCGTCTCGATGTACGAGTCCCGCTGGCAGAGCAGCAGCTTTTCGAGAACAAGGCAATGGCCTACTCGCCACGCAAACTGGCAGTCCTCCCTTCGCATTTCGTGGTTCTCGGTGCACTGACAGAGCTCAATTACAACATTTCGAGCGGCGGTGCCCGCCTGTTCGTCAGCGGAATCGGGGCCGGACTGCGCACTGCAGTCATCAATGTCGGCCTTGACCTGCGCATGGTCGATATCCGCACCTTCCGCACCGTCTATGTCACCAGCCTGCAGAAGCAGGTGGTCGGTTACGAAGTCGAAGCCGGTATCTACCGCTTCTTCGGCAATCAGTTGGTCGAGTTTGACTCCGGCGCAGTGCGCAATGAACCACTGCAGCTGGGCGTGAGATCAGTCGTGGAGATGGGCGCGTATCAGCTTCTGACTGAAGGCCTGGGGCTTCCTGTACCTGCGGGACAGGAATGCGAGCTTCACCCGGGACAGCATGTTGCAGACGACGATAGCAACACGCAGCAAGTGGCCGCAGCCAATACCAGCAGCAATGCAGCAAGTGGCAATGAATCAAATGAAGCAGTCGCAACACCGTTGCAAGCAACACCCGCATCAGAAGTACCGGCAGCATCCAGCGCAGCACAATAAGTCAACATTCATGAGGAACATGACAATGACTACCTATAACAAGCTCGCAGTCGCCATCGGTCTCGTAAGTGGTGTGATGATGGCAAGTCAGGCGCAAGCCTTCGACAATGTCCATTGGAAATGGCATGGCCACGTTGACACGCACATCAAGGTGGGAGCCCATATCGATCCGACGATCGACGATCCGGGCGGCCTGGTGATGGTGGAAAACTTCCAGAAGCAGATCGGGGATGTCAGCTCGGAAGCCGTCGTCAGTGACATCAGTTACGGCTCTGGCCCCGGTGAGACCACCACCGAAGTCGGGATTGGCGTGGGCGCAGCCGCAGGAGCAGCCGCAGGTGCAGGGGCCAGCTCGTATGGCGGCTGGTTTGGCTCTGGTGCAAATGCCAGTGCCGGTGCCATCGCAGGCGCAGGCGCAGGGGCCATTGGCTATATCAATACCACCACCACCGACCCCGTCGTGAATGCTGATATCACACGCCTGGAAAGCCTGGAAAATGCGGCGACCTCAGTCGGCAACAATGCCTCACTGGAAAGCGATGCCATGGTCAACCTGCACAACGAGCAGTTCTTGGCAGGGGGTTATTACCAGAAAGCGAATATCGAGTCACTGGCCACTGTCGAGAACATTCTCAATCTGAGCGTGGACAACGCTGCCACCTCAGTGGGCAACAACCTGTCAGTCACCCAGGACACAACTGGTCTTGATACCGCCCTGATTGCCGACAATACCCAGATGAGCTTCGCCAATGTGACCTCCACGGCCTCAGTCAGCGACATCACGCTCGGCTTGCCGCCAGTGGGCAGCTTCGAGGGCCCGGTCATCAACAATGCTGCGACCTCAGTGGGCAACAACGTCTCCATCAATGTCGGTCCGCAATAATCCAGCGACAGCCTGATCAACACACGCGGGGCAACCCGCGTGTGTTTCAGCATCTGCCGACACCAGATTCTTCACGCATCAGACACTGCATCTTTCACAGAGCGAAAGGAGCAAGACATGAATGCCTTTACACGTATCAGCCTGGGGGTCGTCAGCGCGGGATGCCTGCTGGCCACGACGGTCAGCGCCAACTCGCTGATGGGGCCATTCCCCTACGACTTTCCGGCACGTAGCGCAGAAACCGCCCTGATCCTCTACGAGAGCAAGAAGGCCGGCAGCCTGGGGGAAGGGTCCGATACCAATATCGGGGAATATACCCTCAATACCGGCAGCAGCACCTCGATCGGCAACTGGCAACAGATCGAACAGACACTGAGTGATGGTTCCACCGGCACCATCGATGGCACTGCGGATCAGTCCGCGGATGGCAGCTCTCAGACGTCGTCGACTGACTTCACCATCACCCACAACAACGAAGATGAGGAGGAAGACGCCCAGTGATGCACTGCTCGGGACAGTCATCCGCGGGAAGACAGACCGTCAGATACCAGAACTCACCCTTTCAGCGTGAGTAGAGAGTTGGTCAGCCAGGCGAGCGTCGAGACTGAGAAGTCTGCCACTCAGGGGGAGCGGAAAAAACGCACTAAAAGCCGCCATGATCATCTCGCACAAGTCATTAACCTCTATATGGGTACTCGATAAACCCCCAAGACGAACACTCAACGCTGGAGAATCCAGACTCTCCGGTGAGGCTGTCACCAGAAGCAGCCCGACAATTATTCTTTCGCAGCCCGCTCGCACGAAGCGCAGGCAATGCAGAAAGACCAGCAGCAAGGGAACAACACTCATGACCGCACTGAAAGCTCATCAGGCTGCATCATCGGCTACTGCATTGAATCTGGCTGACGATATCTCCACTACCTCGCGGGTAAGGGAACTACCGGTAAAGCGACCTCGCGGTTTTGGGGAGTTTATCGGAGACTCATCGGCCATGCAGACGCTCTATCGCACTCTCATCCAGGTCGCCCACTCGGACGCTCCCATCTTCATCACCGGCGAAAGCGGCAGCGGCAAGGAATTGTGTGCCACTGCCATTCACCGCCATAGCCCGGTACGTGACGGCCCGTTCATCGCCGTCAATTGTGCCGCCATTCCGGCAGAGCTGCTGGAGTCGCAATTGTTCGGACATGTGCGCGGGGCTTTCACGGGGGCCGTGAGCGCCCAGCAGGGGCTCGCCGTGGCGGCAGATGGGGGGACGCTGTTTCTCGATGAGATCGCGGAGCTGCCGCTGCCCTTGCAGAGCAAGCTGCTGCGCTTCCTGCAGACAGGACAGGTAATGCCGGTGGGTGCCACGCGCACTGTAGAGGTCAATTGCCGCATCGTGTGCGCCACGCATCAGAACCCGCGGGTACTGGTCGATACTCACCGCTTCCGGGAAGACCTCTTCTATCGTCTGCACGTCATCCCGCTGAAGGTGCCGCCGCTGCGCGAGCGCGGTCAGGATATCCTGGAGATCGCCACCGGACTGTTGGGGCGCATGGCAGGCCACGAAGGCAAGCGCTTCACACGACTCAGTGCGTGCGCCGAGCGTCAGCTGCTGGCCCATGACTGGCCCGGCAACGTGCGGGAGCTGGAAAACACGCTGCGGCGCGCCATCATCCTCAATGATGGTGAGGTGCTGACGGCCGACATGCTGGACCTGCCCAGCAGCACGGCGCATCGCACGTCGGTCAGCCACAACGCACCGGAGGACAGCGAGACCACGTTGCGCCCGTTGTGGATGGTCGAACGCGAGGCGATCGAAAGCGTCATCAGCGCCTGTGATGGCAGTATCCCCCGCGCTGCGGCGATACTGGAGATCGCCCCCTCCACCATCTATCGCAAGCGCCTGAGCTGGCTGGCGATGCACCCAGACGAGCACACCTCGCACTGAGATGAGCGCCGGCCCACGGCATGCCCCGTCGCCCCCCAGACCTTTACTCCAGACGCAAAAAAGCCACCCCGAAGGGTGGCTTTTCTGTTGGCTGCCGAATTCATCCTGCGACTTCATCAGCTAGCCAGAATTGGCTGGGGTACCAGGACTCGAACCTGGGAATGCCGATACCAAAAACCGGTGCCTTACCACTTGGCTATACCCCAATTTGGTGGCCAGAGACGGAATCGAACCGCCGACACGGGGATTTTCAATCCCCTGCTCTACCAACTGAGCTATCTGGCCAACCTGAAGACACAAAAAAAGCCGCCAAGGCGACCTCTATATCGTGTGTTCTTCGCTCATCTACAGAAGCCTGAAGATGGTGCCGGCTAAAGGAGTCGAACCCTCGACCTACTGATTACAAGTCAGTTGCTCTACCAACTGAGCTAAGCCGGCACAAAGAACTCATGATATGAGTCTTCTTACTACGTTACTGCATGTCAGCTGGCTGGGGTACCAGGACTCGAACCTGGGAATGCCGATACCAAAAACCGGTGCCTTACCACTTGGCTATACCCCAACACTTGGTGGCCAGAGACGGAATCGAACCGCCGACACGGGGATTTTCAATCCCCTGCTCTACCAACTGAGCTATCTGGCCCTTGCCAACGAGGACGTATTAAATAGAAAACCTTTCCCGACGTCAACCCTTGCTTATCAAGAATTTGGCGTCGTAATTCGCCTTCCGCCGTCCTCGCCGTCCACTCAGACTTCGTAGCCCTGTCCGCCCTGCGATTCACCCTTGGCGGCGGCGTCCGTCGGCACGAAACCTTCGGCCTGGTCCGTCTCCTGATTGTTGAAGAAGCGATCCATCTGCTCCATCAGATAGCGACGGCTGTCGGCATCCATCATGTTGAGGTGCTTCTCGTTGATCAGACGCGTCTGCAGCGCCTGCCACTCTTCCCATGCCTGCTTCGAGACGTTGGACCAGATGTCCTGGCCCTTCTCGCCCGGCAGCGGCGGAAAATCGAGACCCGGCAGGTCCTGGTCATACTTGCGGCAATGTACGGTGCGCATGGGTAACTCCGTAAGAGAACTGGATGTCAGTGCGGATGAGCGCCGAGCCTTCGCCAGACGCCTTTACTGTTGCCTCATTCTCGCACGCTTGAGCCGCTTTGCCCCAGACGTGCGGCCGAAGCCGACGCCAGCAAGGCCTCACAGGCCGAACAGATCATCCGTGCAGCGCGCCAGCAGCGCCTTGACCGGCGCCGGCAGGCCCACGGCGTCCGGCGCGGCAGGGTCGACGAAGCGGCGGTCGGCGGCTGACTCGTTGACGCTGCCGGCCGCTTGAGCTGGCGCAAGCCCTGCCTCCCCCAGCTGTACCGGCTGCGGCGTGATGGTCAGCCGGAAGTGGCTGAAGACATGCTCGAAACTCGCCAGTGGCGCCTCCAGATGGGCGCCGCGGGCTTCGCGAGCGACCCATTCCCGCGCGGCCTCGCGGTCCTCGACCAGTGGCGGCGCCCACAGGCCGCCCCAGATGCCCGTCGGCGGACGGCGCTCCAACAGGATCTTCCCCGCCGCATCGCTGACCAGCAACATCAGCGTCTGACGCGTCGGAATGGTCTTCTTGGGCTTGCTCTCGGGGAAGCGCTTCTCTTCGCCACGCGCATGCGCCACGCAGACCTCCTCGAAGGGGCAACGCGCGCAATCCGGCTTGCTGCCGCGCGTGCACAGGGTGGCCCCGAGATCCATCATCGCCTGGGTCCAGTCCGCCAGCCGCACCTGCGGCGTGTAGCGCTCCGCCAGCGTCCACAGCTTGCGCTCCACCGCCGGACGGCCCGGCCAGCCCTCCACGGCATGCAGGCGAGCCAGCACGCGCTTGACGTTGCCATCGAGGATCGGCGCCCGCTGTCCGGTGCTGATGCTGATGATCGCCCCGGCGGTCGAACGCCCGATGCCCGGCAAGGCGGACAATGCCTCGACACTCTCGACCGGAAAGGCGCCGTCGTGCTCATTCACGACCTGCTGCGCGGCCTTGTGCAGATTGCGCGCCCGCGCGTAGTAACCAAGGCCCGTCCACAGGTGCAGCACGTCATCGATATCCGCCGCCGCCAGCGCCGCGACATCCGGAAAGCGCTCCATGAAGCGGGCGTAGTATGGCAGCACCGTCGCGACCTGGGTCTGCTGGAGCATGATCTCCGAGACCCAGACGCGATACGGCGTGGTGTTCTCCTGCCAGGGCAGATGCTTGCGGCCATGCTCATCGAACCAGTCGAACACGCGCGCCTGAAACGCCTCGGGGCTCAGGGCGATGTCTTCGAAGCCGGGTGTGGCGTGGTTCTCGGGAGCTGTCACGTCTGGCGTGGCAGCAGTGTCAGGTCGCGCCATCTAAACTTCCTCTGCTCGCGCCATGGTCGACGCCATGGCCTGGGCTCAAACGGCAGCACGCCAGCCCCGAGGAGCTGGCGTGCCGGTCTTGCTGCGAAGGGAGCGCGTGATCAGTTGAACAGCCCCTGAATCGCGCCCTTCAGCTTGTCGCTGGCGCCTTCGCCCAGCTTGTCGTCGATCTTCTTGCGGGTATCTTCGTCGAGCTTCTCATCCAGCTTCTCGCTGACCTTCTCGCCCGCCTTGCGCTTGGCTTCATCCTTGGCCAGTTCCGCTGCGGCACTCTGGAAGCCTTTCTGATCGAAGCCACACCACTCGCCCGGCTCACCGCTCAGATTGCCCTGACACTGTACCGGGAAGCGCAGCTTGATCAGACGCGGATTGACCTCACAGGCCGCGTCATCCGCGCCCTCGATGAAGCGCGCCGCCACGTTGTAGTCGAAGGCCTCGGTCGGCAGGTTGAGCTGGCCCTTGCCGTCCAGAGCGATGCCAGGGATCGCCAGGGCGAGATCCTGATTGCTGATCACGCCATTGGTGACCGTGAAGCTGCCCTGCGCGCGCTCCAGCGGCGTATTGGCCTTCCACTCGCGCGAGGAGGTCTTGCCACTCAGCGTCGCCACGGCAGTGCACATCTCCTTGGAGATATTGACGTCGAGCACCTCACCATTGCGAATCTCGAAGTTGCCCTTGCCGTTCAGATTGCGCTTGATGCTGTCGATCTGATTGGTGCTGGTGGTGTAGTCACCATTGAGCGTCAGGCGACCGCGCAGGATGTCCTTCTGCTCCGGTGCCAGCGCCTTGAGGAACGGCGCGATATCCAGATTGGTCAGCTTCTCGCCGAAGCTCATGCTCAGCGGTGTCTTGCGGCTGTCGATGCGTGCATTGGCCGCCAGCGAGCCGCCATAGAGGCTGGCCGTCAGGCTATCGAGCTGCTGCACACCCGGCTGACCGGACAGCTTGGCGGTCACCTTGCTCATCTCGAGCCCCGAGGCGATCAGCGTGCCGATATCCAGCTGCCCCTGAAGGCCCAGCGTCTTGAGCAATGCCACCGGCAGCAGCTCCGCGTCACCATCGGCTGCATAGACCGGCGCGATCACGCCCGCCGTGAGCGCTTCCCCCAGGCTTGCCGTCTTCTCGTCTGCGCCCGCCGGTGCCAGGTAGTCATCGAGATTGAGCGCGTCGACATCCAGATCGAAGGTGATCTGCGAGGCATCGAAGGACGAGCCGAGGCGCCCGTTGATGGTGGTGTCATCCAGCGCCATCACCAGATTGGTCAGCTGCACCTGCGACATGTCGCCCTTGAACGGGCTGGAGAAGGCCAGCGAGGTCAGCGCGCTGCTCTTGGCGGTCTGCGGCGCCTCCATGCCGACACGCGTCATCCACGCCTTGGGCGACAGCGGTGCCAGCTTGAACTGACCGCTATAGCTGAGCGCATCGCCGGTGATGTCCTTGGCCTTGAGCGCCCCGCTGAGGCGCAGGTCACTGCCGGAGGTCAGCAGCAGATTCTCGAGATTCGCCGTGCCCGCCGCCAGGTCCGCTTCGGCACCGAAGGTGGCTTTCAGCGGCAGGGCCTTGTCACCCAGCGCGGCCTGATGGAGCGTCGCGTCCAGCTCGGCGCCATCGGCCAGATACAGCTGCTTGTCGGTGTCCAGCGTCAGGGTGTCGATATCCAGCGCCACGCTCTGGTCCTCGTCACCCAGCGACGGCATGCGCGTGGTGGTATCCAGGCTCACGCCGGTCAGCACATGACGGCCGCCCTGCAGGTCCAGCGCCACCTTGCCATCGAGGCTGACGGTGCTCTGAAGCTCCGGCTCACGCCCATCGGCCACGAACGACAGCTCGACCGGGAAGGCCTTGTCGGGGCTGACGTTGGAGGACGTCAACGCCACGTCGTTGAGCGTCATGTCGAGCCCGCTGGCCGCGTCCTGATAGGCGATCTGACCATTGGTGACCTGCACCGAGGCGATATCGAGATTGACCGCCATGCTGCCGGCGCCATTCTGCACCGACGGCGTCGTGTCATCCGCCAGCGCCACACCGGCGCTCTTGGCCGGCGGCAGCGCTTCATCCGCCGCGCCACTGTCGGCGGCCGTCGCCGCATGCTCGAGCAGGCTTTCCCAGTTGCCACGCCCCTGTGCATCACGCTCGAGCGCCAGCTTGAGGCCGTCGAGGAAGACGCCTTCGACTTCGACTTCACCGCTCAGCAGTGGCGTGAAGGACACGCCGACTTCCGCGCGGGTAAAGGAGGCAAACGGTGACTGGTCACGCTCCTGCTCCGGCAGCCAGGCTTCGGCGTCCTCGACGCTGACGCCGAGACGTGGATAGAAGGACCAGTCCAGCGGGCCGTTCAGGGCCAGTTCCAGCCCCGCCTGGTCCTTGACCGCCTTGACCAGTCGCGGCTTGAGATCATTCGGATCGAGGAAGGTGGTGACATAGATCACCCCTGCCACGACCACCAACGCCAGTACTCCGACGATGGCCAGCAAGGCTCTGAACAGTGCTTTCATCTGCGTCCTCCCTTTGACACGATGAGAATTGCTACGGTGCCCTCACTCCAGAGGGCAGCATATGGAATGGCGCTGGTGACTCGTGGCATCAGGCGATGCCCTTTCTCCCGCTCATCATCTAGCTCGAGCGCTGCGCGCCACCCTCCCGCACAGCGAGACAGCCTCAAGACAGAAACGATGATGACACAGCCGGTGGACAGGTCGCGTTGACGTCAGTTCCGCATCCGGCAACGACCGGGGTCACTCCTGCGCCAGCACGAAGCCGTCGCGGGCAGGGTCTCGCACATAGCCCAGACGTGATACCAGCAGCTCGTCGGCCAGGGTCAATCCCTGACTCGGCACGACCAGCAGACGCTGGGCACTGGCCGCTTCCAGCGACAGCAGCGCCATCAGGCGCGTACCGACACCGCGTCGACGCGTGCTCTTGCGCACGCAGCAATGGCTGATCTTCCAGGCATCGCCTTCATCCTCGCAGAGTAGCGCGCCGATATGACGATCGTTGAAGAAGGCGCTGCAGAAGCGGTGTCCCGCGGCGAGATTGGCCTGAATGAAGTCATCCGGGGCGAGCGGGAGACGCTCACTGGGGGCTTCGTGATAGATACGCGACAGATCGATACGGACTTGCTCATCGGTTTGCCAGCGTGAGT
The DNA here is from genome assembly GCF_023161745.1 of Cobetia sp. 1CM21F. Lineage (NCBI taxonomy): Bacteria > Pseudomonadati > Pseudomonadota > Gammaproteobacteria > Oceanospirillales > Halomonadaceae > Cobetia > Cobetia sp. 1CM21F. The sequence continues at coordinate 16,239 of NZ_JALNTQ010000003.1, read as the reverse complement.
GATCGATCATCTGAAGAGTGACCGGCATGGTGAGATCCTCGCCCGCGATATGAATGCCCGCCATTGTAGCGGATGCCATTGTCCTTTCTCTATAATGACGGGTCGGGCAGGCACAAAGACGACGCGCCTGCCGCCGATCAAGCGCCCCGCCGACGGCTCTCTGCCGTCGTCAATGCCCTGATCACGATTTCGATTGCGACATCACATGACAATAACCACATGATGCGCACTTCCCGGCCGGACTGGACACACGCCTCTCTTACCAAAGGCCCCAGACTGCGCCCAGACCCCATCGGCCTCGAAGCCGCTGATGGCGTCACCGACCGCTGGAGAGACATCATGGTAGAGCGTATCGCCGAAGTTCATCGCAACACCTCGGAAACCAAGATCCGGGTCCGCATCAATCTGGACGGTGAAGGCAAGCTGAGCGCCAACACTGGCGTGCCCTTCCTCGAACACATGATGGACCAGATCGCCCGTCACGGCGTGATCGACATCGAGGTCGACTGCGATGGCGACCTGCATATCGATGACCACCACACCGTCGAGGACATCGGCATCACCCTGGGTCAGGCCTTCGCGCAGGCGCTGGGCAACAAGGCCGGCATCCGCCGTTACGGCCATGCCTACGTGCCGCTGGATGAAGCCCTGTCTCGCGTGGTGATCGACTTCTCCGGTCGTCCGGGTCTGTTCATGCAGTGCGAGTTCACCCGCGGCAACATCGGTCGCTTCGATACCCAGCTGTTCTGGGAATTCTTCCAGGGCTTCGTCAATCACGCTGGCGCCACCCTGCATATCGACAACCTCAAGGGCTTCAATGCCCACCACCAGGCCGAGACCATCTTCAAGGCCTTCGGCCGTGCCGTGCGCATGGCGGTGGAAGAGGACGAGCGCATGGGAGGCCGTATCGCCTCCACCAAGGGCTCGCTGTAAACGAATGATCCGGGCGCCAGACGCCTGACATCCAGCGCCGGAGCCTGCTCCGGCCTTCGGGAGAAAGACATGACGATTGCCGTCATCGACTATGGCATGGGCAACCTGCACTCCGTCGCCAAGGCGCTTGAGCACGTGGCTGACGAGAATGTCGTGATCACCAGCGACCCGCGCGCCATCCGCGGTGCCACCCGCGTGGTGCTGCCTGGCCAGGGCGCCATCCGTGACTGCATGGGCGAGCTTGAACGCGCCGAGCTGCGCGGTCTGGTCGGCGAGCTGCTGAGCAACCACAGCAAGCCGCTGCTGGGCGTATGCGTCGGTCAGCAGATGCTGATGGAGCGCAGCGAAGAGAACGGTGGCATCGATTGCCTCGCCTACTTCAAGGGCGACGTGAAACGCTTCGATGACCAGCAGCTGGACGAGCACGGCCAGCGCCTCAAGGTGCCGCACATGGGCTGGAATCATGTCGCGCACACCCAGGGCCACGCGCTGTGGGAAGGTATCGAGGACAACTCGCGCTTCTACTTCGTGCACAGCTTCTATGTGTCGGCCAGCGAGCGCTCCAAGGTCTACGGCGCCACGCACTACGCCGGTGCCGAGGCGCACGTCGCCATCGGTGAGGGCAGCCTGTTCGCGGTGCAGTTCCACCCGGAGAAGAGCGCGGCCGCCGGCCTCAAGCTGCTCGAGAACTTCGTCCGCTGGCAGCCCTGAAGGCTCGCCCGCGTGACCCTCGGCGTCTGTCTCGCGTGACGGACGCCGATACATCCGCCTTCGATATACCGACGACAATACAGGCGTGCCCAGACACGCCGAGAGGACACCCGACATGCTGGTAATCCCCGCGATCGATCTCAAGGACGGTCAGTGCGTACGCCTGAAGCAAGGCCGCATGGAAGACTCCACCAACTACGGCGATGACCCGCTGGCCATGGCCGCGCGCTGGGTCGAGGCCGGTGGCCGTCGTCTGCATCTGGTCGATCTCAACGGTGCCTTCGAAGGCAAGCCGGTCAATGGCGACGCCGTGACACGCATCGCCCGCGCCTACCCGGAGCTGCCGATCCAGATCGGTGGTGGCATCCGTGATGCCGCGACCATCGAGCACTACCTGGAAGCCGGTGTCGGTCAGGTCATCATCGGCACCAAGGCCGTGAAGGAACCGGCCTTCGTCGCCGAGATGTGCCGTGCCTTCCCGGGCCGCATCATCGTCGGTCTCGATGCGCGTGACGGCTTCGTGGCCACCGATGGCTGGGCCGAAGTCTCCACCATCAAGGCCACCGAGCTGGCCAAGCGCTTCGCCAACGACGGCGTGTCCTCCATCGTCTACACCGACATCGCCCGCGACGGCATGATGCAGGGCGTCAACATCGAAGCCACCGTGGCACTGGCCCGCGAAGGCGGTATCCCGGTAATCGCGTCCGGCGGCGTGACCAACCTGGATGACATCCGTGGCCTGGCCGAAGTGGCCGATCAGGGCATCCTCGGTGCCATCACCGGCCGCGCCATCTATGAAGGCAGCCTGGACATCGCCGAAGCGCAGGCGCTGTCCGACTCCATCACCGGCCGCAAGGCCTGAGGGGAGCGATCATGGCACTCGCCAAACGCATCATCCCGTGTCTGGACGTCGACGCCGGTCGTGTCGTGAAGGGCGTCAACTTCGTCGGTATCCGCGATGCCGGTGACCCGGTCGAGGTCGCCAAGCGCTACAACGAGCAAGGCGCCGACGAGATCACCTTCCTCGACATCACCGCCAGCGTCGACAACCGTGGCACCACGGTCGAAATGGTGTCGCGCATCGCCGGTGAGGTGTTCATCCCGCTGACGGTGGGGGGCGGCATCCGCACCTGTGAAGACATTCGCACCATGCTGAATGCCGGCGCGGACAAGGTCTCGATCAACACCGCCGCCGTGTTCAACCCGGACTTCGTGCGTGAAGCCGCAGAACGCTTCGGCAGCCAGTGCATCGTGGTCGCCATCGATGCCAAGCGCGTCAGCCAGGACGGCGAGACACCGCGCTGGGAGATCTTCACCCACGGCGGCCGCAAGCCGACCGGACTCGACGCCGTCGAGTGGGCGAATAAGATGGTCGAGCTGGGCGCCGGCGAGCTGCTGCTGACCAGCATGGACCGCGATGGCACCAAGGCCGGTTTCGATCTCGGCGTGACACGCGCCATCTCCGACGCCGTCAGCGTGCCGGTGATCGCCTCCGGCGGTGTCGGCACCCTCGACCATCTGGTGGATGGCGTGCTCGATGGCGGTGCGGATGCGGTGCTGGCCGCCAGCATCTTCCACTTCGCCGAGTACACGATCCCCCAGGCCAAGGCGCATATGGCCGCACGCGGTATCGAGATGCGCCTGTAAGCGCAGCCGCAGGTAGTTCAGGCAGAAACGCGAACGCCGCCATTTCCTCAGGGAATGGCGGCGTTCGTGTCTTCAGGGACAGCCTCTTTCGCTCAGACGTAGCCCAGCTTCTTCAGCGGCTTGAGCGCCTGCGCGAGTCGCTGGTCGGCAAGCGCCATGATGTCCGCGACCAGGTGCTTCTCGGCGGCAGGCAGCATCACGCGCTCCCCGACCCACAGCGCCAGCTCCGCCAGATCATGCTGATTGCCCAGCCGCGCGGCCGCCTTGTCGAGCAGTTCCGGCTCGCGGCGCCGTCCGTGACTCGGTGACTCGAGCTCCCGCGCGGCTGCTTCACCCAGCGCCTCGTGCGCCAGTGCCAGCTGGAACATGCGGTACTTGACCCACTTGCGCAGCCGGTGAGAGGTCTCGATCTCACGCTTGCTGGCCACCTGCGCCGCAAGCTTGCTGATGCGATGACGACTGAACTCCAGCCCGATGTTGAGCTCCTCCACCGTCAGCGGTGCCGCCTGCCAGGCCGCCCGCTCTTCGCCCAGCAGCGTCTCGAGCGGCGCGTGATCCAGCTCGCCTTCGGGCTCGCTGAGCGCGGCACTGGTCAGCCCCGGACGCAGCGCATCCAGCAGGCGCTGACTGCGCTCATCCACCCAGGCGTAGGCGCGACCATGGGTCTTGCGCAGCATGTGCGCCTCGCGCGGCCCGGCCAATGCCTTGGCGACGGCGCGCGGACGCGCCTGATGCTCACTCACCGCCGACTTGCCCAGTGACTCACGCCGCAGTTGCCACCAGCCGCGCAGCTGCTTGCAGTCGACGCGCAGCGCATGCACATCCGCCGCGCTCAGCGTCGGCTGCGCGAGACGCTCACGCATGGCGTCCAGACGCGCCTGAATCACGCCATTCAGCGCTGCGTTCATCGGAGAAGAATCCTGCTGACGGGTGTCGCTCATCTGTCTCTCCAACAACGGCTGGCCAGTCATCACTGGCACCAGGATGGCCCGAATCGGGCCGCTCAGTCCTGCAAGGATAGCCCGAGATTGCTGACATCTTCATTGCGGCCCAACTGCTTGAGCGCGCGCCAGTCATCGCGGGACAGCTGCGGGGCTTCGACGCTCTCGAGCACGGCGTCCTGGAAGTCACGCTCATCGATCATCAACGGATGCTCGCGAATCATGGTTTCCAGCGCTTCCTGCTCGATGCCCTCACCAGCCTGCAGGTCGATCAGCGCGCGCACGCCATCGGCGGACAGACGGCTGATCTTGAGCGCGGCTTCCGGCTCTTCGCTGATCAGCACATCGATGCAGGCGGTCAGCGCCATCACGGCTTCCAGGGCGCGGCGCGCGCCGAAGCTGTCGTCCTCCTCGGCGGGCTCGAAGGCGGTGACCTTCTCGGCCTGCAGCGAGAAATCGATCTTGGCATCGCGCACGCGCAGCTGCTCCCAGACGAGGTCCAGCAGCTTGCGCAGCTCACGCGTGGTGTCCAGCGCGCTGGCCGTGCCATTGGCTTCGGCGTAGAAGCCGGCATTGGGCAGGAGTCGCTCGGTCAGCGCCGCCATGAAGGCAGTACGGCGCACGGGGGCCAGCGCATCAAGGCGCGCACGGAAACCGGATACAGGCTGAGTCATGACGGCTCTATTCTCACTTCACTATTCAATATGCGGCGTTCGCGCTGGCGTCTTGGCTCCGCCAGCCGCGATGTCACCGGAGGTCGCTATAGGGTATGCGATAGGATAGGCGAAAGGGTAGCGCCCGCGCGTAGCCGGATGGGCGCGAGCCTGCTCGAGCGCTGCCGTGCTGCCGCACACCTCAGGGCCACAGGCACTCCGTCGGCACGCGGCCGGCACCATCGAACAGGATGCCTTCGCTGCGCAGCTTTTCCCGCTGGCGCACTGCCCCGCCGTGCTCGGTGACCTTGAGCGAGGCATTGATCACGCGATGCCACGGCAACTGATGGCCATCCGGCAGGTGACGCATCGCCGAGCCGACCATGCGCGCGCTGGCGCCATCGGTCATCTTGGCGATACGGCCGTAGGTGGTGATGCGGCCTTCGGGAATCTGCGCCACCACGGTGTAGATCTGTTCGAGCAGTTCGGCCCGCATGCGGTTCTCTCCTTGTCGTGTCGCGGCTGGTTCGCCCGGTGCAAGTACTGATATGCCGGCACTGGGGCCTTTACGCTGACATGGCGCTCACGCATGATGAAGCCATGCATCTTTACTTCATACATCAGGGGCAACTCCCTGACACTGAACCAGATTCAGCCGCCGATACCGCAACGCTAGCGCATGACTGGCAGAGTCCGCTACGTCTCAAGGACTGGCTTTCCGGCATGGGGCACAGCTTCAACACCAGCTTCCCGCTGGCAGGCGAAGCCTTGCCGGGCATCGATGATTTCCATGCGCTGGTGGTGCTGGATGGTCCGCAACGCCTGTCGAGCGCCGCACAGCCCGCCTCGCCCGCCGAACAGCAGTCGCTGCGCCTGCAGCGCAAGTTGATTCGGCGCACGCTGAACAGCAATCGCCCGCTGCTGGGGGTTGGCCTGGGGGCGCGACTGATCGCCGAGCAGATGGGGGCGATCGTCTCGTCCGCCGTGGTGCCGCAGCGTCGCTGGGCCACGCTGACGCGCAGCAACGAGTGCCCGCTGGGGCTACCCACCGAGTTCGAGGCCTTGATGTGGCACAAGGAGATCTGCGGACTGCCGGAAGACTGCGAGCTGCTGGCCAGCAGCGAGCATACGCCAGTGGCCGGCTTCAGCTGGGATGAGGGTCGCGTGGTGGCGCTCAACTTCCATCCGCACATGGATGCGGCGGCCACGCAGGACCGCCTGGCCCGCCATCCCGCGCCCCTGGAGGGCAATGGCGTGCAGTCACGCGAGACGTTGCTGGAGGACCCGAAGCGCTTTGATCGTCAGGCGGCCCTGCTGGACCGCCTGCTGGTGGACTGGCTGAATGCGTGAGCGCTGACCGGCGCCCGTGAGGGATGTCAGCGCTGCCAGCGGTGATTGGCGCTCCACTCACGCGCGAAGGCAAGGCTGTTGTCCCAGTCGCCGACGTGCAGGAAGGTGCGCTCGTGCTTCTCGAGCTGATAGCGGTACATCGGGTCGTAATACTCGCTGAGCAGCGGCGCCAGCCAGCCTTCATGGGCAATGGGGTTGCCGCGCTTGTGCTCCTGGAAGGCGATGTCCTGCATGCGCACCAGACGAGCAAGGCGCGCACTGCCCAGGCGCTTGCGCAGACGCAGCAGCGCCTGACGCAGCTGGCGCTGCATCAGGGTCCAGCCGAGGAAGGCACCATAGTGACGACTGTAGGTGGACCACAGCCCCTCGATATAGTCCTTCTGAATCTGCACGACTCGCCAATCCAGCGGCATCTCGACGCGGATCAACGGCGCCTGCTCCATCGCGCGCCAGGTGGCGAGCGGAATGTTGACGCTGCCGATGAAGCGCGACTCGTCTTCCATGATGGTCGGCGCTTCATCCTCAAGCGTGAGCATCTCGGCGGCGATGCGGTGCTCGAAGTCGATCTGGCTCGGCGCCGGGAAGGGGTGGCGGCCGAAGGCCGAACCCTTGTGACGCGCACAGCCTTCCAGGTCGATGCCATTGTCCAGCGCATGGATCAGCTCGGTCTTGGCGCAGCCGGTCAGCCCGCCGATCAACAGCATCGGGGCCTGCTCGGCACGCTCATCGATATGCTGACAGAGCTGCTGACGCATGGCCTTCCAGCCGCCCTCGATGCGCGGACGCTCGATCCCCGCTTCCTGCAGCCACTGCTGACTGAGCTGGGAACGCATGCCGCCGCGGAAGCAATAGAGAATCGCGTCAGGGTGCCGCTCGACGTGCTCGACCCAGGCGCGGATACGTGCGCGCTTGATCCCGCCGCTGACCAGTTGATGGCCAAGATGTACCGCCGATTCCGGGCCGACCTGCTTGTACTGCACCCCGACGCGATGACGCTCCTCATCATCCATCAGCGGCAGATTGACGGCACCCGGCAAGGCACCAGCGGCGAATTCGACCGGCGCACGCACATCGATCAACGGACGGCCGTCGCGAATCAGGTCGCAGCTGGCCGCCACGGTGGGCAAACTCATGGGCATCTCTCGGCAGACAGAACAGGATTGAGGCAATGGGCGGCGACTGGCTGACTGGCCGCACCATCAAGGGGCCATATTCTAGCGCAAGCGTGCAGCCGCCCCCAGCCTTGTGCTTTCACGCCAACGGTGGCGTCAGGCGCACCCCCTGCCCCGGCCCGATCCCGGCCGGACCGAACAGCTGACAATCGGGGCAGGCAGCGGGTTGTTCTCCGTGGGCGCGATGCGCTTCGGCGACCGAGTCGCGCAGCGAGGCGATCGCCGCCTCGGCGGTATGGAAGTAGTTCTCACGCCCCATGCGCTCGAGGAAGCCACCGCGCTCCATCACTTCCAGCGCGTACATGCGAAAGCCGCACATGCTGAGACTGCCGCCGGCATCGCGCAGGCGACGTTGCTCGATCTCGAGCATCTCGGCGCCCGCGATATCGATGAAGTTGCAGCCGGTGCCCAGCAGAATGACGTGCTTGCCGGTATAGCGCGCCAGCTTGCGCTGGACATGGTCGACCGCCCCGAAGAACAGCGAACCATCCACACGCAGAATCACCACTTCCCGGCACTGGGCCAGCTGATAACGCTCGGCATTGCGCACTCCAAGCTCCGGGTGTTCCGGATCTGGCGCCATCTCGACCAGACGGGGCCGTGAGGTGCGGTTCAGATACAGCACCAGTGAGACCAGCACTCCGGCGAAGATGGCGAACTCCAGCGGCAACAGCAGGGTAGCGAGGAAGGTGATCACCAGCACCACCGCCTCTTCGCGGCTGACGGCCAGAATCTGACGGATATGAGCGACTTCGATCAGGTTGGCGGCGATCACCATGATCAGGCCCGCCATCGCCGGCAACGGCAGCCAAGCGGTCACGTCAGGCACCAGCAACAGCACCGCCAGCACGATCAGTGCCGCCACCACCACCGACAGCGGGGTGCGGGCGCCGGCATCATAGTTGGCACCGGAGCGCGTGAAGGAGCCGGAGCCGGCAAAGCACGAGAAGAAACTGCCCGCCAGATTCGACAGCCCCTGGCCGATGAACTCCTGGTTGCCGTCGATACGCTGATGCGAGCGTACGCCGATGGCGCGCGCGATGGAGACCGCCTCGATCAAGCCGAGCACCGCCAGCGCGAAGGCCGCCCCGCCCAGCGAGCGCAGGGTGTCAAAGCCCAGCGGCGGCAGGGAAAACGGCGGCAGGCTGCCGGACAGGGCGCCGACCATCGGGATACCTGCCGCGCTGCCGCCGAGCAATGCCGCGACACCGCAGCCGACGGCCATCGCCACCAGCATCCACGGCAGCTTGCGATTCAATCGCCGGACCAGCACGGCCGTGAGCAAGGTGCTGAGCCCCGTGATCAGCGTGGCCCACGAGGTATCGCCTAGATGCCCGAGCAGCGTCCACCAGGTGCCGAGGAAGCTCGAGGCATCGCCAAGCGCGATGCCGAACAGGTGCTTGAGCTGACTGGTGGCGATCAAGACCCCGGCGCCGGCGGTGAAGCCGATCACCACCGTGTGTGAGATGAGATTGACCAGCGCCCCCATACGCATCAGCCCCAACGACAGCTGGATGATGCCGACCATGCAGGTCAGCGCCAGCACCAGCGGCAGGTATTCGGGGCTGCCCGGCGCGGCCAGGGTCGAGACGGTACCGAACACCACCATCGAGATCGCCGCGGCCGGGCCACTGACCATATGCCGCGAACTGCCGAACAGGCCGGCGATGATCGCCACCACGATGGCGGCATACAGCCCATGCGCCGGAGGCAGGCCGGCGATCAACGCATAGGCTACCCCCTGGGGCAGCACCAGCACCGCGCCACTCAGGCCCGCGATCAGATCAGAACGCGCATCTCCGGGCGACAGCTGACGCATCCAGCCGAGAAAGGGCAACAGTCGCGACAGACGATAGGCCGCGGCACTGGTGTGCTCGGGCCCCTCTGCCGTCTCGGTAGATTCGGGAGATTCGGGGGGCGGCGAGGAAGGAGGCGGAGTATCAGCGGACAAGAAGTATCTCCGTGGCGAGGCAGGAAAGAAGTCGTCAGCCGGTAGCCGCAATGTCCCTGAGCGTTCTCGGGGCGGGCTTGAAACCAGCGGTGATAAGTCTATCGCTGAAATCACTAATGAAACAGGGCCGCCACATGCTCGACAGCGACCTGTGACCTTGCGGCCCTTTCCCTAGAAAGAGATATGTTGAAGAGAGACGATGAAGAGACATGATCACGGAACACGGTGACGAGACACGATAACGAGAAACGAAGAGAGACGAGAAGACACGGCGCTGGCCATGCCGCGCCCGAGCAGTGACAATACCCGTTCCTGACACCGCTGCGGACCCTGACGCCATGACCACCGACGCTACGCCGACCGATACCACGACTCCCGAGACGGCGGGTGGCTATACCCCGCCGCTGGATGCCAGCGAAGCCGAGGCCATCGACGCCACGCGCCAGTGGGTCGAGACGCACATCATCGCTGACAATCTGTGCCCGTTTGCCGCGCGCGAGATGGCACGCAACAGCATCCAGTATGCCGTGGTGCCCGGAGCAGGGCTCGAGCGCAGCCTGCAGGCACTCGGCGACGAGCTGCTGAACCTGGACGCCAATCGTGACGCCGAGACGACGCTGGTGATCTTCAAGGACGGCTTCCGCGACTTCGATACCTACCTCGAGCTGCTCGACTACGCCGAGGCGCTGCTCGAAATGCAGGGCTATGAAGGCATCTATCAGCTGGCCAGCTTCCACCCGGAATACGTGTTCGAGGATACCGAGGAAGACGACGCGGCCAACTACACCAACCGCTCGCCCTACCCGATGCTGCACCTGCTGCGCGAGAGCTCGGTCGAAGCCGCCATCAATGCCTACGCAGGCGATGTCGAAGAGGTACCGGGGCGCAATGAAGAACTGATGCGCGAGCGCGGAGTCGAGCTTCTGGTCTCACGCCTCAAGGCCTGTGCTCACGCCGCCCGTCAGGCTGACAAGCAGGACTGACAAGCAGGACTGACAAGCAGGACTGACAAGCAGGACTGACAAGCAGGACTGACAAGCAGGACTGACAAGACAGACTGAGCTTCGTGCTCGGAGAAAACCCCATACGAACAAGGCCAGCCGCGAGGCTGGCCTTGTTCGTTGCATGCAACGTCACACCACGATGTCCCCGTGCGGCAGGCTCACACGGAAGGCGCAGATGTCACAGGGCTTCCAGTGCCTGGGACAGCTTGTCGACCGCCACGATGGTCATGCCCTTGGGCGGATTCTTGGGGGCATTGCCCTTGGGCACGATGGCGCGCGTGAAGCCATGCTTGGCGGCCTCGACGATGCGCTCCTGACCACTCGGCACCGGACGGATCTCGCCGGACAGCCCCACCTCGCCGAACACCACCAGCTCGCGCGGCAGCGGACGGTTCTGCAGGCTGGAGACCACCGCACACAGCACCGCGAGGTCGGCGCTGGTCTCGAGCACCTTGACCCCGCCGACCACGTTCAGGAAGACATCCTGATCGCCGGTGAACAGGCCGCCATGCTTGTTGAGCACTGCCAGCAGCATCGACAGGCGATTGCCGTCCAGGCCGACGGCGACACGGCGGGGATTGCCCAGCGGCGAGTCATCCAGCAAGGCCTGCACTTCGATCAGGATCGGTCGCGTGCCCTCCCACACCACCATCACCAGACTGCCGGAGGACTGCTCCTCGCTGCGCGACAGGAAGATCGCGCTGGGATTCTTCACCTCCTTCAGGCCCAGCTCGACCATGGCGAACACGCCCAGCTCGTTGACCGCGCCGAAGCGGTTCTTCTGGCCACGTAGCGTGCGGAAGCGCGAATCGCCATCGCCCTCCAGCAGCAGGGAGGCGTCGATCATGTGCTCCAGCACCTTGGGCCCGGCCAGCGAGCCGTCCTTGGTCACGTGGCCGACCAGCAGCAGCACGGTATTGGTTCGCTTGGCGAAGCGGGTCAGCGCGGCGGCGGACTCACGCACCTGCGAGACACCCCCCGGCGCGGATGACAGATCCTCCAGATGCATGGTCTGGATGGAGTCGATGATCAGCACCTCGGGCTTCTCGCGCTCGGCGGTGGCCAGAATCGTCTCGACGCTGGTCTCGGCCAGCATCTTGAGCCCCTGGGTCGGCAGCTGCAGACGATGGGCGCGCATCGCCACCTGCGACAGCGATTCCTCGCCAGTGACGTAGAGTGAGCGCTTGTGCTGGGCGAGCTTGCAGGCGGTCTGCAGCAGCAGTGTCGACTTGCCGGCCCCCGGGTGGCCACCGAGCAGCACGGCGGAACCTGGCACCAGCCCGCCGCCCAGCACGCGGTCGAACTCTCCGAAGGTCGAGGAGAAGCGCGGCACCTCGGCCAGCGAGACATTGGAAAGATCGGTCACGTTGTCGCTGAGCGTGCCGGCGTAGCCGCCCCGCCCATTGCTGGCGCTACGCGCGGTACCACCGGCGACGGCCCCCGCAGCGGGGGCGGCGCCGGGCAATACCGTGGCGCCGACGCGGATTTCCTGCAGGGTGTTCCACTCGCGGCAGCCGCTGCACTGGCCCTGCCACTTCGAGAATTCGCTACCGCATTCGGTACATACGAAGGCGCTCTTTGCTTTCGCCATCAGACAATCCTGTCGGGAAGAAATGATTCTCGGCGCCGTGGCGGAATGTCGTCAGCCGTGGATTTCCAACGGCCAGACACAAGGAAGGCGGCTTGCGCCGCCTTCCTTGTGCTCACGATCGCCTTGTGGCGCACGGCACGCTTACTGGCGCTTGAGGCGCAGTGTCTCACCGTTCTGGAAGCGACGCTTCTGCGGGTCGACCAGCTCCAGGGTCTGGGCATCCAGACGCAGGAAGTAGTAGGTCTGGCCTTCGCCGTCCGGCGTCAGCTCATAGACGGTCGCGTTCGGGTCCGTCACGGTACCGGACAGCACGTCCCACTGGCCTTCGTAATGCTCCGGATCCGGCTGCTGCGGATGATCACGATAGGTGGCATCGAGACTGAAGGTACGCTCATCCTGGGCTGCCTCTTCGGCACCCTTGAGGCGTACATCGAGGTCAATGCCCGTGCAACGACGACACGGCAGGGTGCCCTTGTAGACGGCAACCTGCTCGCTGGCTGTCTCGGTGGCGCTGTTGTCAGCGGCTCCGTCATTGGTCTGGGCCGTTGATGCGCACCCGGCGAGACCGACCATCAGCGCGGCTCCCACCATCAGAGTCCTGATCTGCATTGAATCCTCCTTAAGGCGATGACTCGATAGCAGCGTCAGCGCTATCGACGGCGAGCGGTCTGCCGGTTTGGCAGGCAGACCGCTCACAAGCTTCCACGCTCAAGAATAGCGGGTATCCGCCCCGAGAGGCCACCCCCGATGGCGTTTATCGAACACCATTCGCTAAATCGTGTCGGCCTCAGCCGCGGCGATCATGGCCATTATCGAGAAACGGATAGTCGGTGTAACCCTTGGCGCCACCACCGTAGAAGGTGTCCGGGTCCTGCTCGTTGAGTTCAGCGCCGAGGCGAATGCGCTCGACCAGGTCCGGGTTGGCGATATACGGGCGCCCGATGGCGACGGCATCCGCGATGCCCTCATCGATGATACGTGCCGCGCTCTCACCGTCGTAATGGCCACAGAAGATCAGCGCGCCCGTGACGCGCTCGCGCAGGGCACGACGGAAGTCATCGCTGAACTTGATGTCGCCACCGGCCCAGTCCGGCTCGTTGACGTGCACATAGGCGATGCCACGTCTGGAGAGCTGCTCGGCCATGTAGAAGGCCATCTCTTCCGGCTCGTCATCGGTCAGACCGAAGATCTCGATGAAGGGCGTCAGGCGGATGCCGGTACGCTCAGGGCCGAAGACTTCGGCGACGGCATCGACGACTTCCAGCGTCAGGCGCGCACGGTTCTCGACCGAGCCACCGTACTGGTCAGTGCGCTGATTGGTGCCGGTGGCCATGAACTGGTTGAGCAGATAGGCGTTGGCGGCGTGCACCTCGATCATGTCGAAACCGGCACGCTTGGCGCGCACGGCGGCCTGACGATAGTCCTCGATCAGCTGGGGAATCTCGTCCGTCTCCAGGGCGCGCGGCGTACTGGTGGGGTGACGTCCGCTGGTGCCGTCCTCGAACTCGACGAAGCACTGGGCGCCTTCACCGCGCAGGGCGCTCGGCGCGACCGGCTGCTGGCCATCCGGCTGCACCATCTCATGCGAGACACGCCCGACGTGCCACAGCTGCAGCGCCATACGACCGCCCTTGGCGTGCACCGCCTGGACGACGCCCTTCCAGCCCGCTTCCTGCTCATCGGTCCAGATGCCCGGCGTGTAGACATAGCCACGTGCGGTGGGCGAGATGTTGGTCGCCTCACTGATGATCAGGCCGGCACCGGCACGCTGACCGTAATAGGCCTGCTGCAGCTCACCGGGCACGCTGTCGGGGGTACGAGCACGTGTCAGCGGTGCCATCAGGATGCGGTTGGGCAAGGTCAGATCACCGAGCTTGACCGGATCGAGCAGGGTGTCAGCGTACGGGGCATTGGTGTTGGCAGTCATCGGGACTCCTTGAATTGCAGGACTTCACCCAGCGTCCTCACCGTGCAAGGTCGCACGAGCTGGGCAAGCATGCCTGTGACATGCGGCACACCGAGCGCTGCTTCAAGCACGCACATCGCACGAGAATAATGCCGGCATGGCAACAATGGGCGAGGCCCGCCGTGCGGCCACTCCTGGGCTTCTTTCAACACCCCCTCACGACAGCCCTTCACAACACCCTCTCCCGACAGTTCTTCACAACACTCTCTCCCGACAGTGCTTCGCAACACTCTCTCCCGACAGTGCTTCGCAACAGTCTCTCTCGACAGTCCTTCGTAACAGCCTTCAATCACCGCTCCAATGCCCCTCATGACTCACTCAGAGCGCATGCCGGTGCTTGTACCGCGACGATCCAGCGGGCAACATGAAAAGCATCCATGACACGGGTCATGCACTGTCACCAGCGGCGAGAAATCATGAGCAAGTACTGGAGCCCCCAGGTCCACGACCTGACCCCCTACGTCCCCGGCGAACAACCGCGTGAGCAGCTGATCAAGCTGAACACCAACGAGAACCCCTACTCGCCGGCGCCCGCCGTGGAGCAGACGCTGCGCGAGTTCAATGCCTCCGATCTGCGCCGCTACCCGGACCCGAGCTCCCGCTCGCTGCGCGCCGCCCTGGCCGATACCTTTCATGTGGCCGCCGAGGAAGTCTTCGTCGGCAATGGCTCCGATGAGGTGCTGGCGCTGGCCTTCCAGGCATTCTTCCGTCAGGACAAGCCGCTGCTGCTGCCGTCCATCAGCTACAGCTTCTACCCGGTCTACTGCCGCATGTATGGCATCGAGTCGCGCAGCATCGCACTGACCGACAACTGGGAAGTCGATCTGGAAGCCTTCGGCAACGACAATGGCGGCATCATCTTCGCCAACCCCAACGCCCCGACAGGGCATGGCCATGGCCGCAAGGCGATTGCCGCGCTGCTGGAGCGCAATCCGCAGAGCGTGGTACTGGTCGACGAGGCCTACGTGGACTTCGGCGGCGAAAGCGCCATCCCGCTGATTCATCAGTATCCGAATCTGGTCGTGACGGGCACTTTCTCTAAGTCGCGCAGCCTGGCGGGCATTCGTCTTGGCTATGCCGTGGCCTCGCGTGAGCTGATCGAGGGTCTGGAGCGCGTAAAGGACTCCTTCAACTCCTACCCCATCGATCGCCTGGCCGAACAGGTCGGCGTCGCTGCGCTCAGTGATCCCGACTATTTCGATGAGTGCCGCACACGGGTTATCACCACTCGCGAGCAGACGCGCGATCGCATGGCCGCGCTGGGCTTCGAGATCCTGCCCTCGCAGACCAACTTCGTGCTGGCGACTCACCCGACCCACGATGCCGGCAAGCTGTTCATCGGCCTGCGCGAACAGGGCATCTTGGTGCGCCACTTCAACACCGACGCACTGCGTGACTATCTGCGCATCAGCATCGGTACCGATGCCGAGATGGACAGCCTGATCGAAGCCCTGGAAACCCTGTGTCGCTGAGATAGCGCACGGGCTGGCCAGTGATTGCTCCAATCAAAGAAGGCGCCCAGTGGGCGCCTTCTTTCATCAGGATGTCAGTCAGGAGTTCACCGTACGGTCCATCCACACAGCTCATCACACAGTTCGTCGTATCGTTCATCGCACCGAACACTCTGCAGGAGCACAACATGACAACGGACAGTCCCTCCATGGCTTCAGACGCTACCCCGACACCCCGCCTGCCTCTGACGCGGGTGCATCACGTGGCGCTGATCACCGCGGATTACCCTCGCGCCAGGCGCTTCTATCTCGAGGTCATGGATGCGCAGGTGATCAACGAGGCCTATCGTGAGGCCCGCGACAGCTACAAGCTCGATCTGCGCCTGCCGGGCGGCATCCAGCTGGAGCTGTTCTCCTTCCCCTCGCCGCCTGAGCGCCCCAGCTATCCGGAAGCCTGTGGCCTTCGTCACCTGGCGCTGGCGACGGAAGACATCGATACCTGTGTCGAGCTGCTGATCGCGCGTGGCGCCTCGCCAGAGCCGATACGTGTCGATGAATACACCGGCGCTCGCTTCACCTTCCTGGCAGACCCTGACGGCACGCCCATCGAACTCTACGAAGTCTCGCCCTGATGTGATGGCGCACTGAAACTTCACTGGCCCTGAAGATAAAAGGCCCCTGTCGATATTTCGACAGGGGCCTTCTTGTGTCATGTGCGCGTTGCTTGGGCAAAGCTCTTTTCTTTCGCCCACAGCCGATTCGCATGCAGGACTCTCTACGCAGCTTTTACTGACCACAAAGAGAACCGCCCCTGCAGCAAGGCTGCAGGGGCGGTTCAGTATAAGTGCCTGACGATGACCTACTCTCAC
>NZ_JALNTQ010000020.1:0-417 GCF_023161745.1 Cobetia sp. 1CM21F | reverse complement strand
CATGCGCTTGGCGCACATATCTATCGTCAGCATGATTCACATTGTTAAAGAGCGGCTGTTCAGAGAACAGTGAGAAGTCACACAACCTTCACGAGGAAGGCGATATGCTTGTCACTGTGGACTGTGCAGCGTTATCAGGTAGTAGAAGCTGAACCGGACTTTCATGGTGGAGCCAAGCGGGATCGAACCGCTGACCTCCTGCGTGCAAGGCAGGCGCTCTCCCAGCTGAGCTATGGCCCCAAAGTCGGCAAAACCGTGTCGACAAAAGCACGAAGCTTTTGGTGGGTCTGGGCAGATTTGAACTGCCGACCTCACCCTTATCAGGGGTGCGCTCTAACCAACTGAGCTACAGACCCGACACTACTACTCGATAAACTAACTTGATCAGGTAATTCGTTGTGAGCACTTGCCGCGAGC